>NZ_KV790983.1:0-118614 GCF_001807785.1 Streptococcus sp. HMSC10A01 | reverse complement strand
CGGCAAAGCTGTAACGGGTCTTAAGACAATTAACAAGCAAGTTCTCTACTTTGGCCAAGATGGCAAGCAAGTCAAGGGTCAGGTAGTGACACTAGCAGACAAGAGCATTCGTTACTTTGATGCCAATTCAGGAGAGATGGCCGTCAACAAATTTGCAGAAGGCGCTAAAAATGAATGGTATTACTTTGATCAAGACGGCAAAGCTGTAACGGGTCTTAAGACAATCAACAATCAAGTTCTCTACTTCGGTCAAGATGGTAAGCAGGTCAAGGGTCAGGTAGTGACGTTAGCAGACAAGAGCATTCGTTACTTTGATGCCAATTCAGGAGAGATGGCCGTCAACAAATTTGCAGAAGGCGCTAAAAATGAATGGTATTACTTTGATCAAGACGGCAAAGCTGTAACAGGTCTCCAAACGATCAACAAGCAGGTTCTCTACTTCGGTCAAGATGGCAAGCAAGTCAAGGGTCAAGTAGTGACTTTGGCTGATAAATCCATCCGTTACTTTGATGCCAACTCAGGAGAGATGGCCGTCAATAAATTTGCAGAAGGCGCTAAAAATGAATGGTATTACTTTGATCAAGACGGCAAAGCTGTAACAGGTCTCCAAACGATCAACAAGCAGGTTCTCTACTTCGGTCAAGATGGTAAGCAGGTCAAGGGCCAAGTTGTCTATGTTAATGGTGCTGAACGATACTTTGATCCGAAGTCAGGTGATATGGTTCGCAACAAATGGATTCGTCTAGAAGACGGAACCTGGATGTACTTTGACCGAAATGGTAGAGGCAGACGCTTTGGCAGAAACTAATCACGAAAGAGCATAAGCTAAATGACACTTGATCTTTTAGCTTTCCATGACTCAAAAAAACGATAACTTCTTATTTGGAAGTTGTCGTTTTTTACTGTCTAAAATAAGACTGCTTTTAACTCAAAGTCAATAGAATTGCATTCATCGGATTTATTTTATCTCATTCTTTTTTTCAATAGATAGGAGCAGAGCAATTACGCCGATAAAGCTGAAAATTAGCCAGCTAGCATTCATATTCCAAAGAGCTAGACTTGAGAAAATCATAGTTCCCAGAGGAACGGAGAAGGAGAAGAGCAAACTCAGAAAGCTGGAAGTCTGAGCGAGAACATCGGAAGGTAGCTTACTTAGCAAGAGGGTGTTGATTTTGGGATTGATCTTGCCGGAAGCATAAGCAAGAAAAAATCCAAAAGTAATACCGACGAAAACGGGCAGATGTAAGAAGTTGCTGATAGCAAGCAGAATCATCATAACAGCGGCCCAGATGATGAGCTGATTTAGTGATAGACGGCTGAAGTAATCGTTGGGAGTCAAACTAGCAATGATCATAGCTAGGACAAGCGTCGTCTGAAGAATCAAGAGCGACTGGCTAAAAGATAGATGAAAGATGGGGTTGTCTAGCAAATAGAGATTATAAAGTGCTATAAGAGAACCTGCCATAGCGTTAATGACCAAGATTTGAGCCAGCAACTTGAGAAAGTTGTTAGAGCCCTCCTGCTCAAAGATGAGTTTGGAAGATGTATACATTTTTTTCAGTTCTTCCTTGAGAGGAGGTTTATTCTCAGAAATGGTTACTGGATCATGGGTCAATCGTCGTCGGACTAGATAGAGGGTAGTAGAGGAGAGTAGGAAGGTTAAAGAATTGATTAAAGCGACTAGGAAAAAGTTTTGCTGGCTGATCGCTAAGAGCCAAACTCCTAAGGCTTGTCCGGCTAAGCCACAAAGAAAACTGATAAGCTGGGTAAAGGAGAAGGCCTCCATTAGATCTTGCTCGGGAATGTTCTTTTTCAAAATTGGCATTTGCAGGCCACTTCGATAGTCGCTGATAATATCAGAAAGAATATTCATGAAGCAGACAACTGAAAAAGCTAGATAAGAGCTGGAGCGAGTCATAAAGGCGACAAGAACAAATAGCAGGGCTTGCACATAACCGAAATAAATCAGCCAGCGAGCTTTATGGATGGTCTTATCTGCTTTGATGCCGACGAAGATAGTAAAGAAAGTCGGAACCAGGACGATAAAATTAGCCACAGCAATAGCAAACTTGGGGCTAGGCATGCTGGAGGCAAATACAACAAAAACAATATTGAAAATAGACGCTCCCAGGGTGTTGAAGATTCGGGAGAGGCTAATAAAAGAAAATAATTTATTCCGTAAGGCAAGTTTCATAAAAATCTCCTTTAGTAATGAATGGGTTGAAAGATTTTTCAAAAATAGTCAATAACTACAAGGCCTTGATAGTTTTGATTATAGCAGGAAAAGTCTTGATTTCAATAGCTTTTCCGCAAGTGGTCAAGTCTCCTAGGTAAGTGGTCAGGTTCTAAAAGTGACTTGCGAGAGCTTTTTCTGCTTTTAGTATAAACTAGAAGAACTAAGCTGCAGGAAATATCGCATATATTCAACGAATTTGTGGAAATTGTTGAAATTAGTAAGCTAGAGATCGTCTAGTATCAAAAAATCTCCACTTTTTAACTCAAAATCGTCGAGTTTAAAAGTGGAGGTTCGTTTTATTTACCATATTTTTGAAAAGCAGCTTCAAGAGCTTCTTGGTAGTAATCAGCGCTATGCTGGCAGTCTAAGATATGGAAGATATCAACTGCCTTTTCCATCTGGGCGAGCCCTTCTTTCTTTTGTCCTTTCAAACAAGCTAACTCTCCCTGAGCAAAGAGGTAGACAATTCGAAAGTAAGTCTCATTTTCTTCATAAAAGTGTCGCTCAATGACTTGTTGGAAAAAGTCTGCATGGGTGATATCTTCCTGACTGATGGCTAGAAGATAGCCATTTAAAAAAGTGGTATGCAAGGTGTTGCGATTGTTGGCAAATAAGGCTGTAAAATCATTTCTTGAGAGGATTTCTTTGGTGTATTGGGAAAACAAGTCTAGAGATAAAACCGGAGTGCAGATAGAAAAAAGCTTCAGTTCATAGCGACCCCAAATATCAACTGAAAAGAGATAATCATGGAGGAAATCTAGCTCGTCTGGACTAGCTTTTTCAGATTCCTTGAGGGCACAGAGGTAGGCCTTTACAATCAAGCGCTCAACCCAATCATTTGCCTCTTTAGAATTTTGACTAATTTTTTTCTTCTCTAGATAGAGTTCTTCTAATAAGTCATGCTGATTAGCTTGGAGTAGATCTTGAATGTGACTTAGGAGTTCCTTGTGAGAATGATGATCCTGGATGCCAGCTGCAACTGTGAATTCTTCTGTTTCTGTGTGGATAGCGCTGAGAGCGCTGAAAAGTTTCTGAGCTGATAGCTCGCTCTGCCCATTTTCAAATCGGGAAAGCATGGACTTGGAGAATTCTCCGCCAGTGGCTTCAGATAAAGAGATGTGCCTTGCCTCTCGAAAAAACCTAAAAACTTGTCCTAGTAGTGTCATTGTCTTCCCTCCTTACAATTTATTATAACAAAATAATTTTCAACAACAGCAGAGCGCCTAAACATGATATAATAAAAGAAAAAAACAAAGAGGAACTTATGTTAAATATACAAGAAATTCGCAAAAATCCAGATGGTTTGGCTTTTGAAAAGAAGCTAGACTTGGCTGAAGAATTAAAAGAACGCAATGCTGAGATTTTAGATGTTCAGGATATTGTTGCTAGTGGTAGAGCCCAGTATGAGGATGGACTCTATTTCTTAGATTATGAACTTTCTTATACCATTACATTGGCTTCTAGTCGCAGTATGGAACCCGTAGAGAGGAAAGAGTCTTATCTGGTTAATGAAATTTTCATGGAAGATGGACAAGTTGCTTCGCGGGAAATGATTGATCAGGATCTGGTGCTTCCCATTGAAAATGGTGAGATAAATGTTGCAGAAAGTGTAGCGGACAATATTCTTTTGAATATTCCCCTAAAAGTTTTGACAGCTGCTGAAGAGGCTGGCTCAGACTTGCCAACAGGAAGAGATTGGCAGGTTATGACAGAGGATGATTATCAGAAATACCAAGCGGATAAAAAAGAAGAGAATAGTCCATTTGCAGGTTTACAAGGTCTTTTTGATGAATGAGGGATAAAATTTTCTAGAAAAAATAGGAATTAAAGAATAATCTGGTATACTAAGATAATAAAATAAATTGGACAAGCTTTCTTGTCGAAAAAGGAGTTATTATGGATACATTTTTCTTTCCAACTTGGCTAATCCTTGGTGCAATTATTTTAGTTATTGTACTTGTTCTTTTGGCTAAGGGATATGTCAATGCTCGCCCTAACGAAGTAGTCGTCATCACAGGCCTTCGCAAACAACGCCATTTGCGAGGTAAGGCTGGATTTATGATTCCATTTGTTGAACAGCGCTCTTATCTGGATATTGAGCAGTTCTCAACAGATGTTCGTACGTCTGAGGCGGTGCCAACTCTAGACTTCATTAATGTTCGTGCTGATGCAGCAGTTAAGCTGAAAATCGGAACGACTGACGAAATGATTGCTCGCGCGGCAGAAAACTTCCTTAATTGGAATACAACTGATATTTCTAACTCTGTTCAAGATGTCTTGGAAGGAAATCTTCGTGAAGTAATCGGTCAGATGGAATTACGCAAGATGGTCAATGACCGTCAGGAATTTGCCTCAAAAGTGCAGGATAACGTAGCTCCTGATTTGGCTAAAATGGGCTTGGAAGTCATCGCTTTCACTGTCCAATCTTTTTCAGATGAAGGTGGCGTGATTGATAATCTCGGTATTGAAAATGTCGAAACCATCAAAAAAGATGCCTTAATTGCAAAGGCCAAAGCGGAACGTGAGCGCAAGGAAGTAGAAGCTGAGCAAGACAAATTGGCTAACGACAAGCGGGTAGCAGCTGACTTGGAAATTGCTCAAAAGCAAAATGAGTTGAAACTGAAGCAAGCAGCTCTCAAGCAGGAAGCGGATATTGCGCAAGCTAAGGCTGATGCAGCTAAAGGGATCGAGGCAGAAATTCAACGTCGTGAGCAAGAGCGCGTGGCTGCTGAAGCTAATATCATGAAGCAAGAGAAAGAAGCTGAAGTCAAGGAACGTGAAGTTAAGGTTCGTGAGCAAGAACTCGATGCTAACATCCGCAAACAGGCTGAGGCAGAAAAATACTCTCGTCAACAAGCAGCGGAAGCACAATTGATTGAGCGTCAACGTCAAGCTGAAGCAGAACTTTTTGAAACTCAAAAAGAAGCAGAAGCTCGCAAGGCTCAAGCCGAGGCTGAAAAATTTGCACAATTGCAAGAAGCTGAAGCCATTGAAGCCAAAGGACGTGCTGAAGCTGAGGCTATTCGTCTTAAGCTAGAAGCAGAGGCTCAAGGTTTGGATAAAAAAGCAGAAGCTATGAAGAAGATGCAGGAAGCTGCCATTACTGAGATGATTGTAGACAAACTGCCAGAAATTGCCCGTGCTGTAGCAGAGCCGCTTACTAAAGTGGACAAAATCACCATGTATGGTGAAGGCAATGCTTCTAAGATGGTTGGTGATATCATGCAGAGTATTGACCAAGTATCGCAAGGTGCAGGCTTCGATATCCGCCAACTCCTAGCAGGCGCTCTTGGTGTTAATATGACTGTCAATAAGCTTAAACAAGATGAACAGCCAGTGATTGAAGCTAAAGAAATTACGACTGATGACAAGAAATAAAAAATGATTAGGATGAGGCTCGCCTTCATCCTATTTTTACCCAGGGGATTTTCTTCTTCGAACATTTCAAGATAAATTCTTTATTTTATAGCTTAAACATGATAAAATAAAACAAACTAACTATAGGAGAAAAAAATGACTAAAGCAAATTTTGGTGTTGTTGGTATGGCCGTTATGGGTCGTAACCTTGCTCTCAATATTGAATCTCGTGGCTATACAGTAGCCATCTACAATCGTTCAGCAAACAAAACAGAAGACGTAATTGCTTGCCATCCAGAAAAGAACTTTGTGCCAAGCTATGACGTTGAAAGCTTTGTAAATTCAATCGAAAAACCTCGTCGTATCATGCTGATGGTTCAAGCTGGACCTGGTACAGATGCAACCATCCAAGCCCTTCTTCCACACTTGGATAAAGGCGATATCTTAATTGACGGAGGAAACACTTTCTATAAAGATACTATCCGTCGTAACGAAGAGTTAGCAAACTCAGGCATCAACTTTATCGGTACAGGTGTCTCTGGTGGTGAAAAAGGTGCCCTCGAAGGTCCTTCTATCATGCCTGGTGGACAAAAAGAAGCTTATGAATTGGTAGCAGATGTTCTCGAAGAAATCTCTGCTAAAGCACCAGAAGATGGCAAACCATGTGTGACTTACATCGGTCCTGATGGAGCGGGTCACTATGTGAAAATGGTCCACAACGGTATCGAGTATGGTGATATGCAATTAATCGCAGAAAGCTATGACCTCATGCAACATTTGCTCGGACTTTCTGCAGAAGACATGGCTGAAATCTTCACTGAGTGGAACAAGGGCGAGCTTGATAGCTACTTGATCGAAATCACAGCTGATATCTTGAGCCGTAAAGACGATGAAGGCCAAGAAGGACCAATCGTAGACTATATCCTTGATGCTGCAGGTAACAAGGGAACTGGTAAATGGACTAGCCAATCAGCACTTGACTTAGGCGTGCCATTGTCACTCATTACTGAGTCTGTGTTTGCCCGCTATATTTCAGCTTACAAAGAAGAACGTGTACACGCCAGCAAAGTACTTCCAAAACCAGCCGCCTTCAAATTTGAAGGAGATAAGGCTGAGTTGATCGAAAAGATCCGTCAAGCTCTTTACTTCTCAAAAATTATTTCTTATGCACAAGGTTTTGCGCAATTGCGTGTGGCTTCTCGTGAAAACAATTGGAACCTACCGTTTGCGGATATCGCTTCTATCTGGCGTGATGGCTGTATCATCCGTTCACGTTTCTTGCAAAAGATTACAGATGCTTATAACCGTGATGCTGACTTAGCTAACTTGCTTTTGGATGAATACTTCCTTGATGTAACTGCTAAATATCAACAATCTGTGCGTGATATCGTAGCTCTTGCTGTTCAAGCTGGTGTACCAGTGCCAACTTTCTCAGCAGCCATTACTTACTTTGATAGCTATCGTTCAGCTGATCTACCCGCTAACTTGATCCAAGCACAACGTGACTACTTTGGAGCACACACATATCAGCGTAAAGATAAAGAAGGTACTTTCCACTATTCTTGGTACGACGAAAAATAGGACGATGGGTCAATGGCGAAGCGGATTTTATTAGTTGAAAATGAAAAGAATCTAGCACGATTTATCATGTTGGAATTACAAAAGGAAAGTTATCAAGTAGACCTAGCGGAAACAGGACAAAAGGGACTAGCTCTAGCAAAGGAAAACGATTATGATTTACTTTTACTAAATAATCAATTGGCTGATGGAACAGCCTTCGCCTTTGCTCAACAATTAAGTTTATTAAAACCAGCTGCAGTTATCATTGTAATGGTGAGTCGAGATGAAATTGCGGATTCAGCTGAAGAGATTCAGCAATTTGCAGTTTCTTATATGGTAAAACCCTTTATTATTAGTGACCTGGTTGATAAAATTTCTGCTATTTTTCGTGGACGAGATTTTATTGATCAGAAATGTAGCCAGTTAAAAGTTCCTACCGCTTATCGTAATCTGCGGGTTGATTTGAAAAATCATACGGTTTATCGAGGGGAAGAAATTATTGCTTTGACGAGACGAGAGTACGATTTACTAGTGACTCTAATGAGCAGTAATAAGGTGATGAGCCGTGAGCAACTGTTAGACCGAGTGTGGAAGTATGAAAGTGCATCTGAGACCAATATAGTGGATGTATATATTCGTTACCTCCGCAGTAAAATCGATCTTCCTGGACAAGAAAGTTATATTAAAACTGTTCGTGGAATTGGTTATTCCATGCAGGGTTGATTTATTAAAAAACTCTAATTCTCAAAGAATTAGAGTTTTTTATTTGAGTTTTAGTCAAAATTAGCCAGAGAAACGCAATCGTTTGCTTAAAATGTATAGACTGATCTTACCTATTAAAAAACAAGAAAGAAGATAATTCAAAAACGGGATCTATATTATTATGTTGAGTTTGAGTTTTAAAGAGCCTGATAAATCAACTTTTTTGCAGGTTAGTGAAAATGAAGGTGGGAAAAGAGAGAATAAAAGAGGAAATCATAAAAAATAAAAATTTTTTTATGAAAACCCTTTACAAAATTAAAAAAAGTGATAAAATAGTAGTGTGCAATGCAAACGATTTCATATAGAAGTTTGTAAAAAAGAAGGAGGTCTGGATGATGAAAAATTCATTCAAGAACATTTTTAGCTTTGAATTTTGGCAGAAATTCGGTAAAGCTTTAATGGTGGTTGTTGCGGTTATGCCCGCAGCTGGTCTAATGATTAGTATTGGTAAGTCGCTTCCAATGATTAATCCTAATTTTGGTGTGTTGGTAACGACAGGTGGCGTTTTAGAGCAAATTGGTTGGGGTGTTATTGGGAACCTCCATGTACTCTTTGCTCTTGCAATTGGGGGAAGTTGGGCTAAAGAGCGTGCCGGTGGTGCCTTTGCAGCAGGTCTATCTTTTATCCTGATTAACCGTATCACTGGTGTGATATTTGGTGTTTCTGGTGACATGTTAAAAAATCCTGATGCAACTGTTCACACTCTTTTAGGTGGAACAATTAAGGTTTCTGATTATTTTATCAGCGTTTTAGAATCGCCTGCCCTAAACATGGGGGTATTTGTCGGAATTATCGCTGGTTTTGTTGGAGCAACTGCTTACAACAAATACTATAACTTCCGTAAATTGCCAGATGCACTTTCATTCTTTAACGGGAAACGTTTTGTTCCATTTGTTGTAATTTTGCGTTCTGCGATTGTTGCGATTGTACTTTCATTTGTATGGCCAGTTATCCAAACTGGAATCAATAACTTTGGTATTTGGATTGCTAATTCACAAGATACTGCGCCAGTTCTTGCACCATTCTTATATGGTACTTTGGAACGTCTCTTGCTTCCATTTGGATTGCACCATATGTTGACAATCCCAATGAACTATACTGCTCTTGGTGGAACATATGAAGTGTTAACTGGTGCAGCAAAAGGTACACAAGTATTCGGACAAGACCCACTTTGGCTTGCTTGGGTAACTGACCTTGTTAACCTTAAAGGTTCAAATATGGCAAGCTACAATCAATTACTTGAAGCATACCATCCAGCCCGCTTTAAAGTTGGACAAATGATTGGTTCATTTGGTATTTTGATGGGGGTAGCTGCAGCTATCTACCGCAATGTAGATGCTGACAAGAAGCACAAATATAAAGGTATGATGATTGCGACTGCATTGGCAACCTTCTTGACTGGCGTTACTGAGCCAATCGAGTACATGTTCATGTTTGTAGCAACTCCTCTTTACCTGATTTACTCAGTTGTTCAGGGTGCTGCTTTTGCAATGGCTGATATCGTCAACCTTCGTGTACACTCATTCGGTTCTATCGAATTCTTAACTCGTACTCCATTGGCAATCAATGCTGGTTTGGGAATGGATATCATTAACTTCATTTGGGTAACGATCCTCTTTGGAGTCATCATGTACTTCATTGCAAACTTCATGATTAAGAAATTCAACTATGCGACTCCAGGACGTAATGGTAACTATGAAACTGCAGATGGATCAGATGAAGCTTCTTCATCAGAAGCTGGCAGTGGCAAAGTTGCAGAAGCATCTCAAGCAGTCAATGTTATCAATTTGCTAGGTGGTCGTGCTAATATCGTTGATGTAGATGCATGTATGACTCGTTTGCGTGTGACTGTCAAGGACGCTGAAAAAGTTGGAACTGAAGAGCAATGGAAAGCTGAAGGCGCTATGGGCTTGGTTATGAAAGGTCAAGGTGTTCAGGCTATCTATGGACCAAAAGCTGACGTTCTTAAATCTGATATCCAAGACTTGCTGGATTCTGGTGAAGTGATTCCTGAAACTCTTCCTAGCCAAAAAGCAGAATCAGCAGCTACTGAAGTTGCTTACAAAGGTGTAACAGAAGAAGTAGAAACTGTTGCAGATGGTCAAGTCATCGCAATTGATGATGTTAAAGATCCAGTATTCTCACAAAAGATGATGGGAGATGGATTTGCTGTTGAGCCAGAAAATGGTAAGATTTACTCACCTGTTTCAGGTACTGTAACAAGCGTATTCCCTACGAAACATGCTTTAGGTCTTTTGACAGAAAATGGCTTGGAAGTATTGGTTCACATCGGCTTAGATACTGTCAGCTTAGAAGGTCAACCATTTGAAGTTCATGTTTCAGAAGGTCAAAAGGTTGCTGCAGGTGATTTACTTGTGACAGCTGATTTGGAAGCTATCAAGGCAGCTGGTCGTGAAACTTCAACAGTTGTTGTCTTCACAAACGCGGCGGCTATTAAGTCTGTGACTGTAGAAAAACTTGGTCAAGCATCTGCTAAGACAGTTGTTGCCAAGGTTGAATTGTAAAATAGAAAAGAGAAATCATGGCGAAATTCCTGACATTAAATACTCATAGTTGGATGGAAGAAGAGCAAGAAACCAAGCTAAATCAGCTTGCAGAACGTATTCTTCAAGAAAAATATGATGTCATTTGCCTGCAGGAAGTCAATCAATTAATGGAGTCTGAACAGGTTGTTCAGGCTCCTTTCTATCATGCTGTTGAAGGAGCGATTGCGATTCATCAGGATCACTTTGCCCTTTGTCTAGTAGAAAAATTGGCAAAAGCAGGACTGGACTACCATTGGTCTTGGGCTTATAATCATATCGGTTTTGACATTTACAATGAAGGTGTGGCAATCTTGTCCAGAAAACCGATAGCTCCTAGAGAAGTTTTGGTCTCAGAAGTGAATGATCCTAGGGATTACCACACTCGCAAGGTCTTGTTAGCGGAGACTGAGGTAGAGGGTCAATTGATGACTATCGCCTCTTGTCATCTATCTTGGTGGGACAAGGGCTTACAAGGAGAGTGGTCAAAGCTTGAAGAAGAGCTTCTAAAGGTCGAAACTCCTCTGGTTCTCATGGGTGACTTTAATAATCCTGTCGATTACGAAGGATATCAGCATATTATAAAGAGCCCACTCAAATTGCAGGATAGTCATAAGGTTGCTCAAAAGATTAGTGGTAGGGCAACAGTTGAAGGCGAAATTGCTGGCTGGGATGGCAACCAAGACGCTCTGAAGATTGATTATATCTTTACCAGCCAAGGTATCCAAATTGAAAGCTCTGCTGTGGTCTTTGACGGAAAGGGAACCCCTGTTGTCAGTGACCATTTCGGTTTAGAAGTAGAGGCAAAATTTTAGAAAAAAAGTTCCAAGTTAAATGAACTGTACTAGCGAGGTTAGTTTAAAAACCTAACTTTTGAGTTTCAGTTCAACTTGGAACTTTTTTGTATAAGAGAATATCTTCTTGGGAGAAATTATCAAATGATTTTAAATTGCTGTTACTCATATTTATCCCACCCTCCATTTTTTAATATGCTAGGTGGGTTTAACATTCCAATCAAATCTATTGAAGGGATGTCGGTCTCTTTTTTAAGTATGAAATATAGGAGAAATACTTTTAATAGTTCTGTGTACTGATTTAGATTTGCCTTACTTTTGTTATGGGCAAAATTATGGTAAAATAGAGTATTAAGATTTGAGGAGGAAATCGTATGCGTTGTCCAAAATGTGGCGGGAGCAAATCCAGTGTTATTGATAGCCGTCAAGCTGAGGATGGAAATACTATTCGTCGCCGTCGTGAATGCGAAGATTGCCAGCATCGATTTACAACTTATGAACGGGTAGAAGAAAGAACCCTAGTCGTTGTCAAAAAAGATGGGACTAGGGAGCAATTTTCAAGAGACAAGATTTTTAATGGTATTATTCGCTCAGCTCAGAAGCGTCCGGTTTCAAGCGATGAGATTGAAGCTTTGGTTAATCGCATTGAGCAGAAAGTACGAAGTAGCAGTGAGAATGAAATTAGCAGTGACTTTATCGGGAATCTTGTTATGGATGAACTAGCTGAATTAGATGAGATTACCTATGTTCGCTTTGCCAGTGTTTATCGAAGTTTTAAAGATGTTGGTGAATTAGAAAGTCTGCTCCAGCAAATTACTAAGGGTGTAAAAAAGAAGAGAGAAGAATAGATGAGGCCAAACGATCAGTTTTCTTATATGAAAAACAATCTGGTTAGTCAAGATACAAACAATCTGATCCGTCTTTATCTGCCGATTATTGGTCGAGAAGCAGTCAGTCTCTATCTGTACTGTCTGGCTTTTTGGGACGACGGTCATCAGGCTTATACCTTTGGCCATATTTTGAATCATCTGAATATGGGAATGGAAGTCTTAAAGACGAGCTTTGAACGCTTAAGTGCCATGAACTTGCTAGAACTCTATCAAGGAGAGTCGACTTATCAGATCAAACTTTTCAGTTTGCTTTCAGCGGATGAATTTTTCCAGCATCACGTTTATAAACGGCTTTTAGAAAAGAAAATTGGTGAAACGGCTGTTGAAGCTTTAATGGGAAGTCAGCCTCAGGGGCAACCTTTGGCCAGGAAATTATCGACAGTCTTTGATGTGGAAGATGAAATTGGAGTGGTTAAGAAGAAGCAAGCAGACTTTGATCTGACCAACTTTAAGCGAAGAATGGCTCAGGAAAATTTACGTTTTGCTGATGAAAAAGAAGATTTACTAGATTTGTTTGCCATTGCTGAGCAACAAAACTGGACTTGGTATGAAACTTATGTATTGGCTAGAGAAACAGCGATTTCTCATGTTATTTCTGTCGAGCGTATGAAGCAAAAATTGGCTCAAAAACGTGTCAATGAGAAATTTACTCAGGATGAACAAATCATAATCCGCGCTGCCAAGAGTAAGGTGCCAATGCTTTTCTTAGCAGAGCTTAAAAAAAAGCGTCAGGCGACGATTACCCAATCAGAAAGACAACTTTTGTTGGACTTGGCTAAGTTAGGCCTTTTAGATGAGGTCATCAATATTGTCTTGCTTCTGACTTTAAATAAGGTTGATTCAGCCAATCTGAATGAGAAGTACGCTCTAAAAGTCGCCAATGATTTTGCCTATCAAAAGGTGACTAGTGCTGAGGAAGCTGTTCTGAAAATCCGCGAGCGCAACCAGCAAAGCCAGAGTAGACCAGTTAAATCTAGCCAGACAGTTGCTAAAAGCAATGTTCCTGAATGGAGCCAGCCAGATTATAAAAATGAAACAAGTGCAGAGGAGCAGGCGGAGTTAGAAGAACTGAAACGTCGTCAGCTTGCTAAGATAGAACAAGGAGGTGACTAGATGGAAAAGATTGGAGAGACCCTTTCACATAAAAATCCTGCCCGCCAATTCAACTATGAGGAGTTAGTCCGTCAAATCGTAGAAGATCCTGATGTGGCAGCATTTATTAAGCAAGAAAAACTCAGTCAATCTGAAATTTCCCGCAGCATCTCGAAGTTTAATCAATACATCAGTGAGCGGAATCGATTTTTGCTGGGAGATGAAGCCTATATTGCCAAGGGCTATAAGCCAATTTTGATTAAAAATGCAGGCTATGCGGATGTTTCCTACGAGGAGACTCCAGAGCTAGTCGAGCAGCAAAAGAATGAAGCGATTAAGAGTAGACTTAACCTGATCAATCTGCCTAGTAGCCTCAAGGAAGCTAGTCTAGCTCAGGTTTATATAGACGATGTTGGTCGCCGCAAGGCTTTTGTACTGTTGAGCGACTTTGTTGCTAAGTTTCCTCATTATCAGAAAGCTGTTTATCTCTATGGGGATTTTGGGGTCGGCAAGAGCTACATGATGGCTGCTCTGGCGCATGATTTGTCAGAAAAACGCAGTGTTTCAACGACTTTGCTCCACTATCCGAGCTTTGTTTTGGATGTTAAGAATGCGATCAGCTCTGGCTTGGTCAAGGAGAAGATTGACCAGGTCAAGACAGCTCAAGTGCTGATTTTGGACGATATCGGTGCTGAGCAATCTAGCCCTTGGATGAGGGATGAGATTTTGCAGGTCATTCTCCAGCACCGTATGCAGGAAAATCTGCCAACTTTCTTTACTTCTAACTTTAGTTTTGCGGATTTAGAGCGTCACTTTGCCAGCTCTAAGAATGGTGATGAGACTTGGCAGGCCAAGCGGGTTATGGAGCGGATTAAGTTTCTGGCTCAGGAGGTACGCCTAGAAGGAGAGAACCGCCGATGAATGAAACGATTAACTTGATGAAGGCTCACACGTCTGTTCGCCGCTTTACGGAGGAGCAGATTTCGGATAAGGAATTACGTGCCATCATTGATGCTGGACGGGCTGCTTCCAGTTGGAAGAATTTCCAGTCATACTCTATCATTGTGGTGCGAAGCAAAAAGAAAAAAGAAGCCCTCTTTGACTTGGTCCCCCAAGAAGCCATTCGGCAGTCTTCGGCCTTCTTGCTTTTTGTTGGCGACCTCAATCGAGCTCAAAATGGCGTTCACATGCATACGGAGAAATTTTACCCTGAGGGGACAGAGAATCTCCTGATTAGCTCAGTAGATGCTGCTTTGGCAGGGCAAAATACTCTCTTAGCAGCTGAAAGTTTGGGCTACGGCGGAGTAATTATTGGGCTGGTTCGTTATGCTGCCAGTCAAATAGCAGAGCTTTTCAAACTACCAGACTACACTTACCCAGTTTTTGGGATTGCTCTGGGAACTCCTAACCAGAACCATGCAGTCAAGCCACGTTTGCCTTATGAAGCAGTGGTCTTTGAGGAAGAATATCGTGAACAGGATTGTTCAACTATTCAAGCCTATGACCGCGTGCAGACTGAATATGCCGGCGAGCGAGCTAAGGAAACCTGGAGTCAGCGCCTAGCTGCTCAATTTGGTCAGGAGCCTAATCAGGCTATTGATCAACTGTTCAAAGAAAAGAAATTAGAAAAATAGGACGGAGTTTGGCTCTGTCCTAAAGAATGAAAGAGGAAAAACATGGCCTTACCAACTATTGCCATTGTCGGCCGTCCCAATGTCGGCAAGTCAACGCTTTTCAATCGGATTGCCGGTGAGCGGATTTCCATTGTGGAAGATGTCGAAGGGGTGACCCGCGACCGAATCTATGCGACAGCAGACTGGCTTAATCGTAAGTTTAGTATTATTGATACGGGCGGAATAGACGATGTTGACGCGCCTTTTATGGAACAAATCAAACACCAGGCTGAGATCGCCATGGACGAAGCAGATGTCATCGTTTTTGTCGTATCTGGCAAGGAAGGTATTACAGATGCAGACGAGTATGTGGCTCGCATGCTTTACAAGACCCATAAGCCGATTGTTTTAGCGGTCAACAAGGTGGATAACCCCGAAATGCGCAATGAGATTTTTGATTTCTATGCGCTGGGCTTGGGCGATCCATTCCCGGTTTCTTCAGTCCACGGGATTGGTACTGGAGATGTTCTTGACGCCATCGTTGAAAATCTTCCAAATGAAGAAGTGGCAGAAAATCCTGATATGATTAAGTTTAGTCTGATTGGTCGTCCTAATGTCGGAAAGTCTAGCTTGATCAATGCCATCTTGGGCGAGGAGCGTGTTATTGCCAGTCCTGTTGCCGGTACTACGCGTGACGCTATTGATACGGTCTTTACGGACAGTGAAGGTCAGGAATTTACCATGATTGACACAGCTGGTATGCGCAAGTCTGGAAAGGTCTATGAAAACACAGAGAAATACTCTGTCATGCGGGCTATGCGGGCCATTGATCGCTCAGATGTCGTTTTGATGGTGCTTAATGCCGAAGAAGGAATTCGTGAGTATGACAAGCGAATCGCTGGCTTTGCCCATGAAGCAGGAAAAGGAATAATCATCGTTGTCAATAAGTGGGATACGCTTGAAAAAGACAATCATACCATGAAAGACTGGGAAGCAGATATCCGAGACCAGTTCCAGTATCTGTCTTATGCGCCGATTATCTTTGTCTCTGCTCTGACCAAGCAGCGTCTCCATAAGCTGCCGGACATGATTAAGCAAATCAGTCAGAGTCAGAATACCCGTATTCCATCAGCGGTGCTCAATGATGTTATCATGGATGCCATCGCGATTAATCCGACACCGACTGACAAGGGCAAACGTCTCAAGATTTTCTATGCGACCCAAGTAGCAACCAAACCGCCAACCTTTGTCATCTTTGTCAATGAAGAGGAGCTCATGCACTTCTCTTACCTACGTTTCTTGGAAAATCAAATCCGCAAGGCCTTTGTCTTTGAAGGAACTCCGATTCACTTGATTGCAAGGAAGAGAAAATAGGGGCAGAGCTCCTCTAGTTTTATGGTTCATGGCTTTCTTAGTAGAACATTAATTTTGACCCTTACATTTTTTGGGGGGTGCCTGAGTATCAAAGATAGATTTTGCTGATCAAGCTAGGACAGTACTCAAGGAATAGTATTTTGAATAGAGTCTTTGGATCTCGCAACTATTTATCAAGGCTTTGGCCATCAAATAAGCAAAAATAAGAATCAAGAATCGGTTTGATTATTAAACTGTTTAGAACAAAAGAAGTAAGCAAAAAGGCTTACTTTTTTCTTTGCCTGAAAACTATGGTATAATGGAGAGATAAACATAAGGTGGTAAGTATGGCGAAATTAATTCCAGGGAAAATTCGAACCGAGGGAATAAGCTTTTATGAAAAAGGTCAAATCAGCATTAGTGAAGTCAAAAATCGTATTATCTATAGTCGAGTTTCAGACTATAATTTGAGATACAGTTTGGCTGATGATGCTGTGTTCTGTTCTTGTGAATTTTTCCAGAAAAAACAATATTGCGCCCATTTAGCTGGACTAGAGTATTTCCTAAAAAATGATGCAGAAGGAAAGGAAGTATTGGCTAAGTTGGAGTTGGAGGAAACGAGTCAGCAAGAGACACAAGGAAAGGTTTCATTTGGGAGTCTCTTTTTAGATAAGATTTTACCCAGGGATCAAGAAAATCCTAAGTACCAATTATCAGCAGTTGGACAAGAAGATGCTTATACAGGAGAATTTTTGTGGACTTTGCGTCTCAGTCGTTTACCAGATGAGAAATCTTATGTGGTAAGGGATATTCGCGCTTTTTTACAAACTATCCAAAAAGAAGCTCCTTACCAGATTGGTAAAAGCTACTTTGAACCCCTTCGTTTTGAGGAATTTGACAGACCTAGTCAAGACCTATTAATGTTCTTACGGGGATTCTTGACGACTAAGGATGATTCTTTGATTTTTCAAAATGCTGGCCGACATATAGCCTTTCCTGCTTCTTTGCTCGAAGAGGGAGTGACACGCTTGATGGAGTTAAACAGTTTCCATTTGGCATATAGCGTTTTTGATTTCCAGCAGGTCTTTTTCCAAGATTTGCATGAAGATGCGGGCATTTTCTCCTTTGAACTAGAGGAGTCTGCTGATTACTTAGAGCTTGTGATTTCTGAGCAGTACTATAAACTTTTATACAATGGTGAATTCCTATTTTATGGAGATACCTTCTTTCAACTCAACCATCAGCAGCAACGTATACTGGCTGCCCTGAGAGATTTGCCTTTGGATTCAGATAGGAGAAAACGTCTGCAATTTGATAGTTCCGATCAAGGTAAGTTGGCTACTAGTCTGTTAGAATTCAAGAAAATGGGTAGTTTATCAGCACCTAAAGAACTCATGATTCATGAGTTTCAGCCTCGTTTTTCTTTTGACCTGCTGGCTTCAGGTGAGATTGAAGCTAAGCTTGTCTTTGCCTACGAATCTCTAACTGTAGCTAGCCAAGAAGAACTAGATAGCCTTCCTTTTGCCAGCGATTTCAGAATGGAACAAAAGGTGTTTCAAACTTTACTACAGGCAGGATTTGAAGCAGAATTTGAAAGTCGTAGACCTGCTTTACTGCCTCAGGATGTCTATACTTTCTTTACTCATACCATGGAAAAGTTCCGCTCCTTAGGAAGAGTAAAGATTAGCCCTAGTTTATTAGCTCTTTATCAGGTAGAAAAACCGAAGATCGCTATTGAAACAAAAGGAAGCCTGTTGGAAATTGGTTTTGATTTTGCCAATATTGACCCAGCGGAAGTGGATGATGCCTTATCTGCTCTATTTGAATCTCGTGATTATTTTGTCAGTCAATCGGGCAAGGTATTGGTTTTTGACGAAGAGACTAAGAGAGTTAGTCAAACCCTGCAAAAGTTAAGGGCCAAAAAGTTAAAGGGGGGTCTGATAAGGACTAACCGTTTGGCTGCCCTTCAGCTGACAGATATCCTAGAGGATCAAGAAAATGTTTCTTTCTCAGAGGGATTTCGGCAGTTAGCTTATGATCTGAGACACCCAGAAGAATTTCAACTACCATCCCTACAGGTTGAAGCTGAATTGAGAGATTATCAAGAGCTGGGAGTGAAATGGCTCAGCATGCTTAATCATTATGGCTTTGGAGGGATACTAGCTGATGATATGGGGCTTGGGAAAACCTTGCAAACTATTGCTTTTTTGACGGCAGTATTAAGAGAGTCTAAAAATGCTTTGATCTTGGCACCGTCAAGCCTGGTTTACAACTGGCAGGATGAATTTGGCAAGTTTGCTCCACATTTGGATATAGCAGTTGTCTATGGGCCCAAGCCTCTTCGGGATAATCTAATAGCTGAAAAACATCAGGTGATGATTACCAGTTATGCCTCTTTTCGTCAGGATGTAGAAGAATATGGCCGTCTGACTTTTGATTATCTGATTTTAGACGAAGCACAGGTCATGAAGAATGATCGAACGAAGATTGCTCAGCATTTACGAAATTTTGAAGTAAAAAATACTTTTGCCTTATCTGGGACGCCAATTGAAAACCATATGGGTGAATTGTGGTCTATTTTTCAAATTGTTCTCCCTGGTTTATTACCTACTAAAAAGGAATTTTTAAAAATGCCAGCAGATCTAGTGGCACGTTATGTTCAACCCTTTATCATGCGCCGTAAGAAAGAAGATGTTCTTCAAGAATTGCCGGATCTGACAGAAGTCGTTTATCGAAACGACTTACAGGATAGCCAAAAGGCGATTTACCTGGCACAACTGCAGCAAATGCAGGAACGCATGCGCTCTGCAACGGATGAAGAACTGAACCGAGATAAGATAGAGATCCTATCTGGTCTCATGCGCCTGCGTCAAATCTGCGACACCCCTGCTCTCTTTTTAGATGAGTATCAGGGGGATAGCGGAAAACTAGATAGTTTGAGAGAGCTTTTAGAACAAATTCACTCTAGCAATCATCGAGTATTGATTTTTTCTCAATTTAGAGGTATGTTAGATCTGATTGAGCAGGAACTACAAAGTCTTGAAATGGAATCATTTAAAATAACCGGTTCTACTCCGGCTAAGGATCGTCAAGAAATGACAACCGCTTTTAATGATGGTCAAAAGGAAGCATTTCTAATTTCCTTGAAAGCTGGTGGTGTAGGTCTCAATCTGACAGGTGCTGATACCGTTATTCTGGTCGATCTTTGGTGGAATCCAGCTGTTGAAGCCCAAGCTATTGGGCGAGCGCATCGAATGGGACAGGAGAGAAATGTGGAAGTTTACCGCCTGATTACTCGTGGAACTATTGAAGAAAAAATTCAAGAGTTGCAGGAAAGTAAGAAAAATTTAATTTCTACTATTTTGGATGGAACGGAATCACGTTCAAGTCTGACGCTAGCAGATATCCGAGAAATCCTAGGAATTTCAATAGAATAGTTTTCAAATCGACCAGAATAGTTTATAATGAAGTGTTGAAAGGAAAAAAGCATGACAAAGACCAAGTTTCCTCTAATCTCTGACAACGAAGCAATTTTTTCAGAAGTTCCTCATATGGATCTCTATGATGAATTTGACTTTATTAGTAATATCAAAGGTGACTATCAGGAGAAGACTTTTGCTGATTCTTCTTCGTCGAGTAAAGCGGTAGCTCAGCCTATTCCATCTTCACAGTCAGAAAAACGAAAACAAGTAATTGCCGACAAGGTGAATCAATCCATCTCGCCTAAAGTTCAAGAAAAAAGTTATGCCGAGGTGGCAAGAGAAGAGGCTAGAGCTGATTTGAAAAAGAAACGCTCTGCTTCCTACTTGACCAGTGATGCCGTTTCAAAAAAACATCGTAGCAAAATTGGCTTTTCTGCGCGGAAGTCTACGGCGACAAAAACTCAGCCAACTGCCTTTTTCCAAAAAGAAAACCCAGGTGAATTTGCAAAATATGGTCAGCACTTGAAGCAAGAAGACTATATTGTAGCTGATTTATCTGCAGAGCCAGTTGTCCAAGTCGAAGCGCCAAAGACTGAAAAGAAAAACAACTATGATTTTTTGAAGACAAGCCAAGTCTACAATAAAAAAGAGTTGCGCGATAAAAAAGAAAATAAAGTTGCGGCTGAATTGAATTTGACACGCTTTGATCAAGCTTAGTAGCAATAGACCTTAATATCTATCTAGAAGATTGTTAGCTAAATTTTTAACTAGAGCATCTGCTTTCTAGTTTCTTCGTTTTGCTTTTAAGTGGCATTCGAATTATTCGGAGTTTGGGGGAGGACTCCCTCAACAGGAAAGGAAAGAATCATACTCATGACAAAAATCTATCATTTTATCGGAATTAAGGGCTCAGGTATGAGTGCCTTGGCTTTGATGTTGCACCAAATGGGCCACAAGGTTCAGGGGAGTGATGTGGACAAATACTATTTCACTCAAAGAGGACTTGAGCAGGCAGGGATAAAAATTCTGCCTTTTGATGCAAAGAACATTCAGGCTGATTATGAAATCATTGCTGGAAATGCCTTTCGGCCAGATAATAATGTAGAGATTGCCTATGCAAATGAACACGGAATTAGCTATAAACGTTACCACGAATTTTTGGGTAGCTTTATGCGTGATTTTGTCAGTTTTGGAGTGGCCGGAGCCCATGGAAAGACTTCTACAACAGGAATTCTCTCTCATGTCTTATCCAACATTACCGATACGAGTTATTTGATCGGAGATGGAACAGGTCGCGGTTCAGCAGGTGCTAAGTACTTTGTTTTTGAGTCTGATGAGTACGAGCGCCACTTCATGCCTTATCATCCAGAATACTCTATTATTACGAATATTGACTTTGACCATCCTGACTACTTTACTAGTCTAGAAGATGTCTTTAACGCTTTTAATGATTACGCCAAGCAAATTACCAAAGGGCTTTTCATTTATGGAGAGGACGAGCAATTACGTCGTATCACGTCAGAAGCACCGATCTATTATTATGGCTTTGAAAAGGAAAACGATTTTGTTGCCCATGATTTGCTACGTTCAACAACAGGTTCTACTTTTAAAGTTTCTTACCGTGGTCAAGAGTTAGGTGAATTCCATATTCCGACTTTTGGACGTCATAATATTATGAATGCGACAGCTGTTATTGGACTCTTGTATGTATCAGGTTTTGACTTGAACTTGGTCAGAGAACACCTGAAAACATTTGCTGGTGTAAAACGTCGCTTCACTGAAAAGGTTGTTAACGGTACTGTCATTATTGATGATTTTGCTCATCACCCAACTGAAATTATTGCGACTTTAGATGCAGCTCGTCAGAAATATCCAAGCAAGGAAATCGTGGCAATCTTCCAACCGCACACCTTCACTCGCACTATTGCCCTTTTGGATGAATTTGCTGATGCCTTGAATCAGGCGGATGCCGTTTATTTAGCTCAAATCTACGGTTCAGCTCGTGAGGTGGATCATGGAGATGTCAAAGTCGAAGACCTAGCTGAAAAAATTGTTAAACGTGTTCAAGTTGTAAGTGTAGATAATGTATCTCCACTTTTAGACCATGACAATGCTGTCTATGTCTTTATGGGAGCTGGAGATATCCAGACCTATGAATATTCATTTGAACGTCTCTTGTCTAATTTGACTAGCAATGTTCAATAAGAAGGAGTCGTTATGGAATCACCAATGCGAATTCGACAAGTCAAGTTGCTTGATTTGGAGGAAATAGTTCGGATTGAGCAAGCCAATTTCTTGGGAGAAGAAGCTACTAGCCCTGAGAAACTAAAAGAACAAATTGAAAAGATTCCAAATTCTTTTTTAATCGCTGATTTGAATGGAGAAATCGCTGGCTACATCATTGGGTCAGCGGTTTCTTCACATCACCAGTCAGCAGATTGCCTAGTAAAGGGAATGAGAAATTTAGACAAATCTAACTTCATATTTCTTCTGAGACTTTCGATTAATCCAGATTTTAAGGGTCAGGGAGTTGGTACTCTCTTGCTTGCGGCTATGAAGGAAGTAGTAGTTGATCTTCAAAACCAAGGAATCTATCTAGCTTGTAAGGATCATTTGCTTTCCTATTTTGTCATGAATGGTTTTTCTGACTCAGGAATTTTTGAGACTACTTATGGAGATGAACCACACATTGAGATGATTTGGGAGAATCACTATTTTAAGGAGTAAATCATGAAGATAAGACTTGCCGATTTAACCGATTTACCTGCCATTTACAAGATTGAATGTGAAAATTTTAGTCCTGAAGAGGCTATGAGTCAGGAATTGTTGGCTAGGCACATCGAACTCTTACCCGAAACTTTCCTTATTGCTGAGAAAGATGGACAAATTTTAGGCTTTATTGAAGGTCCAGTGAGACCGGAACGCTACCTCTTGGATATCTCCTTTACAAAGGAGATTGAAGATTTCAGCCATCAAGCAGGGGGTTATATTTCAATAACCAGTCTTTCGGTTTCCAAAGAAGCTCAGAGTATGGGTGTTGGTCGTAGGCTTCTGGAAGCAATGAAAGAAATCGCCATTTCAAATGGACGTGATGGTATCAATCTGACCTGTCATGATTATTTAACAGCCTATTATGAAAGGCATGGCTTTAGGGATCATGGACTGTCTAAGTCAACTTATGCGGATGAAGTTTGGTATGATATGGTCTGGGAAGTTCCTTCTAAGGACTAATTAATTTAATATATTATGAAAGAAAGCCTAATCTTATTGCATTTATCAAAGTTTTAAGATATAATGTTAAGGATTATGAAGAAGGAGGTCAAATTTTTGACTGAAAATTCACAAGATAACGAAAAAAAGTTGAGCTTTAAAGAGCAGATTTTAAAAGAGTTTGCTAACTCTCAAAAAAATGAAGCATCTTCCAATGAAGAAGGTCCTTCTCTATCTGAACAAGTAGATAAAGCATTAGCGGAAGAAAAAACCAAAGAGGATCCTTCCCTTTCTGAACTACTGCAACAGGGTGATTCTTCCCTAGCTGAGGTTCTAGGAAAAGATTCTCTATCAGCTGATTCAGCAAATGAAAGTCAAGCTGAGACAACGGCTTCGCAAAAATCAGATAGTTTTTTTGATGAGCCTGAATCCGTTAAAGTTCCAGTAAAGGTTTCCTATAAAAACCAATCTAAAGAGCCAAATGTGTCAAAAGAAGAGCCCTTGGCGAAGACTGCAACATATAGAAGAGATGATTTAGCTTCTAAAGAAACCTTGTCTCGATCTGCAAAAGAAAGACAAGCTAATAAGAAAAAACGTCAAAACAATGTAGCGAAAAAAATTGTATGGACGATTATTGCCCTCTTATTGGTTACTTTGGCAGTAACAGGTGCCTTTGTGTACAGCTATATTGATTCCGCCTTAAAGCCAGTCAATGCTAATGATACTGAATATGTAACTCTTGAGATTCCTGCCGGATCAAGTGCTAAGGAAATTGGGTCGATTTTGGAGAAGAAAGGACTGATTAAGAGCGGTCAAGTCTTCAATTACTACAGTAAGTTTAAGAGCTATGCTAACTTCCAATCTGGCTACTATAATCTTCAAAAGAGTATGGACCTAGACACCATTGCGAAAGCTTTGCAAAAAGGTGGGACTGATACTCCTCAGCCACCAACTCTTGGCAAGTTAGTTGTCCCAGAAGGATATACTTTGAATCAAATAGCTGAAGCGGTTGAGAAAAGTGGTAATAAAAAGGTATCCATTAGTGCGAAGGATTTTCTATCCAAAGTGCAGGATGAAAGCTTTATTAGCAAAATGGTGGCCAAATATCCTAAATTATTGAGCGGACTTCCGGCCAAGGATAGTGGAGTCAAATACCGTTTGGAAGGTTATCTCTTCCCAGCAACCTATAATTACACGAGTGACACAACAGCAGAAACTCTGATTGATCAAATGCTGGCAACTATGGATAGCAAGTTGAGCACCTATTACGAAGTGTTAGAAAGTAAAAATCTAACAGTGAATGATGTTCTGACACTGGCTTCCTTGGTTGAAAAAGAAGGCTCAACGGATGAAGACCGCAAGAATATTGCAAGTGTCTTCTATAACCGATTGAACCAAGGGATGCCACTTCAAAGTAATATTGCGATTCTTTATGCGGAAGGCAAACTTGGCAAAAAAACAACCTTAGCAGAAGATGCAGCAATCGATACTAATATTGATTCAGCATTTAATGTTTATAAAAATCCAGGTTTGATGCCAGGTCCTGTAGATAGTCCAAGTCTTTCAGCGATTGAAGCAACTGTTAATCCAAACAAGACAGATTACCTTTACTTTGTTGCCAATACTGAGACTGGAACAGTCTACTTTGCAACAACCTATGAAGAGCATGCAAAAAATGTTGAAGAGCATGTCAATAGCAAATTAACACAATCAAGCAGTTCAAATTAAAAATTGGGAGTGGGACAGAACTCTAAGGCTTATTAGTTTGTTGTGTCCACCCTCAATTTTATTTTAAAGATTTTATAGAAACGAGATAAAAATAAAAATGGCAGAAAAAACATATCCAATGACCCTTGCGGAAAAGGAAAAACTAGAAAAAGAACTAGAAGAATTGAAATTGGTCCGTCGACCTGAGGTAGTAGAGAGAATAAAAATTGCTCGCTCATATGGAGATTTGTCTGAAAACAGTGAGTACGAAGCAGCTAAAGATGAACAAGCCTTTGTAGAAGGTCAAATTTCAAGCTTGGAAACTAAAATTCGCTATGCAGAAATTGTAGATAGTGATGCAGTTGCTAAAGATGAAGTAGGAATCGGTAAGACTGTAACGATTCAAGAAGTCGGTGAAACTGAAAAAGAGGTTTATATCATTGTAGGTTCAGCTGGTGCAGATGCCTTTGCCGGTAAGGTTTCAAATGAAAGTCCTATTGGCCAAGCTTTGATTGGTAAGAAAAAAGGGGACATCGCAACTGTTGAAACGCCAGTTGGAAGTTATGATGTTAAAATCCTTAAGGTTGAAAAAACTAAATAACTTTAAAAAAACGGGCAGAAGCTCGTTTTTTTCGTCTTGAACTTTCATGCAAAAAGAGTATAATGTTCTTAGAAAATGCTTTAACGAAAGGGATACTGATGCTAGTCAAGCTTATCTTCTTGTTCTCACTTATTTTATGGATCCTCAATAGATACTTTCCAAGTCGAAATGCAGCGATAGGACTGCGTTTTCCTATTGCTTTTTCTTCACTAAAAAAGTGGCAACAAATACAGGGAGAATTTTATCGTTTACTAATCCTCAGTAATGGAGTTCTTTTGCTGTTATCCTTCTTTTATAAGATTAATCCCTTAAAGTTAAATGCCCTTAGTCTATTAACGGTACTTGCTTCCGGTCTGCTTGTCTTAATCAAATACAATCAATAAAGAGAAGGAGCTTGTTGTAAAGGGGCTTTATGCTATTGGAAGAAATCTAGGTATCATATTTTCAAGTATTAGGGTAAAAATACGTTAGCCTTCACTTCTTTTTTGGTTTTGGCCAATTCCTGGTGGTCGCTAGTAGAACCAACAATTTTCTTAAGAAATCTCTCGCTTAAAAAAAGGAAATTACTTACCATTTTGGGGTATCTATAGACAATGCCATCCAGTCAGCGGCTTGTGTAAAGAAAAAAACCTTTCCGCTACTAACGGAAAGGTTTTTCTTTATCTTGAACGTTGTTTGCCAGCGTTACGATTCTTTTTCTTTTTGTTATTGTTAGGACGGTTATCAATAGCCTGGTTTGCTTTTGGTGTAACGTCTTTCAAATAAGCATTGGCTGACATGGTTTTAGGTGGGTTCTTTTCGTACTCCTCTGCTACTCGTTTCTTCATATAAGGGCGGATAAAGAAGTTGATGATGAACTGTTGCAAGATTTGAACAAAACCACCGACTACCCAGTAAAGGGTAACACCAGCTGGAGCGGTAAGAGAGAAGACGACAATCATGAGTGGGCTCACATAGATCATTTTCTTCATTTGTTCTTTTTGTTCTTCATCTAGTCCAACGAGTGATAGAAGTGATTGAACATAGTAAAGAACTCCGACGACAACTATAAGAATCATACTTTGTTGACCAAGATTGATTCCTAAGAATGAACTTTCCGCAATTCCCTTAGTGTAGCGAGCTGCATAAAAGAGTGCTGAGAAGAAAGGCATTTGGATTAAGAGAGGTAAACATCCAACACCGCCTAACATGCTGAGTCCATTTTCTTTTTGAGCGGCCATTAAAGCTTGTTGGGCTGCTAATTTCTCTTCCTGAGTTTCCGCATTTTTCATGCGTTCATTGATAGGAGTAAAAATTGGACTCAAATAATTTCTCTTTTCGGACTGATAGGTTGCATTCCAAGATTGATAAAGTCCAAGTGGCAAAATGATCAAGCGGACGATAACTGTCACCAAAATGATAGCAAGACCAAAGCCCAAGCCTAAATCACTGGCAAAGTATTTGATGACTTGACTCATAGGAGCAACCAAGAATTGATAAACAAAGCCTTGACCTGTTGGTTGACCTTGTTTATTGGTCTGGACACAACCAGAGAGAATCAGAAGAAGGGTTAAGCCCATTCCTGAAAATAATAAACGTTTAAATGTTTTCACGATTCTATATTCCTTTTTAAAATGATACCTTTCTATTCTACTGTTTTTTTCTTAAATATACAATAGTTCCCTAGACCTAATTTGAAATTTTGAAATCTGAGAAAGAATCAAAATTGGCCATTGTTACATCCAGATAACTTACCTTAGAAAATGGTGTGGGACCTTTTCGGATTTCTTGAATAAACTTAGCCATAGAAGCGGGGCTGTCTGCCTGGGCAAGAATACTGACAGTCCCATCCTCATTATTCCATACACGCCCTGTAATGCCACCGATTTCTAAAGCAAGGGAATAGACTCCCCAGCGAAAACCAACTCCTTGGACCCGTCCTTGAGCAATCATTTTAACTTTTTGCATGTCAGCCTCCTTTTTATATCCGACTTGAGCATGAGTTTTATTCTTAAAATTTATGCTATACTATTCTTATGAATATTATAACCTCTAAAGCTAATAATGTGGTAAAAAAAGCTAAAAAACTCCATCAAAAGAAATACAGAACAGATTCCTATTTGATAGAAGGTTGGCATTTGTTTGAAGAGGCTCTTTCGAGTGGGGCTGAAATTATCTCTATTTTTGCTTTGCCAGAATATGCGGATCGCCTGTCTGGGTGTAAACAGGTATATTGGTTGAGCCCTGACTTGCTGAGGGATTTGGCTGATAGCAAGACTCCTCAAGGAATCGTGGCTGAGGTTAGGCTTCAGCAAGAAGTCTTGCCAGAGAAACTGTCAGGCAAATATCTTTTTCTAGAAGATGTTCAGGATCCGGGGAATCTAGGGACGATTATTCGGACAGCAGATGCAGCAGGTTTTGATGGGATTTTTATCTCTGAACATTCGGCTGATTTGTACAATCTGAAGACCTTACGGTCCATGCAGGGGAGTCAT
This sequence comes from Streptococcus sp. HMSC10A01, assembly GCF_001807785.1. Taxonomy (NCBI): domain Bacteria; kingdom Bacillati; phylum Bacillota; class Bacilli; order Lactobacillales; family Streptococcaceae; genus Streptococcus; species Streptococcus sp. HMSC10A01. Next base: position 91,000 of record NZ_KV790983.1, on the reverse strand, counting down.
TTTCATCTTCCAATCTATCGTCTAGCAACAACTGACTTGATTGACTTGGCAAAAAAATCAGATCTTCCTATTTTTGCTTCTACCCTTTCTGATGATTCAATCGATTACCAAAAATTAAAAGGGAGCCAAAACTTTATCTTAGTGATGGGCAATGAAGGACAGGGGATTAGTTCTATGATAGAAGCTGTAGCCGATCAGTTGGTCCATATCCCTATGAAGGGGAAGGCTGAAAGTTTAAATGTGGCGGTAGCAGCTGGAATTTTAATCTTTTATTTAAGCTAAAATTTAGGAATTAGGTTATAATAAAGGCAAATGGAGGTGATTCTATGCCTTATCAAAATGATGATGAGTTTATGGCCTACGTGGGACATTTGATTGAGAAGCCCAGCGTCCAGCGCTTGAAGGGTATTCCACATCATTTGCATTCCAATCGGCTTGAACATTCTATCAATGTAAGTTATACTAGTTATAAGATTGCGAAAAAATTGGGCTGGAATAAGCGCAGTACAGCTAGAGGTGCTCTTCTTCATGATTTGTTCTATTATGATTGGCGGGTGACTAAATTTAAGAAAAGCCATGCTTGGGTTCATCCCCGTTTGGCGGTTCGGAATGCTCGGAAGCTAACCAAATTGAACAAAGTCGAAGAAGATATTATCATTAAGCATATGTGGGGCTTAACAATTGCGCCACCACGCTATAAGGAAGCTTATATTGTAACTCTTGTTGATAAATACTGGGCAATTAAAGAAGCAACCTCTCCGTGGAGACAAAAGATTCGTAATCGAAAGTTATTTCATCGTAAGATGTTAAAGAATTAAAAAGGAGACGAGATGTTATGAACAATCGTACAATCATTCAAGATGCAAGTGGCATCAATACTTTTTATGCAAAGATTTATTCTCTTGTTGGAGTCGGACTTGGAATTTCAGCGATAGTGTCGGCACTGATGTTGAGTATGTTTCAGTCAGTTATTGTTTCTGTATTGATGGGCTCTACTTGGATATTCTATGTGGCTATTGCTGCTGAACTTATTTTAGTCTTTGCGGCTTCTGGTATGGCAGTTAAAAATAGCCCTGCAGCTTTACCACTCTTTCTAGTTTATTCTGCATTAAATGGCTTTACCTTAAGTGTGGTTCTTGCACTTTATACTCAATCATCTGTCTTATCTGCATTTGTAACGGCATCAGCTATGTTCTTTGCGATGGCCTTTATCGGAAAGGTGACTAAGAAAGATCTTTCTGGAATGGGACGAGCATTGAGAGCTGCCTTGTTTGGTTTGATTATTGCTAGTGTTGTGAATATCTTCTTAAGAAATGGAAGTTTTGACTTCCTGATTAGTATCGCAGGTGTTATCATCTTCTCAGGTTTGATTGCATGGGATAATCAAAAAATTCGTTACGTGTACGAACGGTCAAATGGTCAGGTTGAAAATGGCTGGGCAGTATCCCTTGCTTTGAGTCTTTATCTTGATTTTATCAACCTCTTCCTCAGCCTTCTTCGTTTATTTGGTCGAAACGACTAATTAATGAACAATGGATTTCTCCTTGCTTGATATTGCCAGTAGAGAATTCCATACTGTATGAGAAGAAATCTTTCTCATTGCTATATAAATAACGGAGTTAGGACTAGCTTTTAGTCCTGACTCTTTTTTGTGTGTAGGAGAAGGAGTCTAGAAGTTTTAGATTTTCTTAGCTAGGGCTAATCAAAGTTTGTGAAAAAATAATCTGTCCCAAAATACTAAATTTTCTGAAAATTCCTTGACATTATGATGAAAAATGGTAACATAAAGTATACGTTTTTGAAAAAAGTGATGTCAAGATAGGACTAAGAGCTTGAGAGATATATCTATAAAGACTTTTAGGATGTGAGACTTGCTTCTGTGCTTTATTAAAAAATAAAAAGAATAGCTACTTTTTTCTTGATTTATTGGGGAAAAATGTTATTATTGGTAGCAGAAGTTAGAATTTTTTGACAATTCGGAATTTATCTATGAGGGAGGAACATGTGAAGCAAATCAAATTAAAAGAACCAAAAAATGGTTCTGAACTTGTTTTAGAAACCTTGTTAGAACTTGGTATAGACACAGTTTTTGGTTATCCTGGTGGTGCAGTCTTGCCTTTGTATGATGCGATTTATAATTTTAAAGGTATTCGCCATATTCTAGGTCGCCATGAGCAAGGTTGCTTGCATGAAGCTGAAGGTTATGCCAAATCAACTGGGAAGTTGGGTGTCGCTATTGTCACTAGTGGGCCTGGAGCAACAAATGCTATTACAGGGATCGCTGATGCTATGAGCGATAGCGTTCCTCTTTTAGTCTTTACAGGACAAGTTGCTCGGGCAGGAATTGGGAAGGATGCCTTTCAGGAGGCGGATATTGTTGGTATTACGATGCCAATTACCAAATACAATTACCAGGTACGTGAGACGGCTGATATTCCACGAATTATCACTGAAGCTGTCCATATTGCAACAACTGGTCGTCCTGGTCCAGTCGTCATTGACTTGCCTAAGGATGTATCTGCCTTGGAAACAGACTTCATCTATTCTCCAGAGGTGAATTTACCAAGTTACCAACCAACGCTTGTGCCCAACGATATGCAGATCAAGAAAATCTTGAAACAACTATCTAAAGCCAAGAAACCAGTTTTGTTGGCAGGTGGAGGTATCAGTTACGCAGAAGCTTCTAAAGAATTAAATGAATTTGCAGAACGCTATCAAATCCCTGTTGTGACCAGCCTTTTGGGTCAAGGGACTATTGCAACAAGCCACCCACTTTTTCTTGGAATGGGGGGGATGCATGGTTCCTTTGCGGCTAACATTGCCATGACTGAAGCGGACTTTATGATTAGCATCGGTTGTCGTTTTGATGACCGTTTGACAGGAAATCCCAAGACTTTTGCTAAGAATGCCAAGGTTGCTCATATCGATATTGATCCTGCTGAGATTGGTAAGATTATCAGTGCAGATATTCCTGTAGTGGGCGATGCTAAAAAAGCTTTACAGATGCTTCTAGCAGAACCAACAGTTCATAATAATACTGAAAAGTGGATTGAAAAAGTTACGAAAGATAAAAATCGTGTTCGGTCTTATGATAAGAAGGAGCGCGTGGTTCAACCTCAAGCAGTAATTGAACGCATCGGAGAGTTGACAAATGGGGATGCCATTGTTGTAACAGACGTAGGGCAACACCAAATGTGGGCAGCTCAATATTATCCATATCAAAACGAGCGTCAATTGGTTACTTCTGGTGGTTTAGGAACCATGGGATTTGGAGTTCCTGCTGCTATTGGTGCCAAGATTGCTAACCCAGAAAAGGAAGTTATCCTTTTTGTTGGTGATGGTGGCTATCAGATGACAAACCAAGAGATGGCTATTCTCAATATCTATAAGGTTCCGATTAAGGTCATCATGCTAAACAATCATTCACTAGGAATGGTGCGGCAGTGGCAGGAAGCTTTCTATGATGGTCGTACCTCTGAGTCAGTCTTTGATACTTTGCCAGATTTCCAGCTCATGGCTCAGGCCTATGGTGTTAAATCTTATAAATTTGACAATCCAGAGACTATTGCTCAGGATTTGGAAGTGCTGAAGGAAGATATACCAATGTTTATCGAGGTGGACATTTCTCGTAAGGAGCACGTTTTGCCAATGGTACCAGCTGGTAAGAGCAATCATGAGATGTTGGGGGTGAAGTTCCATGCGTAGAATGTTGACAGCTAAACTCCAAAATCGTTCGGGTGTTCTAAATCGCTTCACTGGTGTTCTTTCCAGACGTCAGGTTAATATTGAGAGTATATCAGTTGGAACGACGGAGAATCCTGAAGTATCTCGTATTACCATCATCATTGATGTGGCCTCATTGGCAGAAGTAGAGCAGATTATCAAGCAGCTTAATCGTCAAATTGATGTGATTCGAGTTCGTGATATCACAGACCGTCCTCACTTAGAGCGTGAAGTGATTCTGGTTAAGGTTTCAGCTCCAGCTGAGAAGCGTGCAGAGATCCTAGCCATTATCCAACCTTTCCGTGCAACGGTAGTGGATGTGGCTCCAAACTCAATTACCATTCAGATGACAGGAAATGCTGAAAAGAGTGAAGCTTTATTGCGAGTGATTCGGCCATATGGGATCAAAAATATCGCTCGTACGGGTGCAACTGGATTTACCCGCGACTAATACTCTTAGATTTTCATTGAGTAAAAAATCCAGCTTAAATTTGTTAAACCAGCCTATAAGGCAATAAAAAATAGAAAAGAGAGAAAAACTATGGCAGTTCAAATGGAATACGAAAAAGATGTAAAAGTAGCAGCGCTTGACGGTAAGAAAATTGCCGTAATCGGCTATGGTTCACAAGGTCATGCTCATGCCCAAAACCTGCGTGATACAGGCCATGATGTGATTATCGGTGTTCGCCCTGGTAAGTCATTCGATAAGGCTAAAGAAGATGGCTTTGATACTTACACAGTAGCAGAGGCAGCTAAGTTGGCTGATGTCATCATGATTTTGGCGCCAGATGAAATTCAACAAGAACTCTACGAAGCAGAAATCGCTCCAAACTTGGAAGCTGGTAATGCAGTTGGATTTGCCCATGGTTTCAATATCCATTTTGAATTTATCAAAGTTCCTGCTGATGTAGATGTCTTTATGTGTGCCCCTAAAGGTCCTGGTCACTTGGTTCGTCGTACTTTTGAAGAAGGATTTGGTGTTCCAGCTCTTTATGCAGTCTACCAAGATGCAACAGGAAATGCGAAAAACATTGCTATGGACTGGTGTAAAGGTGTTGGTGCAGCTCGTGTTGGTTTGCTTGAAACAACTTACAAAGAAGAAACTGAAGAAGATCTCTTTGGTGAACAAGCTGTTCTTTGTGGTGGTTTGACTGCCCTTATCGAAGCAGGTTTTGAAGTATTGACAGAAGCAGGTTACGCTCCTGAATTGGCTTACTTTGAAGTTCTTCATGAAATGAAATTGATCGTTGACTTGATCTACGAGGGTGGATTCAAAAAAATGCGCCAATCAATTTCAAATACTGCTGAATACGGTGATTACGTATCAGGCCCACGTGTAATTACTGAGCAAGTCAAAGAAAACATGAAGGCTGTTTTGGCAGACATTCAAAATGGTAAATTTGCAAATGACTTTGTAAATGACTACAAGGCTGGCCGTCCAAAACTCACTGCTTACCGTGAACAAGCAGCCAACCTTGAAATCGAAAAAGTAGGTGCTGAATTGCGTAAAGCAATGCCATTTGTTGGTAAAAATGACGACGACGCATTTAAAATCTACAACTAATCGGTAAAGAAAGAAACAGATGGGGCAGAGAAATGAATTTCCTGCCTCCTTTCTTATCAAATGAAAACTTGCTGTATTTAATGATGCCAGATTCCTTGTTAAAAAAATGGTAACAGCTGGGATTGGCTTTGGTGTGGTTAATTGATTTCCACGCTTACAAGGATAATACATAAAAAGGATAATACATAAAGAAGGGAATTGTATGCTTGCAGCTAGAGATATTTTTAAAGCCCATCAAGTATTAAAAAATGTAGTTGAACGGACTCCACTGGATTTTGACCGTTATTTATCTGAAAAATATGGGGCGACAGTTTATCTGAAGCGGGAAAATATGCAAAAGGTACGCTCCTTTAAGATTCGTGGTGCGTATTACGCCATTCACCAGCTATCTGAAGAGGATAAAAAAAGAGGAGTGGTCTGTGCTTCTGCTGGAAATCACGCGCAGGGAGTAGCTTTTACTTGCCATGAGATGAAAATCCCAGCGACGATATTTATGCCTGTTACGACACCCCAGCAAAAGATTGGACAAGTGCGATTTTTTGGTGGCGATTATGTAACCATTAAGTTGGTAGGAGATACGTTTGATGCCTCTGCTAAGGCCGCACAAGAATTTACCAAATCAGAAAAACTAACCTTCATTGATCCTTTTGATGATCTAAATGTTCAGGCTGGTCAAGGAACGGTGGCTTACGAAATCCATGAACAAGCCCAAGAAGAAGGTGTTGATTTTGATCAGATCTTCGTTCCAGTTGGTGGGGGAGGTCTGATTTCAGGAGTTTCAACTTATATTAAGTATGTTGCACCTGGAATGGAAGTGATTGGAGTTGAGGCTTCGGGTGCTCAGAGTATGCAAGCCGCCTTTGATCACGGAGAGCCAGTTAAGTTAGAGGAAATTGACAAATTCGCGGACGGAATTGCTGTCCAAAAGGTTGGGCAATCAACTTATGAAGTAGCTCGTAAATATGTTGATAAACTGGTTGGTGTGGATGAAGGCCTGATTTCAGAGACCTTGATTGATATGTATTCCAAACAAGGAATCATTGCTGAACCAGCAGGTGCAGCTTCCATTGCAGCGTTAGAGGTAATGAAAGAAGAAATCAAAGGAAAAAACGTTGTCTGCATTATTTCAGGGGGTAACAATGATATCAACCGGATGCAAGAAATGGAAGAACGCGCCCTTATTTACGATGGAATTAAGCACTATTTTGTGGTTAATTTCCCACAACGTCCGGGTGCTCTTCGAGAATTTGTGAATAACATTTTAGGTGTCAACGATGATATCACGCGTTTTGAATATATAAAACGTGCCAACAAGGGAACAGGTCCGGTTTTAATCGGTATTGCTCTGGGTGATAAGAATGATTATGAAGCTTTGCTTTCACGCTTATCAGAGTTTGATCCTGGCTACATTAATCTTCATGGTAATGAGAGCCTATACAATCTCTTGGTTTGATTAGGTCTTTGATTACGATTGGGAAAGAAAGATTTGGTTTTGTTGCATACAAGGCCAATTCTTTTTTGTTATTCTAATTTTTTAAAACATTGAAAAACACCACAAAATCTCTGTCTTGTGGTGTTGATTTTTATTTATAGGTTAGGTGCTTAAAGGAACAATCTCATTAGTTCATGGGCCACACCGTCCTGATCGTTTGTTAACCCCAGTTGTTGATCAGCAAAAGGCAGGAGACTAGTATTCGCATTTTTCATAGCATAGCCAGTACCAGCAAACTCTAACATTTCAGTGTCATTGTGTTCATCACCAAAAGCAATCAAATCTTTACGGTCAACATTCATTATATTTAAAAGATACTTCAAGGCAAAGGCCTTGTGGACTCCTTTGGGAGTACATTCAAGAATGTTGAGAGGTCCGCCCCAGGTATTGATGGTAAGCTCATGTTGGTAAAATGAACTCATTTGATCGGCTAGGGCATATTTATCTTCTGCTCGTGTCTGCAAGAGAATGACACTAGGATTCTTAGTGACGAGCTGAGGGTTAAACTGATTCTCAGGGACAAAAGCATTTACGCCAAATAATTGAGGATTGGCAATTTCTTCGTTGGTGTTGGTAATGTAAAATTTATTGCGGTACTCACCGGCAATAAAGTCTGCTTCAATTTCTTCTTCTCGAGCAACCATATCAATTAGAAATGATTTATCGACTGTCAAAGATTGTTCAAATTTCCATTTTTTACCTGGTAGATGTGTTAGAGAGCCATTGAAGTTAATCATAGGAGTATCCAGCCCCAATTCTTCATAGTACTGGTGAGCCATGCGGTAGGGGCGACCAGTTGTAATGATGACCTTATGACCTTTTTGAGCGACTTTTTTTATGGTCTCTTTAGTAAAATCTGACAATTGACTTTGCGAATTAAGCAAAGTACCATCTAGGTCTACAGCAATAATTTTATGCGCCATGTTAAATCCTCTTCATGTATGATAGTTCCTATTATAGCAGATTTTAAGTTTAATGGTAGTGATTTGTGTTATAATGAATTTCCAAAGGTCGAGGCAGACGGTTGTAATGAACAATTACATCTGGTTGGACTTTTTATTTCTAAGTGAGGAGTTTTCTTGTATGCGTAAAATTTTCATGATTCATTTATTTTTTCTATTGATTTCCTTGTTAGTATACATGGAAGGAATAACTAAGTCAGGTCCTGACTTAGTCTGGAACATGATGCTGGCTTTGATTGCTTATGATTTTGCTATTTTGACTCGTTATTTTAAACAGGCTTGGTTATTTCCCGTATTTTTCATCCTTTGGCTGGTCTTTTATCCCAATACTTTTTATATGATAACTGATATTGTTCATATGCATTGGGTTGGAGATACCTTATGGAATAAGACTAGTTTGCATTTGTTTATGGCTTTTGTTCCAAGCATCTTGTTTGGTGTATACTGTGGAATTGAAAGTTGGATCATTATTAGAGGGCGTTTGAGATTAACTTGGTGGCTGGACTTACTCGTAACAGGTGGCCTCTCTTTTATCTCTAGTTTAGCAATTTATATCGGTCGTTATGACCGCTTAAATACGTGGGATTTAATTAATAATCCCAGTCAAGTAGTTGAGAAGTTATTAGCTACTTTTCAAAGGGAACGCTTGTTTTTTATACTGGGGTTTACATTTATTCAGTTCATGAGTTTGGTTTTTATGGTAAGAGATGATAAAAAATAATAAAAATATAAACATTTGTCTTGAAAAGATGAATGTTTTTTTGTTATAATGGATTCGTTGTTCGTTTAAAACGAACTAAAATCTTTGTCTATAGATGGGAGTTATGAATTGGACAAGCTTTTTAAATTAAAGGAGAATGGTACGACCGTTCGTACAGAAATTCTCGCTGGCTTAACAACATTCTTTGCGATGAGTTATATTCTCTTTGTCAATCCAGCAATGCTATCTCAAACTGGTATGCCAGCACAAGGAGTATTTTTAGCAACAATTATTGGTGCTGTGGCTGGTACCTTGATGATGGCCTTTTATGCTAATCTGCCCTACGCACAAGCACCTGGGATGGGTCTGAATGCCTTCTTCACCTTTACAGTTGTCTTTAGTTTAGGCTATACTTGGCAGGAAGCCTTGGGAATGGTCTTCATCTGTGGAATCATTTCTTTGATTATTACCTTGACCAAGATTCGGAAGACCATTATTGAGTCTATTCCAGGATCCTTAAGAGCTGCAATTTCAGCTGGTATTGGTGTTTTCTTAGCCTATGTAGGGATTAAAAATGCAGGCTTATTGAAGTTTTCTATTGACCCGGGGACCTATACAGTTGCTGGCGAAAGTGTCGAGAAAGCTCAATCGGCTATTACTGCTAACTCATCTGCTACACCAGGCCTAGTTGCTTTTAATGATCCTGCTGTTTTAGTTGCCTTGGTAGGTTTAGCGATTACTGTCTTTTTTGTAGTAAAAGGAATTAAGGGCGGAGTTATCCTATCCATCTTTGCTACAACTGTGGTTGCCATTTCTGTTGGTTTGGTAAACCTATCCTTAATTGACTTGAGTCAAAATAATCTTGGTACTGCCTTTAAAGAGTTGGGAGAAATTTTTGGTGTAGCAATTGGTCCAAAAGGTTTAGGAGCTCTCTTTACTGATACAGCTCGTTTACCTCAGACTTTTATGGCTATTTTGGCTTTCTCATTGACAGATATTTTTGATACGATCGGAACCCTAATCGGTACAGGAGAAAAAGTTGGGATTGTGGCAAGTTCTGGAGAAAACCATGAATCTGAGAGATTAGATAAGGCTTTGTATTCAGACTTGATTGGGACTTCTATTGGTGCTATTGCAGGAACCTCAAACGTTACTACTTATGTAGAGTCAGCAGCAGGTATTGGAGCGGGAGGACGAACTGGTCTGACAGCTCTAGTCGTAGCAATCTGTTTTGCTATATCTAGCTTCTTTAGCCCTCTCTTAGCAATCGTTCCAACTGTTGCGACAGCTCCGATTTTGATTGTTGTTGGAATTATGATGCTGGGTAGTCTGAAAAACATCGAATGGGATGATTTGACTGAAGCAATCCCTGCATTCTTCACTTCAATATTCATGGGATTCAGCTACAGCATTACTCATGGTATCGCAGCTGGTTTTATCATGTACGCTCTGGTTAAAACAGTAAAGGGACAAGCCAAAGAAGTTCATACTATGATTTGGATTTTGGATGCTCTCTTCATTTTAAACTTCGTCAGTCTGGCTTTGGCAAAATAATCAGAGAAGTTGGATTTATCCAGCTTCTTTTTTATGTTGCGATTTTATGCATGAAAAAATTTTTTCTGGTATAATAAGACTTATGTTTAGTCATAATGAGAATGAGCTGATTGCTATTGGTCAGAAAATAGGCCGCTTACTTCAAGCACGAGATGTGCTGATTTTATCGGGCGATCTGGGGGCTGGTAAAACAACCCTGACCAAGGGGATTGCTCAAGGATTGGATATTAGGCAAATGATCAAGAGTCCTACCTATACCATTGTTCGAGAGTATGAAGGACGGTTGCCACTTTATCATCTGGATGTTTACCGGATTGGAGAAGATCCCGATTCGATTGACCTAGATGACTTCCTCTTTGGTGATGGTGTTACTGTTATCGAGTGGGGAGAGCTTTTGGCTGATAGTTTGCCACAAGATTACCTGAAGATTCAGCTTGTCAAAGAAGAAGACGGAAGGCGGATTTTATTCGAGGCTGTTGGACAAGCTTCAAAGGATCTCTTGCAAAAGATAGAAAGCGAAATCCGTTAATGCCAAGAGAATATGATTTGCTATTGAGGGAAGCTAAAGCTAGTGATGCGGAACTTCTGATTGACTTTCTCAGTCAGATTGGTCTAGAGTCTGATTATACGACTTTGGATGAGGAGGGAGTCATGATGAGTGTGCAGCAAATGGCTGAATTTTTAGACTTGCAGGCTTCCTTGGAAAATCGAATTTCTATTCTGGCTTTCCTAGATGAAAACTTGGCCGGACTAATCAATATTACTGCTGATCGTCATGCGCGTGTTTGCCATATTGGCGATCTGTTCATTGCTGTAAGAAAATCATACTGGAACCAAGGTTTGGGTAGGATTCTCATGGAGGAAGCCATTGATTGGGCTAGCCAGTCGGGTGTGATCCGCAAATTAGCTCTAAGTGTGCAAGTAAGAAATGAACGAGCAGTGCATCTCTATCAAAGTTTAGGCTTTGAGATTGAAGGCTTACAAAAACGTGGAGCCTATCTAGACGAAGGGAAATTTCTAGATGTTTACCTCATGGGAAAACTGATAGATTAAAAATATATGTTTAAAAAGACCTTATTAATGTTTTTAAGTTTATTGCTGGTGACAGTCATGGGAGTGGGAGCCTATGCCTGGACTATTTATGATCAGTCTACTGGAGAACTCTCGAAGACCTATAAGAGTCTGGGAGGAGAAACAGATGTTATCTCTGCTACAAAACCTATGACGATTCTTCTGATGGGAGTGGATACAGGTAGTGGCTCTCGTGAAGATACTTGGGCTGGAAATAGTGATAGTATGATTTTACTGTCCGTCAATCCAACAACTAAGAAGACAGTTATGATGAGTTTGGAAAGAGATATTCTTACCAAATTTAAGGATAAAGATGGTGAAACAGTTGAGGCAAAATTAAACTCAGCCTACGCTTCAGGCGGTGCTAAGTTGGCTATTTCCACTATCCAAGAGATGATGAATATTCATATCGATCGCTATGTTTTGATTAATATGAAGGGCCTTGTTCAATTGGTGGATGCTGTCGGGGGCATTACAGTTAATAATACCTTCGATTTTCCGATTTCTATCGAAGAAAATGAACCAGAATACACAGCTAAGATTGAGCCGGGTGTTCAAAAGATTAATGGGGACCAAGCCTTGGTATACGCTCGGATGCGCTATCAAGATCCAGAAGGAGACTATGGTCGTCAAAAACGCCAACGTGAAGTGATCAAAAAAGTTGTTGAGAAGGTTCTCAGTCTAAATAGTGTGAGTCACTATCAAGCTATTTTGAAGGCTGTTAGTTCAAATATGCAAACCAATATTGAATTAACATCTGGAAGTATACCTCAGCTTCTGGGCTACAAGGATGCTTTCAGACGAATTGATAGCCAGCAATTACGAGGCGAAGATGCGACTCTAGCTGATGGTGGAAGTTACCAAATCGTGACACGAGACCACTTGTTAGAAATGCAAAATATCTTGCGTAAGTCACTTGGATTAAGTACTTTGTCAAAATTAGAGACCAATGCAGTCTTGTATGATGAAATAGATGGAAGTGGTGGGCCTTCAACAAGTTCTTCTGCTGGCTATTCTTCGTCCTTATCGGATGCGACGGACACAGAAACGACTTATTCAAATAATACTTACTCTTATTCAACTCCGGCTAGTACCAGTCAGGGGAATACAATTACATCACCTAGTTCAGTGGATCAGACGGCAACAGCAACGCCTACGACCCAGGAACAATCTACTGCGACTGGAACAGAAGCGCAATAATAACAAAGAGTCAAGCTTTCAGCATTTGAAAACTTGACTCTTTTTAAATCTAATTATTTTTTTGTTTGATAGGAGAAGATTCCCAAATATCTTGAATTTCAGCAAATCTTGCTTGCGCTTCTTGGTTAAAAACATTGATCTTATATTGGAGGTCTTTGCTTATATCTTCCAGTGTGCTTTTTTGCTCTCTTAGGTAACTTAAGTTAGCTTGGATTTCAGATAGGCTGTCTTGTGCTTTGTGTAATAGTTGGCCAGTATCACTGATTTCGTCTGTAATGCTTTCGCGATTTTTTACCAGTAAGTAACTAGTGACGGCTGCTCCGGTAAAGAGAAAGAGGTTAGATAATTTCATTATAAGCCTCCTAATCTATAGCTTGAGAAATTTCTGCTGCCAAGCGACTTAGTTCAGAAAAGTCAGGTTCATGAGCAACAAAGGTTAGTTTTAAATCGTCATTTTCATCATAGCGTGGCGCTAAATGAACATGGGTATGAAAAACAGTTTGGCCAGCAATTTCTTCGTTATTATTAATGATATTCATGCCTGCCGCACCAGTTGCTTTCATAACTTTACGGGCGATTTGAGGCACACGTTCGAAGAGTTGACTAGAACTGTTTCCGTCCATCTCCAGAAGGTTACGAAAGTGTTGCTTGGGGACAACAAGTGTGTGACCAGGCGTTACTTGTGAAATATCAAGAAAGGCTAGAACGGCTTCGTCTTCATAGACTTTAGCCGCAGGGATGTCTCCTGCAATAATTTTACAAAAAATACAATCTGTCATAAAATGCACCTCTTTGGCTAGATTTTGATATAATAGAGGAGACTGCAATACTGAGCTTATCGTCTTAAAAAGGAGACGTCTTGTTGACTCAAGAGCAGTACCCACAATACAGATATTATACCAGAAATTGGAGAAAAAATGTTAGAAATAAAAGGGCTTACAGGTGGCTATGTCAATATTCCTGTTTTGAAAGATGTCAGTTTTGAAGTTGGAGACGGTCAGCTTGTCGGACTGATTGGTCTAAACGGAGCTGGAAAGTCAACAACCATCAATGAAATAATCGGCCTATTGACGCCTTATCAAGGGGAGATTTTGATAGATGGTTTGAGTCTGAAGTCAGACAGGACAGCCTATCGCAAAAAGATTGGTTTTATCCCTGAAACACCGAGTCTCTACGAAGAATTAACCTTGAAGGAACATATCGAGACGGTTGCTATGGCCTATGACATTGACTCGCAAACAGCTATGGATCGAGTGGATAAATTGCTTCAGATCTTCCGTCTTAAAGACAAGTTAGATTGGTTTCCTGTCAATTTTTCAAAGGGGATGAAGCAGAAGGTTATGATCATCTGTGCCTTTGTGATTGACCCTAGCTTGTTTATTGTGGACGAGCCTTTTTTAGGATTGGATCCTCTGGCCATTTCTGATTTGATTGAGCTCTTGGCAGAAGAAAAGGCTAAAGGAAAGTCTATCCTGATGAGTACTCATGTGCTTGATTCGGCAGAGAAAATGTGTGATTCTTTTGTTATCTTGCACAAGGGTCAGGTACGGGCTAAAGGAAATTTAGCTCAGTTGCGAGAAGAATTTTCATTGCCAGATGCAAGTCTCAATGAAATCTATCTAGCTTTGACAGAAGAGGCAACCCTATGAGAGAAGTATTTGCTAAGCGCAAACTGGATTTTCGGAATCAGTGTGTCAAATATCTGCGCTATGTTCTGAATGACCACTTTGTTCTATTTTTAATGGTTTTCTTGGGCTTTACAGCGGTTCAATACAGCCAGTTGCTTCGCAATTTTCCTAAAAATCATTTGCCTATCTGGCTAGCCTTAGTCTTCCTATCATTAGGCCTGATTTTTATGGGCAGGATTGCTACCTATCTTGAAAAGCCAGATAGCCTCTTTCTTTTGGCTAAGGAAGAAGAAGTCCGTGTCTATGTCGGAAAACAAAGGCGAAATTCTTTTATTCTTTGGGGAATTTTGCAAACCTTGGTTTTGCTTCTCTTGGCACCTCTTTTTCTAGCTTTAGGTATGCCTATATGGGGATTTGCTCTATATTGTTTGTTCCTATTTGCTTTGAAAGCTCTAGTATTTCAATGGAAAAGTCGGAAATTCTATTTGCAGGAAGGGCTTGATTGGAAGTCTCTAATTGCCTACGAAGAGAGACGTCAACAGCGAATTTTGCAATTTTTTGCTCTCTTTACGAATGTTAAGGGAATATCAAGTAGCGTAAAAAGACGAGCTTATTTAGATTTCTTGACCAACCGCCTGTCCAAGAACCAAGAGAAAGTTTGGGACAATCTCTTCTTGCGCTCTTATTTGAGAAATGGGGACTTTTTTGCCCTTAGTCTACGTTTGTTGATTTTATCTTTGCTGATCATTATTTTTCTGCCTCAAAGCATGATTGCAACAGTGTTTGTCGGTCTTTTTCAGTACCTCTTGCTCTTTCAGCTTCTAGCCTTGTATGACGCTTATGATTATCAATATTTAATCAAACTCTTCCCTCTAGAGGAAAGTGCAAAGGTAAAAGGAGCTAAACGAGTTATCACTAGCATTGGAGCAGTCGTATTAATCGTAGAATTATTGACAGCTCTGCTATTTTTTAAAGAAAAAATAATGGTCCTTTTTATCCTTCTTGTATACCTGATACTTTACGCAGTTTATCTACCATACAAGCTTAAAGGATTGGTTGACGAAAGGGCTTAAAACTAGTAAAATAGATTGGAAACTTTGATGGAGGGTAAGAATGGACTTGAACGATAATGAACTGACCCTAACGCCTATAAATGGTAAGAGCGGGAAGGCTTATATGGGCAGTTATCCTGATGGAGAGCGCGTATTTGTGAAGATGAATACGACTCCAATTTTGGCAGGGCTTGCTAAGGAACAAATTGCTCCGCAACTTCTATGGAGCCGCCGTCTTCCTGATGGCAATGTGATGACTGCACAAGAATGGCTGTCTGGTGAAATTTTAGGGCCGGATGGTTTGGAAAGAAAGCAAATTTTTGATATTTTAATCCGTCTGCACCGGTCACGGCCACTAATGACTCAGTTGACAAAACTAGGTTACACTTTAGAGCATCCTAATGATCTCTTAGATAACTGGGTAGAAAAAGTGCCTATGGCCTTGAAGAGCAACCAGTATTTACATTCCATCATTGCAGACTTACGTAAAAACTTGCCTGCCTTCCGAGAAGATTACGCAACCATTGTGCATGGAGATGTGCGTCATAGTAACTGGGTAGAAACAAGGAGTGGATTGATATACCTCGTTGATTGGGACTCTGTCCGCTTAACAGATAGAATGTTCGACGTAGCACATTTGCTCAGTCACTATATTCCAGAAGCACGTTGGGAAGAATGGCTGATTTATTATGGCTATAAATACAATGAAAAGGTTTTAGAAAAGCTCTACTGGTACAGTCAGTATAGCTACCTTTGCCAAGTCGCTAAGTATTATGAGAATAACGATTTAGAAAATGTGAACCGTGAAATTTATGCCTTGCGCAATTTCCGGGCCAAATACAGAAAGGAATCATGAGAGTAAGAAACCGCAAGGGGGCTACAGAGCTTCTAGAAGCCAATCCCCAATATGTCGTCTTAAACCCAGCTGATGCTAAAGGAAAATGGCAGGAGCTTTTTGGTAATGATCACCCGATTCATATTGAAGTTGGAAGTGGTAAAGGGGCCTTTATTACTGGTATGGCCAAGGCCAACCCAAATATCAATTATATCGGAATTGATATCCAAAAATCAGTTCTTAGCTACGCTCTTGACAAGGTCTTAGCAACCGATGTCCCTAATATCAAATTACTCTGGGTGGACGGTTCTGATTTGACTAACTATTTTGCTGACGGGGAAATTGATCGACTTTATTTGAATTTCTCTGATCCTTGGCCCAAAAAACGCCATGAGAAACGTCGCTTAACCTATAAGTCTTTTCTGGACACCTTTAAGCAGATTTTACCTGAAAAAGGAGAAGTCCATTTTAAGACGGACAACCGTGGTTTGTTTGAGTACAGCCTGGTTAGCTTTTCTCAGTATGGTATGAAGTTGAAAGGGGTCTGGCTTGACTTACATGCGAGCGACTTTGAAGGAAATGTTCTGACGGAGTATGAACAAAAATTTTCTAGCAAAGGGCAGGTTATTTACCGAGTAGAAGCAGTATTTTAATAAAAAATGCTGAAAAAGCCTCTATCTCTTGCTTTTTAAAGAGAGGAGTGCTATAATATAGTTTAGTGAATATTAGAAAGTGAGGCGGAGATCATTCTTCGCCTCTTATCTATGAGGAGGTGTTGTCCTATCGCAACAATTGTTGAATTAGTAACAGAAATTCTTCAACCGGCCATTCAAGCTCCATTTGAATTGGTGGATGTGGAATATGAAAAGATTGTAGGAGATTATGTTTTAAGTATCTTTGTTGATAAGCCAGGTGGTATTACCCTGAATGATACGGCCGATTTAACGGAAGTGATTAGTCCTCTGTTGGATCAGATTCAACCAGATCCATTCCCTGAGCAGTATTTCCTAGAAGTGACGAGTCCTGGTTTGGAGCGTCCCTTGAAAACCAAAGATGCAGTGGAAAAAGCTCTGGGTCAATATATCCATGTCAGCTTGTACAAGGCGGTTGACAAACAAAAGGTCATTGAAGGAATACTAGTGAAGTTCGAAGATGACCAATTGACCATGGAATACATGGACAAAACCAGAAAGAAAACCATTGAAATCCCCTATAGTCTTGTTTCCAAGGCAAGACTCGCTGTTAAGTTTTAGAAATAAAAGAAAGGATTGCTTTTGCCCAGCAAAAGCTAAGAGAACATGAGTAAAGAAATGCTAGATGCTTTCCGCATCTTAGAAGAAGATAAAGGTATCAAAAAAGAAGACATTATTGACGCAGTAAAAGAATCTCTTCGTTCTGCTTATCGTCGTCGTTATGGTCAAGCTGATAGTGCTTTGATTGATTTTGATGAGAAAAAGGGTGACTTCCATGTTTATACAGTTCGTGAAGTTGTGGACGAAGTTTTTGATAGTCGTTTAGAAATCAGTTTGAAAGATGCGCTTGCTATTAGTTCTGCTTATGAACTAGGAGATAAGATTAAATTTGAAGAAGCTCCTGTTGAGTTTGGTCGTGTTGCCGCTCAGTCTGCTAAACAGACTATTATGGAAAAAATGCGCAAGCAAACTCGTACTATCACTTATAACACTTATAAGGAACATGAAAATGAAATCATGTCAGGTACGGTAGAACGCTTTGATAACCGTTTTATCTATGTAAACCTAGGTAGTATTGAAGCCCAACTTTCTAAACAAGATCAAATTCCTGGAGAAGTTTTTGCTTCACATGATCGGATCGAAGTATTTGTTTACAAGGTTGAAGACAACCCACGTGGAGTGAATGTCTTTGTAAGCCGTAGCCATCCTGAAATGATTAAACGTCTGATGGAACAAGAAATTCCAGAAGTTTACGACGGAACTGTAGAAATCATGAGTGTGGCTCGTGAAGCAGGAGACCGTACAAAGGTTGCTGTGCGTAGTCATAATCCAAATGTAGATGCGATTGGTACAATCGTTGGTCGTGGTGGAGCTAATATCAAGAAAATCACTAGCAAATTCCACCCAGCAAAATACGATGCCAAGAGCGATCGCATGGTTCCTGTTGAAGAAAATATTGATGTTATCGAATGGGTAGCAGATCCAGCTGAATTCATCTACAATGCTATTGCACCAGCTGAAGTGGACCAAGTTATCTTTAACGCAGAAGATAATAAACGTGCTCTAGTGGTCGTTCCAGATAATAAACTATCATTGGCCATTGGTCGTCGGGGACAAAACGTTCGCTTGGCAGCTCACTTGACAGGCTATCGTATTGATATCAAATCAGCCAGTGAGTTTGAAGCTATGGAAGCAGCTAATGAATTGGGTGGCTTTGGAGAAGTGGCAGAGGAAGTTGTCTACGAAGATGATGCAAATCTGACCTATACGGACCAGGCAATGGAAGAAATGGCTGCAGCAGCACTAGCAACAGACCTTGAAGAAAGCGAAGTTACAGAGCTAGACTAAGGGGGCAAGTATGGCAAAAACACGAAAAATCCCTTTAAGAAAATCAGTTGTTTCAAACCAAGTGATTGACAAACGTGATTTACTGCGAATTGTTAAAAACAAGGAAGGTCAAGTATTTATTGACCCAACCGGTAAGGCAAATGGCCGAGGCGCTTATATCAAACTGGATAACGAAGAAGCGCTTCAAGCTAAAAAGAAACAAGTCTTTAATCGCAGTTTTAATATGGAAGTGGACGAAGCTTTCTATGATGAATTGATTGCTTATGTTGATCACAAAGTGAAAAGAAGAGAGTTAGGTCTTGAATAAACAACAAGTCGCAAATCTACTAGGTCTGGCACAAAGAGCAGGACGGATTATTTCTGGTGAAGAATTAGTCGTTAAGGCCATTCAAGAAGGAAAGGCCAAACTGGTTTTTCTAGCCCATGATGCCGCTCCAAATTTGAGTAAAAAAATTAATGATAAAAGCCACTATTACCAAGTAGATGTATCAACCGTGTTTTCAACACTGGAATTGAGCTCTGCGATTGGTAAAGCAAGAAAAGTGCTTGCCATCACAGATGCTGGTTTTACAAAGAAAATGAGGTCTATTATGCAATAGAACAGGAGGACAAGGATTTGTCTAAAAAAAGATTATACGAAATCGCAAAAGAACTGGGAAAAGAAAGTAAGGAAATTGTTCAGCGGGCAAAAGAGCTAGGCTTGGATGTTAAAAGTCACTCATCTAGTGTTGAAGCTGCTGCTGTGGATAAGATTGTGGCCAGTTTTGCTTCTGTAAAAAAGGCAGTTACTGGTGCTTCTGATGCCAAAGCAAAACCAAGTACTGAGCCAATAAAAACAGAGGCGACGCCATCAAAGCCTGCAAAGGATAAGACTGAACAGGCAGCAAACAAGCCATCACCTAGCCCAGCATCATCTCCTAAGCCTGTGGAAGAAACTAGTGCAAAAGCTCCAGCAACTAAGCAAGAGCAAGCACAAGGAACTACTGCTCCTAAAGTTACACGTCCACAAAGCCGTAACTTTAAAGCGGAAAGGGAAGCACGGGCGAAAGAGCAGGCGGAGCGCCGTAAACAACAGGGTCAACAAAGACCACAAGGAAACCGCAATGATCGCAACGAACGCCGGAATAACCAAAACGATCGCAATGACCGTAATAGTCAAAATCGCAATGATCGCCGCAATCGTCAGGAACAAGGCAATCAACATCGCAATCAAGGTCAATCACAATACAATCAACAACGCCAGTCCTTTAACCAAGGGCCTAAGATTGACTTTAAAGCGCGGGCAGCAGCCTTGAAAGCTGAGCAAAATGCTGAGTATGCTCGTTCTAGTGAAGAGCGCTTCAAACAGGCTAAGGCTAACAAGGAAGCTTTGCGGGAGCAGAATAAGCGTAAAGAACAAGCTAAATTGGAAGATTTATTTGTAGAAGTAGAATCTCCAAAAACTACAGCGCAAGCACCAGCAACACCGGCTCCAACAACTCAAGAGCCTGCTGTAGATACGCGTCGGAAGAAACAAGCACGACCTGATAAGGAACGTGATAACTTTGATCACGAAGAAGATGATCCAAGAAAACAACAAAAGAATCGAAGCAGTCAAAATCAAGTGAGAAATCAAAAGAATAGTAATTGGAATAACAATAAGAAAACGAAAAAAGGCAAGAATAATCGGAATAATAATGCGACTCCAAAACCTGTTACAGAGCGTAAATTCCATGAATTGCCAACAGAATTTGAATATACAGACGGCATGACCGTGGCAGAAATTGCAAAACGGATCAAACGTGAACCAGCAGAAATCGTTAAGAAGCTCTTTATGATGGGCGTTATGGCAACACAAAACCAATCTCTTGATGGTGATACTATTGAACTCCTTATGGTAGACTATGGTATCGAAGCTAAGAAGAAGGTCGAAGTTGACACTGCTGATATTGAACGTTTCTTTGTCGAAGAAGGCTACATCAATGAAGATGCTTTAGAAGAACGTCCACCGGTTGTAACTATCATGGGTCACGTTGACCATGGTAAAACAACGCTCTTGGATACCCTTCGTAATTCACGCGTTGCGACAGGTGAAGCGGGAGGAATTACTCAGCATATCGGTGCCTACCAAATCGTCGAAGGTGGCAAGAAGATTACCTTCCTAGATACGCCAGGACACGCGGCCTTCACATCTATGCGGGCTCGTGGTGCTTCTGTTACGGATATCACTATCCTGGTCGTTGCAGCTGATGATGGCGTTATGCCTCAGACTATTGAAGCGATCAACCACTCAAAAGCAGCTAACGTTCCAATCATTGTTGCTATCAACAAGATTGATAAGCCAGGCGCTAATCCTGAACGTGTTATCGGTGAATTGGCAGAGCATGGTGTTATGTCAACAGCTTGGGGAGGGGACTCTGAGTTTGTAGAAATCTCAGCTAAGTTTAACCAAAATATCGATGAATTGTTGGAAACAGTCCTTCTTGTGGCAGAGATCCAAGAACTTAAGGCTGACCCAACAGTCCGTGCCATCGGTACCGTTATCGAAGCACGTTTGGATAAAGGAAAAGGTGCTGTTGCGACCTTGCTTGTCCAACAAGGTACCTTGAACGTTCAAGATCCTATCGTTGTTGGTAATACCTTTGGTCGTGTCCGTGCGATGACCAATGATTTGGGTCGTCGTGTCAAAGTGGCTGGTCCATCTACACCAGTTTCTATCACAGGTCTGAACGAAACACCAATGGCTGGTGATCATTTCGCTGTTTATGAAGATGAAAAAGCTGCGCGTGCAGCCGGTGAAGAACGTGCTAAACGGGCTTTGCTTAAGCAACGTCAAGCCACTCACCGTGTCAGCCTTGAAAATCTCTTTGATACCCTTAAAGCGGGTGAAGTGAAGTCTGTTAATGTCATCATCAAAGCCGATGTACAAGGTTCTGTTGAGGCCTTGGCTGCTTCCCTACAAAAGATTGAAGTAGAGGGCGTGAAGGTAACTATCGTCCACTCAGCAGTTGGTGCTATCAATGAATCAGACGTAACCTTGGCTGAAGCTTCAAATGCCGTTATTATCGGTTTCAATGTCCGTCCTACACCACAAGCTCGTCAGCAAGCGGAGTCTGATAGCGTTGAAATTCGTCTCCACAGCATCATCTACAAGGTTATCGAAGAAGTGGAAGACGCCATGAAGGGAATGCTGGACCCTGAGTACCAAGAAAAAATTATCGGTGAAGCCCTTATCCGTGAAACCTTCAAGGTTTCTAAAGTTGGTACCATCGGTGGATTTATGGTTGTCAGCGGTAAAGTTACCCGTGACTCTAAGGTCCGTGTGATTCGTGACGGTGTCGTGATCTATGACGGCCAACTGGCTAGTTTGAAGCACTTCAAAGACGATGTCAAAGAAGTTACGAACGGCCGTGAAGGTGGTCTCATGATTGAGGGCTATAATGATATTCAAGTAGATGATACTATTGAAGCCTACATCATGGAAGAAATTAAAAAATAAAAGCTAAATCCTGAAGCTTTTAAGTCCGTATTCATGAGATCAATTTTGATGAGGATGGCAGATTCTACTGAAATCCTAGATCAAGTCATTTCTCAAAATGAGACGGCTAGCTTCTATCACCAAATAAAAATAAGCTAGGCTGAGCCTAGCTTATCTTACAGAGAAAGAAATAGAAAGGAAATCCAATGGCAAATCATTTCCGTGTAGACCGGGTTGGAATGGAAATCAAGCGCGAAGTCAATGAGATTTTGCAAAAGAAAGTCCGCGATCCGCGTGTCCAAGGTGTGACCATCACTGATGTGCAAATGCTGGGTGATTTATCAATGGCCAAGGTCTACTATACTATTATGAGTGATCTGGCTTCAGATAATCAAAAAGCCCAGTTGGGACTTGAAAAAGCAACTGGAACCATCAAACGTGAGTTAGGCCACAATTTAAAAATGTATAAAATCCCAGACCTGACCTTTGTAAAAGATCAGTCAATTGAATATGGTAACAAGATTGACCAAATGTTGCGGGATTTGGATAAATAATAGGAAAAAGACCTTCTGTGGTCTTTTTTTCTTGCACAAAATAGTATAGTTTTTTCATTTTTTTTGAAAAAGGTCTTGTGACTTTGACGATTATTCTATAAAATATAAAAGGAATACTTCGAAAGAGGTTTTAGGAGGCAAAGGATGTCCATTAATTGGCAAGATATTATTTTTAACTTTTTAGGTGGTTTGGGACTATTTCTTTATAGTATCAAGATGATGGGTGATGGTCTGCAACAAGCCGCTGGTGATCGCCTGCGTTATTTTATCGATAAGTATACCAGCAATCCTATCTTAGGTATCCTAGTTGGAATCGGGATGACAGCTCTTATCCAATCCAGCTCAGGTGTGACAGTCATCACTGTCGGGATGGTAAGTGCGGGGCTTCTGACCTTGCGCCAGGCCATCGGGATTGTCATGGGGGCCAATATCGGAACAACAGTGACTTCCTTCATCATTGGTTTTAAGCTGGGGGAATATGCCCTTCCAATTCTCTTTGTCGGGGCTGTTTGTATATTCTTTACTAAAAACCGTGCTATAAACAATATTGGTCGGATCCTCTTCGGGGTCGGAGGGATATTCTTTGCGCTGAATCTGATGAGCGGAGCGATGGAACCTCTTAAGGATTTACAGGTCTTCAAAGATTATATGATTCAGCTCAGCAAAAATCCAGTTTTGGGAGTCTTTGTCGGAACAGGATTGACTTTGCTGATTCAGGCTTCATCTGCTACGATTGGTATCTTGCAAAATCTATATGCTAGTGATTTGATTAGTCTTCAAGGAGCCCTACCGGTGCTTTTTGGGGACAATATCGGGACGACCATAACAGCTATTATTGCTTCCTTGGGTGCTAATATTGCTGCCAAACGTGTTGCAGCATCTCATGTGCTTTTTAACGTTTTTGGGACCTTGGTCTGTCTACTCTTTCTTGGGGCCTTTACTAATATGGTTCAGTGGTTCCAATCTACCTTACACTTATCGCCTGAGATGACGATTGCTTTCTCTCATGGTGCCTTCAACATTACCAATACCATTCTTCAATTCCCACTGATTGGTTTTCTTGCTTATATAGTGACCAAACTAATCCCTGGTGAAGATGAAGTTGTTAAGTACGAACCGCTATATCTGGATAAGATCCTAATCAAGCAAGCACCATCATTAGCTTTAGGAAATGCGAAGAAAGAATTGCTTCATTTGGGAAGCTACGCTGTTAAATCTTTTGAACTATCCTATGATTATTTGATCAACCATACTGAAAAATCTGCAGACAAGGGTCATAAGACGGAAGTGGCCATCAATGCTATTGACGAAGAACTGACACGTTATCTCATTGATCTTTCTGGAGAACAGCTCAATCAAAAAGAAAGTGAAGTCTTAACCAATATCCTAGACTCTTCTCGAGATTTGGAGAGAATTGGGGACCACGGTGAAGCCCTGCTTCAACTGACAGACTACCTGATTAAGAAAAAAGTTATCTTTTCAGAAGCTGCCTTGGAAGAATTAGAAACGATTTACCAAATGACCTTGGATTTTATCAAGGATGCCTTGCAATCGGTCGAAGATAATAATATTGAACTGGCTGACAGTCTAGAAGAAAAGCATACGAAAATTGATCAGCTAGAGCGTAAGCTTAGGAAGACCCACATTTCGCGCCTCAACCGCGGAGAATGTACACCACAAGCTGGGGTCAATTTTATCGATATCATTTCTCACTATACAAGGGTTGCGGACCACGCTATGAATCTGGCTGAAAAGGTCCAAGCAGAACAAATTTAGACAGGAAAAGCTTCCTGTCTTTTTAATATAATAATTTTTATAAAATAGGTCTATACCATTTACAAATAAATGGGAAAGGTTTATAATATAGATGACATAATCAATGAGTACCAAATAGGGAGAAAGTTAGTCTATTTGGACAAAATCTGGAGGTTATATTATGCCTAAATATATTAAAGCTGATCAGTTTTTCTATCCTCAAGGGATCCGTCAAGGTGGTTATTTAGAAATCAAAGACAGCAAATTTGGAAAGCTGGTCAAAGAAGTTCCTGCTGATGCTGAAGTGATTGATTACACTGGTTATTCTATAGCACCTGGTCTAGTAGATACCCACATTCATGGCTTTGGCGGAGTGGACGTCATGGACAATAACATCGAAGGCACCCTTCATACCATGAGTGATGGTCTTTTGACAACAGGGGTTACGAGCTTTTTACCAACTACTTTGACTTCGTCTTATGAGCTTTTGCTGGCTGTAACAGAAAATATCGGTGCCCGCTACAAAGAAGCTACTGGTGCCAAGATTCGTGGTCTATATTTTGAAGGACCTTATTTCACCGAGAAATACAAGGGAGCGCAAAATCCTTCCTACATGAAAGATCCTCGTATGGATGAATTTCGTGCTTGGCAAAAGGCCTCAAATGGCTTGCTAAATAAGATTGCCCTTGCGCCTGAACGCAATGGTGTCGAAGAATTTGTTCGCACGATTACTGACGAAGGTGTGACAGTAGCACTCGGCCACTCAGATGCAACCTTTGACCAAGCCAAGGCAGCAGTGGAAGCTGGTGCTAGCGTATGGGTACATGCCTATAATGGTATGCGTGGCTTGACTCACCGGGAGCTAGGTATGGTTGGTGCCATGTATGAGCTTCCTCATACCTACGCAGAATTAATCTGTGATGGCCACCATGTGGATCCTAAGGCTTGCGATATTCTGATCAAGCAAAAGGGCCATGAAAACATCGCTCTCATTACGGACTGTATGACAGCTGGCGGTCTGGAAGACGGTGATTATATGCTGGGTGAATTTCCAGTGGTTGTGGCAGATGGGACTGCCCGCCTCAAATCAACAGGCAACCTAGCGGGTTCAATCTTGAAATTAAAAGATGGATTGAAGAATGTTGTTAAATGGGGCATTGCCAATCCTCACCAAGCCGTCATGATGGCTAGCCTGATTCCGGCTAAATCTGTTCATATTGATGATGTTTGCGGTCAGATCAAAGAGGGTTATGATGCGGACTTTATCGTTTTAAATGATGATTTGGACTTGATTGCCACATACTTGGATGGTGAGAAAAGGTTTGAAGCCTAATATACAAAAGAAAAGTCTCCTAAATATTTAAAGAAAGAACAGGTGAGCCTGTTTTTTCTACTTTTAAAAACTGAGAAAATAAATTTGAATCAATAAGAAATGATGTATTCATGATATAATGATATCAACGAAATAAACAGGAGTGAAACATGAAAAAGATTGATTATAAATTTACTCTAATGGGTGTGGTCTTTCTTCTTTTTGGCTTAGCTATGAGTCGTATTCTGATGATTGTCGCTGGAGCCGCCTTTATCATCTATAGTTTTATCAGCAAGGGCATGGCTCCGACCAAGAAAAATATCTTCAAACCAGGGCCTATAGTCCCTAAGAAGAAAAAGAAGGACTAGGTTGGATAATAGACGACTATTTCTCAACAGAGCTGTTTAGCTCTTTGAGGCTCTCATAAATAATAGACGGAGGATACCTATGAAAACTTACCTTTTAAACAACGGCGTGAGAATCCCAGTGCTTGGCTTTGGGACATGGAAGGCTAAGGATGGTGAAGAAGCCTATCAGGCAACCTTAGCCGCTCTCAAGGCAGGCTATCGTCACATCGATACGGCAGCTATCTATAAGAACGAAGAGAGTGTCGGACGGGCAATCAAAGACAGTGGCGTTCCAAGGGAAGAGCTCTTCATCACGACTAAGCTTTGGAATGACAACCATACTTATGAGGAGGCTCAAGAGGCCTTTGCGGCCTCAATGGAGCGATTGGGACTGGACTATCTGGACCTCTACCTCATTCACTGGCCGAATCCCAAACCCCTAAGGGAAAACGATGCTTGGAAAAAGCGCAATGCCGAAGTCTGGCGGGCTATGGAAGACCTTTATAATCTCGGAAGGATTCGAGCGATTGGCGTCAGCAATTTCCTGCCTCATCACTTAGAAGCCTTGCTTGAAACAGCACGTATGACTCCTGCTGTCAATCAAATCCGCCTGGCTCCAGGTGTCTATCAGACAGAGGCGGTGAACTTCTGCCGTGAGCATGAGATTTTACTGGAAGCTTGGGGACCATTTGGCCAAGGTGAGCTCTTCCAAAATCCAACCGTGCAGGCTGTGGCAGACAAGTATGGCAAGACCATTGCACAAGTCTCGCTAGCTTGGAGCTTGCAGGAAGGCTTCCTGCCCCTGCCTAAGTCGGTCACTCCGAGCCGGATTGCTAGCAATCTGGACTGCTTTGACATTGAGCTTGATGCAGCAGACTTAGAAGTGCTTAAAAATATCAGTGGTCTGGCCGGTGGCGCACCAAATCCGGATGCAATGGATTTTTAGATGAAAATCCGATTTTATCGAAGTTCAGATAGAGAGGCCTTGCAGTCTTACCATTTAACCGACTTGAGATTTACCAGTCATCCTAAGGAGGCTGTCGCTGACTTAGCAAATCGCTATGCCATCTTGGGCCTTGTAGAAGATCAAATCGTAACCTTTCTAATCTTGGATGCTGGAGAAGAAAAGTACACTTATGGCGGTCAGCCAGATAGCCTGCTCCTTCGTAGCTTTTCAACGGATGAAGGCTTTCAGATGAGAGGCTACGGTAGTCAGACGCTGAAGCTCTTGCCTGATTTCATAAGAGAGCATTTGCCTATGTATAAAAGCATCATCCTAGGCGTCAATGAGAGAAATCAAGTCGCTTCCTATCTCTACCGAGAGACCGGCTTTAGCAAACAGCCCCAACGCATATTAGGACCAGCCGGCTGGCAGGAAGTGTATGAATTAAAAATATAAAGTCATCCCCAGCTTGAAAAGAGCTGGGGATTTTCTTACCAGATCATGGAAACGCTATAAAATCAAGCCTTTCTATGCTATAATAAAAATTAGAAGCATCATGCAAAAATCCTCGTGTAAAGCAGAAGGAAATCAAATGAAAACAAGCCAGGAATTAGAAATTGAAAAACAGTTGATCCAGCAGTTGGCATCTGGAGAAAGCCAGTGGACCTATCGGAAAGATCTTAAGACAGAGGACCAATTGTGGGAGAATTTTTTTGAAAAACTAGCTCAAAATAATGTCGCCATGTTAGCGGACCATCCCTTGACCGAGCAAGAAAAGCGCCAGATCAAGAACCAGCTCAACTTTGTCAGCTACTATGAAGCGGCCAAGTGGCTAGCTGGTGAAAATGGGATCGCAAAGGTAGAGGTTCAGCGCGAAGATGCTAGTCTAGGGACTATCCGTTTAGCGGTCATCTGGCGGGACAATATCGCTGCTGGAAAATCTAGCTATGAAGTAGTCAACCAAGTCGAGCGAGACAAGGCATACCCTCAAGATCAAGACAGACGAATGGATGTGACTCTTCTTATTAATGGACTTCCTATGATTCACATTGAGCTCAAGAGTCCAGGAGTTGGATTTTTAAAAGCTTTTTATCAGATAGAAAAATACGACCGTGAAGGAAAGTTCCGAGGTATTTACTCAAGCTTGCAGATGTTTGTCGTGACCAATAAGGTCGACACCCGCTATATCGCTGCAGCCCGTGAAAATAAGCTAAACAAACAGTTCCTGACCAAGTGGGTGGATAAGGACAACCGGCCTGTGACGGATTTGACCAGCTTTGCACATGAAGTCCTTTCGATTCCTCGGGCCCATCAGATGGTCATGCAGTACTCGGTCATCGACGATAGCAAGAAGGCCCTTATTCTCCTGCGTCCTTATCAGATCCATGCCATTGAGGCAGTACAGGACGCTTCTCGTTGTCAAGAGTCGGGCTATATCTGGCACACGACAGGTTCAGGGAAGACTCTGACCTCTTACAAGGTGGCCCGCAATCTCTTGCAGATCCCTGCCATCCAAAAGACCATCTTTGTCGTCGATCGCAGAGATCTGGACCAGCAGACGACTTCGTCCTTCCTCTCTTATGCGGCCAATGATGTCATTGATATTGATGAGACGGACAATACTCACGAACTAGTCAAGCGTCTAGGTAGCAACGACAAGCGCGTGGTAGTCACGACCATTCAGAAAATTACGACCATGATGCGCAAATTTGAAGAAGGCAAGTACCAACGGGATGCTGGGAAGATCAAGGACTTGCGCGTGGCCTTTGTCGTGGATGAGTGCCACCGAGCTGTTACTCCACAAATGCAAAAGGAGATCAAGGCCTACTTCCGAAACTCTCTCTGGTACGGCTTTACAGGGACTCCGATTTTCAAGGAAAACAAACGAAAACAAGTGGGAGACTTGGCTCAAACCACTCACCAACAGTATGGCGAACGCCTGCATGAATACACAGTTAAGGAAGCCATCCATGATGAAGCAGTTCTGGGCTTTAAGGTGGATTATCGAAATACCATCATCTCTGATATGCTGGAGGAAGAGATCCCTGATAGTGCTTATGAGGACAAGGAACACATGCTAGAAGTCTTGGATGCTATCCTCAATAAGAGCCAGCAACAGCTCAATATCCCTAAAGGAGTTGGAAAAAGCTATGATGCTATTTTGACGGTCAAGTCCATCCCACAAGCACAGGCTTATTATAATCTGCTCAAGAGTATCATGGCTGGCAAGGAGCGAGTCAAGGTCTCTGAGCGGGTCAAAAGTCGTTTGCCGGATTTTCCAAAGTTTACCATCACCTACTCGGTGTCTGAAAATGAGGAAGAATCCATCGGCTACCAGGAACATATGAAGCAGGTCATGGAGGACTATAACCAAGAGTTTGGGACGCATTTTAGACTAGCGGATTTGCGGGGCTTTAATAGCGATGTCAATAATCGCCTGGCCAGAAAGCAGGATAAGTACCTCTATCGCAATGAGCAGTTGGACCTAGTCATCGTAGTTGATCGCCTCTTGACCGGCTTTGATGCTCCCTGTCTCTCCACGCTCTTTATCGATCGCAAGCCTATGCGCCCACAAGACTTGATCCAAGCCTTTAGCCGGACCAATCGGATCTTTGATGACAAGAAGCGCTTCGGCCATATCATCACCTTCCAGCGCCCTCAGGCCTTTAAGGAAGCCGTCGATAATGCCCTCAAGCTCTACTCCAATGGAGGAGAAAATGAGGTCTTGGCTCCAAGCTGGGAAGAAGAAAAAAGCAACTTTCTATCAGCTTGCGGAGAATTTCAAGCCCAAGTTACGGACCATGAAGAAGAAGGAATCGCTATCGAGCAAGCTAGCACAGCTCAGCTACGTAAAATAGCGAAATCTTACCAAGCCTTTGATAAGTATCTGGCTTCTATCCGCGTCTATAATGAATACAAAGAAGAGGAGATTTACCAAGAGACTGGCTTGACGAATGCCAAGCTAGAAAGCTACCTAGGTCTCTATCAAAACATTCTAGCAGAGCTGAAAAGCCGTGTAGATGACGATGATCAAGATGATCCGCTGGATATCCACTATGAGCTAGAGTCTGTCCAGGTCGATGAGATCAACTATGCCTATATCTTGACTCTCATCCAGAGTATGATCCAGCAGGATGACAATGTAGCAGAGCCTCTTAGTGACAAGGATATTGCTGCCGTGGATGGTTATATCCAAGGCTTGAATAGGACCAATCCAGGACTTGCGGCAATCATCCAAAATCTTTGGACAGAAGTGCAAGCAAATCCAAAACTTTATCGAGGTTTATCCATCACAGGTGTCTTAGATAATATGATTGAGACGGTGATTGATAAACATATCTCCAACTTTGTCAAAAAATGGTATGTCGGAGAGGACGAGCTTCGCTACTATATTCAGCACTACCGCAAAGGCGCCAAAAAGCAAACAGGTGAAAGCCAGCTGACCAAGAGCCAACGCTATAAAGACTATAAGGTAGAAGTAGCAGATGCCCTCAACCCACTCAGCTACAAAAAACAAATCAAAGAAGCCTATACCCAACTGATCGAAGAAGTGATTGAGCCACTGAGAGTGGGAAGATAAGTTTATTTAGTTTACTAAAAACTAATATTTGCTTTACTATACTAAATGTATATGATAAAATAGTTAACGTCCATAGGTATAGCCGTATGGGATATTGGATTTAGCTTGTTCTTTGAATTATACATTGCTCACGATAGAATTATGTGGTATAATAGAAATAGGTTACGCTTACCCTTTAGCGATCTACATCGCTACGTGCACAAGTGTGAAACTATCAAAGCGCTACATTCCGCACTTTGGATCCGACCTTCGCTTATCAATTAAAGTGGAGCTCAGTTCGGCTCTTATGCAAACTCTAATTGAGTGTTTCTATACAAGAAAGGTGAAACAGTTTATGTTGTTCTTTACACTTCTTAAGATAACAAGCAATTATTTAATATTCGGTAGTTAGTAATAGTAGTTAAGCGTGCAATATTAACTTTTTAGGATTACCGACCTATTGTTAATATTGCTCCTTTTGATGTATGAAAAAAATTAATTTAAATTTATATAGATGCAAAGGTTATTTGCATATTGATAAACAAGTTTCTATTCATAAAGTTAAGAATTACATTGTAAAACCAGAGAAGATTGCTCACCATAGCTTTCTTCCTTTTTTGTGTTATGATAAGGTATCTGAAAAATATGTTGGTTACGGACCCGGTAGTTTGGGGAATAGGCCTGTTAAACAGAAAATACGTACTATAATGTATGCAGGACATTTAGATAGCTACATATATAAATATTATTCCGATATTTTAAATATCTATTATAACGAATGGATTACAGAAGCAAAACTTGATAAATATTCTGTTGCTTATCGAACCAATAGAAAGCATCAAAGTAACATTAATTTTGCAGCAGAGGCGATTTCTTTCATAGAAAAACAATCTAATTCATATATAATAGTTGGAGACTTTAAAAATTTCTTTGATACTCTTGATCATAAATTGTTGAAAGAAAGATTGGCTAAGATCTTAAATGTTAAGCAATTACCACCAGACTGGTATAATATTTATAAATCTTTAACAAAATTTGCATTTATTGAAAAAGATTCTTTAAATAATTCAGATAATCCCTTAGTTCAAAAAAATAATATTAGTTATTTTAAATGTATTAGAGATTTTAGGAAATTTCAAAAACAATATAAGTGTAAATTAAATAAGAATTCTTATGGAATTCCACAGGGCAACTCTTTAAGTGGTATCTTAGCTAATATCTATGCTATTGATTTTGATAAATGTATGTCTGAAATTTCACAAAATTTCAATGGTTTTTATCAAAGATATTCAGATGACTTTATTTTAGTTTTAAATATTGAAGAACTAAGTGAACAATATGGAGAAAATTATATTGAAAAAGTAAATGAAATTATTGCTAACCTTTCGAAAAAAAACAGAATTTATTTACAAGTGGAGAAAATTAAAACTTATTTTATTAAAGATAAAATTGTTATAAATCATAATGATAAAGTATGCCAAATTGATTATTTAGGTTTTTCATTTGATGGGAAAAATGTAAAATTAAGAGAAAAGAGTATTTATAAATTTTATAGAAACGCTCGAAAGTTAATATATGATTCAAAAGTATTGCAAAAGAGAAAAGGACTGACAAAATTACCTAATCGACATAAAATTTATTCTTTATATACTGATTTTGGCAAATCTAAATACTATCCGAGTAATTTTATAAGCTACGCTAAGCGTGCTCAACATATTTTTGATAAAATTAGTCCAAATACTAACAATTTGATGTTATCACAATTAAAAAATAGAAAGAAGAAAATTGAGAGTGCGCTAGGATATCGAATTCATTCTCATTTAGAAAAGAGTAGTAAATGAAAAATGGATCACCTAAATACAAATTTGATAAATTTGATGAGAATTGGCTTCTTGTAAAGATTAGTAATATAGCTTGTCAGTTCAAAACCGGAGGAACTCCAAATACCAAAGTGCCAATCTTTTGGGATGGTACTATACCGTGGATTCAATCATCAGATTTACAGAAGGATAAATTATTTGGTGTAAAACCTCAAAAATTTATTTCAGAGGAGGGATTACAAAATTCATCAGCAAAATTAATTCCTAAGAATTCTATTGCTATTGTTACTAGAGTCGGTGTTGGTAAATTAGCTATCATAGATCAAGAGTATGCAACAAGCCAAGATTTTTTGTCTCTATCCGATTTTAATGGAGATACTCAATTCATAGTCTATAGTATCTATAGAATGCTCCAGAAAGAGAGTACACAACTGCAAGGAACTTCGATTAAAGGAATTACCAAAGAAGACTTGCTATCGAAAAAAATAAATTTTCCCGAAATAGAAGAACAACAAGTCATCGGCTCTCTATTCCGCACTCTCGACGACCTTCTAGCTAGCTACAAGGATAATCTCGCCAACTACCAATCCCTCAAGGCAACCATGCTCTCCAAGATGTTTCCAAAAGATGGACAGACTGTTCCAGAAATCCGTTTGGATGGATTTGAAGGTGAGTGGGAAGTTCAAACTTTAAAAAAATTAGCTAGTTTTTCTAAGGGGAATGGTTATACCAAAAATGACTTGGTTAATTCTGGTAAAGAGATAATTCTATATGGTCGGCTTTATACTAATTATCAAACTGTAATTTCTAAAGTTAATACTTTTGTTACTACAGTAAAAGCAAATACTGTGATTAGTAAAGGTGGAGAAGTTATAGTTCCATCATCTGGTGAAAGTGCAGAGGATATTTCAAGAGCATCAGTTGTTGAGAAATCAGGAATTATTTTGGGTGGTGATTTAAATATAATCTACCCAGATAGAAATAAAGTGAATTCTATCTTTTTAGCTTTAACCATTTCAAATGGAAGTCAACAGAAAGAATTGATTAAAAGAGCACAAGGTAAATCAGTCGTTCACTTAAGAAATAACGATTTAGAAAAAGTTGTTTTACACTATCCCTCTATGGAGGAGCAACGTGCAATCAGCTCTTGTTTCGCAAATCTCGATAACCTCATCTCTGCTCATAAAGAAAAAATTTCTCAGTTAGAAACACTCAAAAAGAAACTCTTGCAGGATATGTTTATTTAAGGAGAAATTATGTATTGCTCTGTTAAAGAATTAATTGAAAAGTTAGAATCAGAAAAGAAAAGACTTCAAGATAACTTTAGTCAATTGGCTGATTATGAAAAAGAAATGTATGAGTCTCAATATCATCAAGTAGATGATTATTTTTCAACCCTTATTGATTTGATTAATAACGAACTAAATGATGATTTTTTATCTGATGGTGTAACAGAAAAGTATAAAAATCTACGTAATACTTGGTTAGAAAGCCTATCGAGTTGTTATGGTAGTGATGTTTATATGTATGGAACAACCTTTCCACAAATTTTAGAGAATTTTAAAGTAACTAAACTATTCTCTTTTATTTCGAAACTGGATTCTACAACAGTTATTATAGGAGCTAATGGAGCAGGGAAATCGAGCCTTATTAATGAATTACGGAAGAATAGTATAGATACGATGTATGTTTTACCTGCGCAGAAACTACTGTATTTTGTGTCTAATATTTTTAGTCGTGATAGTATCAATAAAGACAAATATATAGCAAATTTGAAAAACGTAGAAATTAAATATGACACGATTGAAATACAGACTCACCAGATTAAAGATGATTTTTCGGGCGCGTTTACTAAACTGATAACACTGTGGGTAAAAGATTTTGCAAAGGTAGCGACTGATAATTCTAGGGGAGTAGGAGGGGTGTCCATTGCTTTATTGGACAGAGTGGAACAAATATGGACTCAAATTTTCCCAGAAATAACATTTTATCCTGAACCTAATGACAGAGTTTTAGAGGTTATAAGAAATGGGGATAAATATAGTATAAATGGCCTTAGTGATGGAGAACGCTGTGTATTATTTTATATTGGTAACGTTCTTCTTGCTCCAGAAAATAGCTATATTGTCGTTGATGAACCTGAAACATTTCTAAACGCAGCTGTCTATAATGAATTATGGGATTTGCTAATATCAGAGCGACATGATTGTCAATTTATTTTTGCTTCGCATAATATGGATTTTGTCCAATCAAGAACAAATGCTACTTATATATGGTGTAAGAAATTTGAAGCACCTTATGATTTGGATTATGAGATATTAGAAGAATCACAAGAAATGCCTTTACCATTATTAACAGAAGTATGTGGTACAAAGAAGCCAATCTTATTTTGTGAGGGAACCAAAACAAGTATAGACTATAAAATCTATTCCAAATTATTCAGTGAATTTTGTTTTGTAAAATCTGTAGAGGGACATAAACAGGTCATCCAGCATACAAAAGCTTATAATAATTTAAACAAAATGCATAGAAATAAAGCATATGGCATTATTGATTATGATTGGATGGAGAAGACACGAATTGAAAAATTAAAAAAGAATAATATTTTTGTTCTCCCTTTCAATGAGATAGAGATGCTTCTAGTAGATGAAGCAATAGTGAAGTCGGTTTTGGCGTCTGATGATCAGGATAAAGAGCAAAAATTTAATAAATTCCAAGAAGCTATTATGAGTTCGTGTCTAAAAAATAAAGATAAGATAATAAGTATCGCCTTGAAAAAGAAACTTGATGAATTTATGGAAGGTCATTTTATAGAGAACAATAAACCAACTGAAGATGATGCCCAAGAATTTTTAGAAGGTTTAGTAACTAGATTCAATGCAACTTCAAAAGTTGAAACTATAACTTCTATTGTTGAGAAAGCTATAGTTTCATCAGATTTCTCATCAATTTTAAAGATTTGTAACCTAAAAAAAGAAATAATCAATCAACTAGGAGATACTGTAATCGCTCGCGATTTTAAAAATAAGGCATTAAGTAGGATTGCAACAGATTCTGAGTTACAAAATATATTGAGAACTAAATATTTTAGTGAACTTGTAACTCTACTCAGTCATAAATAAATAGGATTTATTTGTATTATTCTCCAGCTTTAATACTAAAGAAATTCTTGCAGGATATGTTTATCTAACCTTCAATAATGATCCTCAACAGCACCCATAAATGCAGCATTTTTCGAATGGTATAAGTGAGCCCCTTTGATTCTTTCAAAGGGTGCTCCTTAGTATTTAATAACTTAAAAGTATTTACTTTTAATAACTTTAGAGTTATAATAAATTCGAAAAGGGGTTGCTTTGTGCACGCTATTTATTTTTATAAGGACAAACATGGAAATCAGCCCGTCTTGGACTACATGAGAGAGCTAGTTCGTCGCGATAGCAAGGACAGCCGAATCAAACTCAACAAGCTCAATGACTATATCGAGCTTTTAAGCCAGCATGGAACGCGTGCTGGTGAACCCTATATCAAGCATCTGGATGCGGAGATTTGGGAGTTGAGACCTTTGCGGGATCGGATTTTATTCGTGGCTTGGCTGGATGGAAGCTTCGTCTTACTGCATCATTTTGTCAAAAAGACGCAAAAGACACCTAGACGAGAGATCGAGAAAGCCAAGCGAGCGTTGCAAGATTTGAAGGAAAGTGGGCTAAGAGATGAAGAATAGTGCCATCGGTAGCAATTGGAAAGATGTGAGAGCAGAGCTCTTCACCAAGGAAGAAATCCTGGAAAGTGATTTGCGGGTCGCAATCATGACAGAGTTGATCGAAGCCCGGCATGAAAAGGGCATTAGCCAAAAGAAACTAGAAGAACTCAGTGGTGTCAGTCAACCGGTCATTGCTCGGATGGAGACAGGAAAGACCAGCCCTCAATTGGACACGGTCTTGAAAGTCTTAGCCAGTCTGGGCAAGACTCTCGCTGTCGTCCCACTGGAACAAGAAAACATCTAAAAGAAATCAGAAAGAATTATTATGGAAACAACACAAACATCCCAGTCGCTCTACCAAGCCTTGTGGAACTCGGCGGATGTGCTCCGCTCTAAGATGGATGCCAATGACTATAAGTCTTACCTTTTAGGGATGATCTTTTATAAATACCTCTCAGATAAGTTGCTTTTCTTTGTGGCAGAGACCATGGAGGAGGAGACAGAGAGTTTGGATGAAGCCCTGGCTCTTTACCGATCTTACTATGAGGATCCAGACTCTCAAGAGGACTTGATCTCAGTCATCAAGGATGAGCTCAACTATGTTATCAAGCCAGACTTGACCTTTACGGCCTTGGTGGATCGGGTCAATGAAGGCACCTTCCAGCTGGAAGATCTAGCTCAGGGCTTCCGAGATATTGAGCAATGTGATGAACTCTATGAAAACCTCTTTGAGGACATTGATCTCTATTCCAAGAAACTAGGGGCAACTCCTCAAAAAGCAAATTCTGTAGTCGGTGCAGTTATGAAAGAGCTAGCAGTACTGGATGTGGCAGGTCATGCAGGTGATATGCTGGGCGATGCCTATGAGTATCTGATCGGTCAGTTTGCGACCGACTCTGGAAAGAAGGCAGGAGAGTTCTATACTCCGCAACCTGTGGCCAAGCTCATGACCCAGATTGCCTTTTTAGGGCGTGAAGACGAGCAGGGCTTTACCATCTACGATGCCACCATGGGATCAGGATCGCTCTTGCTTAATGCTAAGAAGTTTTCTCATCAACCTCAAACCGTCCAGTACTTTGGTCAGGAGCTCAATACCTCGACCTACAACCTGGCTCGGATGAACATGATCCTCCATGGGGTCCCTGTTGAAAACCAGTTCTTGCACAATGCCGATACGCTGGATGAAGACTGGCCGACACAAGAGCCGACCAACTTTGACGGTGTTCTCATGAATCCTCCATACTCTGCCAAGTGGTCTGCAAGCTCTGGATTCCTGAATGATCCTCGTTTCTCTCCTTTTGGGAAACTGGCACCCCAGTCCAAGGCTGACTTTGCCTTTCTCTTGCATGGTTACTACCACCTCAAGCAGGATAATGGGGTTATGGCTATCGTCCTTCCCCACGGGGTCCTTTTCCGTGGTAATGCCGAAGGAACCATTCGTAAGGCCTTGCTGGAAGAAGGGGCCATTGACACGGTTATCGGTCTACCTGCTAATATCTTCTTTAATACCAGCATTCCGACCACGGTTATCATTCTTAAAAAGAACCGCATCAATCGGGACGTTTACTTTATCGATGCTTCTAAGGAGTTTGATAAGGGTAAAAACCAGAATATCATGACGGATGCTCATATTGAAAAGATTCTGAAAGCCTATAAGTCTCGTGAGGAGATTGACAAGTTTGCCCATCTAGCAAGCTATGAAGAAATTGTCGAAAATGACTACAACCTCAATATTCCTCGCTATGTAGATACCTTTGAGGAGGAAGAAGTAGAGCCACTGACAGATATCGTCAGCAAGATTAATGATACAAATAAAGCAATCGAAAGCCAAACAGCTTCGCTACTCGAAATGCTTAATCAACTCCACGGAACCACACCAGAAGCAGATGATGAGCTCAAACAGTTTTTGAAGGAGTTTAAAGGGTGATGGGGAAGTAGTTTGATACGTCAACCCGATTTAAAATCCCAGCCAAATTAACTTTTGGTTGGTTTTTATTGTCTAAAGATGATATAATTAAATTACCTAAAAGGTAATTTAATTTAACGAAAAGGAACATATGAAGCTCATCTATACAAACAAAACTGTTGAAAAGCAG
Organism: Streptococcus sp. HMSC10A01; assembly: GCF_001807785.1. Classification (NCBI taxonomy): domain Bacteria; kingdom Bacillati; phylum Bacillota; class Bacilli; order Lactobacillales; family Streptococcaceae; genus Streptococcus; species Streptococcus sp. HMSC10A01. The sequence goes on along the minus strand of NZ_KV790983.1, from coordinate 53,136 downwards.
TGCACAGAGCTGAGGCAAGCGAAAAAGGATTTTTCGGATAAGGTTGCGGTAAAGTTGCATCAGTTGATCAACTTTTTAGAAGCAGCGGATTCTTTGGTTAGTGTGACGGCTTTTCCTAAATATCACTTTCACCAACTCAAGGGAAAGAGACAGGGGCAGTTTGCTTTGGATATAGATGGTCGAAAGAGTTCCTATCGGTTGATTGTAGAATTTCGTGAGGAGGATCTTGAAAAGGTGTTTCCAAGTCCCGTTGAAATCGAAATTCTAAAAATAGAGGAGGTCGGCGATCACTATGTCTAACAAAGTCGTTGAATATAAAGGCTTGATTGCTTTTCATCCAGGTCAGTATGTTGAGGAGTTGATTGAAGAGTATAATGTAACGCAAAAGGAATTTGCGGAGCGTTTAGGAGTTTCAGCAAAGACTGTCAGTAAGCTGGTCAATGCTGAGGAGTCTATTAGTAAGGATACGGCTCATAAGTTAGCCAAGCTAAGCGGAGTTTCCATGCAAACCTGGCTCAATCTTCAAAATACTTACGATGTAAAAGTGGCAGAGATTGCAGAACAAAGAGAGCTAGAAGAAGGCAGCGAGAAAAAAATCTGCGAGATGATTGACTTCAAGTATTTTAAGGAAGAAGGCTACGTTCCAGACAAACGCTATACTTTGAAAGAAAAGATTGTCGAGCTTCGCAAGGTTCTAGGTGTGGCGAATTTAAAAAAACTCACGACTTTCAACCATCTAGTGAGCTATCGGAATACACGTGAGTTTACGCCTAAAAGCATAGTGAACTCCAATATCATGCTGGAGTTAGCATCTAAAAAAGCGCGTGATAAAACGACTACCAAGCTCAATCGCAGAAAGTTAGAGAGAAGTCTACCTGCTTTGAGAAAGTTGACCAGACAAAGTCCAGAAGTTTTTCCTCAACGCTTGTCTGATATCTTGCTAGACTGTGGTGTTGTCCTAGTCGGTCTACCAGCTTTGCCAAATGCCAATCTAAATGGTGCTACGAAAAAATTTGGAAATGGCAGTGCCATGCTATTACTCACAGATCGAAACAAAGCATCAGATATTTTCTGGTTCTCCCTTTTCCATGAGGTTGGGCATATTTTGGAGAATGATTTTTCATCAGATGATGGAAATAGTGAATCCTACCAACGTTCTGAGGAAGAGGCAGATCAGTTTGCAAAAGATTTCTTGATTAGCCCTGAAGACTATCAAGCTTTTGTAGAGAAAGGAAACTTTGATAAGTCGGATATCCTACACTTTGCTGAGGAGATAGATATTCATCCTAGTGTCGTCTTAGGAAGATTACAAAATGAGGGCATTCTCAGTTTTGACCGATTCCGAGAATTAAAAGAAAACTATTACTTTGTTTCTTGAAACATTGGGAACACGTAGAAGATGAAAAAAGCTTCATACGGTCAGTAAATTGAGTCATTCTAGCAATATTTACAATGAAATTCGCCAGTATCTCAAGCAAGAAGTGGTGGAGCTGAGTCAGGTTCAACTCATGATTGACCGTGCCTGCCCAATTCCTGAACATAAGGGGGAGGTCTGTAAAGAAGATTTGCTTGCCCTTTATCTAAATGCTTACTTACAAAAATTAACTTTACTGAAAGGAGACTTCTATGAGACTTTGGCATGAGGCATTGATTCCTCAACTTCCCCGACCTCAGCTTTTGGGACAACATCGGGAATGCTGCGCCCTGCGCGGCAATGGCTGGGGCAGAAAGCATGCGACGGTGGACTATGTCTTTACCCACTCGCCCTATCGTCTCTATGCCTATCATCGTTTGATCATGGAGGAGATGGCTAGTCGTGGCTATCGGGTCAGCCCAGAGTGGCTGGACAAGAACTACCGTGGTAAGACCTGCCCTTCTTATGAAGACTTGCCTGAGGAGAAGCTAGGCAATCCTATCTATAGTGAGCATAATGACGCCTACTATGAGGAGTGCTTAGATAATCTCCGTGAGAAGGGGATAGAGCTGGAGTAACGGCGTGAAAGGCTTGCGATGCAAAATTCTTCTTTGTATTTTTGAGTCATAAAGATGAGACCTAAGGATTATTCCCTAGGTTTTATGTTTTAGTATTATGATGTATTTTCAGTTATAAAGTGATGAAAAAGAGCTTGTTGCACACTATTTTATAAACAGGGTGATAGATCTTTCTTCTTAAATGGTGAGATCTTTTTTGCAACAAGCCTTAAGAACCCTATACCGTAAAAGCATCAATAAAAAAACGAACTATTCTAGGGATAGTTCGTTTTTTGTTTAATAGAAAGAGGCATTAGTGAGTGAAGTCAAGTACCATACGTCCTTGGATAGTACCAGCTTCCATTTCATCAAAGACATCTACGGCATCTTCAACAGGGCGTTTTTCAACGACTGGAACAACTAAGCCTTCAGCACCAAATTGGAAGGCTTCTTCCAAGTCTTTACGAGTACCTACAAGAGAACCTATGACTTGGATACCGTCTAGAACAGTCTTGACAATGCTGAGGTCCATCATTTCAGATGGCAAACCAACAGCTACTACACGACCACCTGCACGTACAGAATCAACAGCTTGGTTGAAGGCCACTTTAGAAACGGCTGTTACGACTGCAGAATGAGCACCGCCGTTTGTCTTTTCTTTGATGAGGCCAGGAACATCATCAACTTCACGTCCATTGATGACAATATCAGCACCAACTTCTTTGGCTAAGGCAAGTTTGTCATTGTTGATGTCGACTGCGATAACATGGGCATTGAAAACTTTCTTAGCATATTGAACAGCTAGGTTACCCAAACCACCTGCACCATAAAGGACGATCCATTGGCCTGGTTGGAGTTGAGCTTCTTTGATGGCTTTGTAAGTAGTTACACCGGCACAAGTGATAGAAGAAGCTTGTGCAGGATCAAGACCTTCAGGAACTTTGACAGCATAGTCAGCTGTTACGATACATTGTTCAGCCATACCACCGTCAACAGAATAACCAGCATTTTTTACTGTACGGCAAAGAGTTTCACGTCCTGTAGTACAGTATTCACATGTGCCACAACCTTCAAAGAACCAAGCGACACTGACACGGTCACCGACTTTCAAGTTCTTCACATCAGGAGCCAATTCTTTGACGATACCGATCCCTTCGTGACCAAGGATACGGCCTGGGACCTTGCCGAAGTCACCATGTGCAACGTGCAAGTCAGTGTGGCAGACACCACAGTATTCAATTTCTACAAGAGCTTCACCTGTTTCAAGCGGACGGAGTTCTTTGTTTTGGATAATTTCCACACCAGTGCTTTCTGGATTAACAACAACTGCTTTCATAAGTAGTTCCTCCTGTTTAGTTATTATTATTAATATGTTAATTATATCACAAAGTTTTTAGGTAGGCAAGCGTTTTCAGCAAAGAGTAATTCCCTGCTAGATTGCTAGGAGGACTATTTTTCACGACAAAGGTGGTAAAAACCGTATATTATTCTAATTTTGTTCTATATTTCAAACAAATTGACTCATCAAACTTTATAAAATAGGTATTAAGTAGAAAAACATTCGGGAATATTACATTTTCGTTACATTTTATAACAAAGTATGAATTTTCAGACAATTTTTATTATAATATGATTTAAAAAATATTGAGGAGTTTTGTATGAAAAGACAACAACGTTTTTCACTTCGGAAGTTCAAATTTGGTTTGGCTTCGGCTTTGTTGGGAACTGTTTTGATTTTTGGTTCAGGCCAAGTCAATGCGGACGAACAGACAGCCGTTAGCATAGCAGAAGCGAGTCAGCAGCCGAGTTTAGTTGCAACAGCTGATTCGTCAGAGCAGGGGTCTCTTTCTGCGGATAAGGCGACAGTAAAAGAGGACAAGTCGCAAACTTCTGAAGAAGTAGACAAATCCTCAAGTTCAGAGCCAGCAAATGCTCAAGCTCCATCAGCAGGAGAAACTAAGGAAGAAAAGCAAGTAGCTAGCGAAACAACTGTAGCTATAGAGCCAAAACAGACTGTTTCGACAGCAGAGGGAACAAGCCCTTCATCTGAGAAGAAAGATGATAAGCAGGAGGTTAGGACTGAAAATCCTGAAAGAAAGCCAGCGACTACAGAAGCTGTAGCGTCAGAAAATACAGGTCAGCCAGTTGCTACTGCGACTTCTGCAGAAGAAGATAAAGTCAGCAAGGACGAGCAACCAACTAGCATCAGTAGTAATGAAATCATCAAGGTTCCTCAAACTTGGTCTCAAGGTTATAAAGGGGAAGGTCGCTTGGTTGCTGTTATCGACTCTGGTTTAGACGTCCACCATGAAGTCTTGCGTATTTCAGATCCTTCAAAGGCCAAATACCAAACGGAAGCTGCTCTTGAAGAGGCAAAGAAGAAGGCCGGAATTGATTATGGTAAATGGTATAACAGCAAGGTTGTTTATGCTTATAACTATATTGATGGCGATGATAGCATCAAGGAAAAAGATAGCTATTCTCACGGGATGCACGTTACTGGTATCACGGCTGGAAATCCAGACAAGAAGGATAGCAATGGAGAATACATCTATGGGGTTGCTCCTGAAGCTCAAGTGATGTTCATGCGGGTCTTCTCAGACCGTCAAAAAACTACGAGTGACGCCATTTATATCAAGGCCATTGAAGATGCAGTAGCCTTGGGGGCAGATTCCATCAATATGAGTTTGGGTTCAGCAACAGGATCAGTCGTAAACATGAGTCCTAGTCTCTCTGCAGCGATTGAACGAGCTCGAGCTAAAGGAGTCAGTGTCGTAATTGCGGCTGGTAACGAAAATACTTTCGGAAGTGGCCATTCCAAACCTCTAGCTGAAAATCCAGACTATGGTTTAGTCGGAAATCCTTCAACTGCAGAAGGAGCTATTTCTGTTGCCTCTGTTGATAATACGGTAGTGACTGAAGAAGTCATGGAAGTTCGTGGTCTAGAAAACAATGCTGAATTAAGCAACGGGAAATTCACATTTGCTAAAGCAGATAGCAAGGCTGACTTTGAAAAGGGCAAGGAATATGAGTATGTCAATGCTGGTCAAGGTCGTGAGGAAGATTTTAATGGCCTAGACTTGACAGGGAAGTTGGCCCTTATTCAGCGTGGTTCGATTACATTCTCTGAGAAGATTAAAAATGCGATCCAACATGGTGCAGCTGGTGCCCTCATCTACAACAATGTTGAAGGTGCTAATATCCAAATGGCCTTGGATAAGGATTCAGAATCAGCTCCATCAGCCTTTATCAGCAAACAGTATGGTGAAGCCTTAGCTGCTGGTAATTATAAGATTGCCTTCAACGGATTGAAAGATAATCGTCCAAATCCAACAGCTAAAGAACTATCTGACTTCTCTAGCTGGGGTGTTACTACTGATGGTCAGCTGAAGCCGGATGTATCAGCTCCAGGTGGATCTATCTATTCTTCACTCAATGACAATACCTATGGTAGCATGAACGGAACCAGTATGGCGTCTCCTCATGTGGCTGGTGTTGCAGCCTTGGTGAAAGAATACCTACTCAAACATTATCCAAACCTGACTCCAGCTCAGAATTCTGAATTGGTCAAGGCTTTGATCATGTCAACTGCGAAGTTGCATATTGATAAAGAAACAGGCGCTTATACCTCTCCGCGTCAGCAAGGTGCAGGAATCGTTGATACAGCTGCCGCAGTGTCTACTGGACTTTATGTTACTGGGGAAAACCAATACCCAAGCGTATCCTTAGGCAATGTCGAAGATAGCTTTACGTTTGACGTGACGGTTCATAATATTACTGATACTGACCGAACCCTGAAAATGATTGTCAATACCAATACAGATACGGTTAAGGATGGTCAATTCGATCTGACACCTCGTAAATTGACTGAGACAGTCTGGCCAGAAGTTACGGTCAAGGCTCATAGCAGTCAGACTGTAACTGTAAAGGTTAATGTGGCTAAATTTGCAGAAGAGCTGACCAAGTTAATGCCAAATGGCTACTTCTTGGAAGGTTTTGTTCGCTTTGTTGATCCAGCAGATGATGGAGACGTAGTGAGTCTGCCATTTATGGGCTTCCGTGGTCAATTCCAAAATCTGCCAGCTGCCGAAAAACCAATTTATAAATTAGTTCGCGATGGCAAATCAGGTTTCTATTATCAGGTACCAGAGGATAAAAGTATTGATTCTAAAAGCAATGTGACGAGCCTCGTAACAACGTCTAAAGATACCCTTTATTCGACTGGTAAAACTGTAGACCGCAGTTCAGTTGTATTAGGAACAGCAGAAAATGCCGATGGGAAACATATCTTGCAGCTGGATGCTGATGGCAATATTCGTTTAGCCTTCTCACCAAATGGCGATGGAAATAAAGATGTAATCCAGTACCGCTCTGTCTTCTACCGGAACGTGAACAATCTGACAGCTAGTGTGTATACAACAGATGATACTGACTACCGCTTCCCAATCTGGCAAAGTAGCAATGCTTGGGATGGCCGTAAGAATTTCTATAGCGGTGATGCGAGAAAACCGAAGTCTTATCTTTTGACAAATACTGTTTGGGATGGTCGCGATAGCAAGGGCAACCCGTTAGAAGATGGCCGCTATACCTATGTCGTTCGCTACACACCTGATGTGCCTGGTGCAGAAGAGCAAACTGTAAGCTTCGATCTTCAAATTGATACCCAAAAACCTCAGATTACTTCAGGTTATATCACGAATAAAGACGGTGTTGAGACTTTAACAGTCCGTAAGCCAAAGGATGTAGGAAACGGTGGTATCCTGCGCGAACAAGTCTTCTACTTGAAGGCAGACGAAGAAGGTTCAATCACTTATAAGGACGTGGATTCCTATGGGAAAGAACGGGAATACGAGCATAGAGTTTATCTTTCAGCCAATGAAGATGGTACTTACACTTTGCCAGAAGGAGTGGACAAGTCCCAGATTTTCTATGCGGTAGAAGATTATGCAGGCAACAAAGATGTTCTTGCCTTGTCTGAATTTGTCAGCTCTGAAAATTCAGGCCGGATTCGAGTTTCCATGGTGGATGCAACTACACATAAAGATGTCGACACGACCTTTGTCTATCGAATCAAGGACGACAAAGGAAAATACGTTGATTTGGACAAAGGAAAAGATATCAACTTCTTGCCGTTCGGTCGTTATACAGTAGAAGTCTTCACCTATGATAGGGATGAAATCAAGTTTTACGGTTCCAAGACACAGGAATTTGAATTGACAGCACAAGATAGCTTCAAGACAATCGAGTTCCTTGTTAAGGAAGTTGTCTTTGCGCCAGTCAGTGTTGCTTTTGATCAGCCTGTACCAAAGAATACTCAAGTACTTCTCAAGAACAACAATGGCGATGTATATACTTTGCCTGCTACTAAATTTGGCAAGAATTCCTTTGGACGATCAGTAGGGGCAGGATTCTACTCTGTCTTTGTCAATCTCCCAACTGGTTATGAGCTTGTGGAAACAGATCCAACTGTTGAGGTTCTTGAAGGTAAGAACAATCTTCTTAAACTAGGAGTTGTTGTTAAAACCCTTCTTATGGCTGCGGTTAATCAGCAATCAAATCTAGTAACGACAGTTCAATATTACAATGCCTCTACCGCAAAACGTCTGGCTTATGATCAAGCTTATCAATCTGCTAAAGATGCTTTAGCTGGTAAATTGACGCAGGCAGAAGTGGATGCTGTTGTTGCTAAATTGCAAGCTGCAACAACTGATCTTGACGGTAAAGAATCTGATGTGGCAGCTGTTAAAGCGGCAGTAGAAGCTTATGCTGCAACAACGAAGACAGGTGCTTATGCTAATGCTAAGGATAGAAACCGCCGTGCCTATGACCAAGCCTTCCAAGAAGTTACTCTTCTTTTACTCCAAGAGAAGGTGACCCAGGAGCAAATCGATACGGCACTGGCTAAACTGGCGGCAGCTGAGAAAAAATTAGATGGTAAGCCAACGAACTTTACTGATTTACAAAAATTAGTAGAATACGACATGCACTATCAAGCAATCAGCAATAAGTTTATCTATGCTAGCGAGAATGTTAAAGCAGCATATTTAGAAGCGTACGCTCAAGCTAAGGCAGTTCTGGACGATCCGGGAGCTGGCCAAGCAGAAGTTAAGGAAGCTATTGCGAATTTGAAGGTGGCTAGGAGAAAACTTGATGGTAGAAAACCAAGAGTTGTGAAGCCAAGAAAACCAAGACAAGCTTAAATATTTCAAGCTTACTTTAGAATTAGAATCCCTGAGGTTTATACCTGAGGGATTTCTTTTATTAAGGGTGTATAAGTGTTTTACAATAGTTAGGATTTCTGCTATAATCTTTTTTAGAAAGAAATCTCTTTGTCTACTTTTTAGCGAGTCTGGGATAGTGTGAGCCAGATAGGGAAGCAGAGCAGATGGCGCTTTTGGTTAACATTTTTAAACGTAATGAAGTAATAAATTAGGGTGGAACCGCGTTTTTGACGCCCCTAGGTCGCAATAGCCTAGGACTGTCGGATGTGGTTCTTTTGTTTGTTCAAACGGAGCGAAAGATGGTCCCTGAGCTAAAATAAAAACAAAAGGAGTAACTAATGTCCAAGAAACTTACCTTTCAGGAAATAATTTTGACTTTACAGCAATTCTGGAATGATCAGGGTTGTATGCTTATGCAGGCTTATGATAATGAGAAGGGGGCGGGAACCATGAGTCCTTATACCTTCCTGCGAGCTATTGGGCCAGAGCCTTGGAACGCGGCCTATGTCGAGCCGTCTCGTCGCCCAGCAGATGGACGATATGGGGAAAACCCTAACCGTCTTTATCAGCACCACCAATTTCAGGTGGTTATGAAGCCTTCTCCGAGCAATATCCAAGAACTTTATTTGCAGTCTTTGGAGCTCTTGGGTATCAATCCGCTGGAGCATGACATCCGTTTTGTTGAGGATAACTGGGAAAACCCGTCAACTGGGTCAGCTGGTCTAGGCTGGGAAGTCTGGCTGGATGGTATGGAAATCACTCAGTTTACCTACTTCCAGCAGGTCGGAGGTCTGCCAACTCAACCGGTGACAGCTGAGGTGACTTATGGTCTGGAGCGTCTGGCTTCTTATATCCAAGAAGTGGACTCAGTCTATGATATTGAGTGGGCTGATGGTGTTAAGTACGGCGAAATTTTCACTCATCCTGAGTATGAGCATTCCAAGTACAGCTTTGAGGTTAGTGACCAAGACTTGCTCTTGGGGAATTTTGAGAGGTTTGAAGCAGAAGCTAAGCGCTGTCTGGACGAGCATCTGGTGCACCCAGCTTATGACTATGTTCTCAAATGCTCGCATACCTTTAACCTCTTGGATGCGCGTGGAGCTGTATCCGTGACAGAGCGAGCAGGCTATATCGCTCGCATTCGTAATCTGGCGCGTGTCGTGGCCAAGACCTTTGTGGCTGAGCGCAAGCGTCTGGGCTATCCGCTTTTGGATGCTGAGACTCGCGAGAAACTCTTGGCAGAGGAGGGAGAATAATCATGGTAAAAAACTTATTAGTTGAATTAGGCTTGGAGGAAATGCCAGCCTATGTCGTGACACCGAGCATGAAGCAGCTGCGCGACAAGATGGGAGACTTCCTGACAGACCATCGTCTGACCTTTGAGAAAATTGAAATGTTCTCTACGCCTCGCCGTTTGGCGGTGCGCGTGGTTGGCTTGGCGGACAAGCAGTCTGATCTGACAGAAGATTTCAAAGGCCCTTCTAAGAAAATTGCTCTGGACGCAGATGGGAACTTCACCAAGGCTGCCGAAGGCTTTGTCCGTGGCAAGGGTTTGACGGTTGAGGACATTACTTTCCGTGAAATCAAGGGGGAAGAATACGTCTATGTGACCAAGGAAGAAATCGGTCGCCCTGTAGAGGAGATCATCCCAGCAGTGACGGAAGTTCTGCAAGCTTTGACCTTTCCTGTCAGCATGCACTGGGCCAACAACACCTTTGAATATATCCGTCCGGTCCACACCTTAACTGTACTCTTAGATGAGCAGGCCTTTGATTTGGATTTCTTGGACATCAAGAGCGGTCGTACTAGCCGTGGACACCGTTTCTTAGGTCAAGAAACGGAGATTGCTTCAGCAGATTCCTATGAAGATGACCTACGGGCTCAGTTTGTCATTGCCAGTCCTCTTGAGCGGGGAGATATGATTGTCGAGCAGATTCGAGCACTGGAAGAGGAGCACGGGGTTTCTATCGAAATTGACGAAGACCTGCTCAATGAAGTGTTGAATCTGGTAGAATATCCAACTGCTTTCCTAGGTAATTTTGATGCCAAATACTTAGAAGTGCCTGAGGAAGTCTTGGTCACTTCCATGAAAGAGCACCAGCGTTACTTTGTTGTGCGTGATAGTGAAGGCAAGCTTTTGCCACACTTCATTTCTGTCCGCAACGGAAATGCAGAGCATTTGGAAAATGTCATCAAGGGAAATGAAAAAGTCTTGGTGGCTCGTCTGGAAGATGGAGAATTCTTCTGGCGGGAAGACCAAAAGCTGGCTATTGCCGACTTGGTTGAAAAGCTGAACAATGTGACCTTCCACGAAAAGATTGGCTCTCTAGCAGAGCACATGGAGCGGACTGGCAAGATTGCTGCTCTCTTGGCGCAAGAAGCAGGATTGGATGCTGATGAGACAGCCGACTTGGCTCGTGCAGCAGCTATTTATAAGTTTGACCTGCTGACTGGCATGGTTGGGGAATTTGATGAGCTGCAAGGTATCATGGGTGAGAAGTATGCTCTTCTGGCTGGTGAGAATGCTGCGGTAGCAGCTGCTATTCGGGAGCATTATATGCCGACTTCAGCCGATGGCGAATTGCCTGACACCAAGGTCGGTGCGGTCTTGGCTCTGGCTGATAAGCTGGATACCATTCTGTCCTTCTTCTCTGTTGGACTGATTCCAAGCGGATCTAATGACCCTTATGCACTACGCCGTGCGACTCAGGGTGTTGTGCGTATCTTGGACAAGTTTGGCTGGAACATTGACTTGGCTCAGCTGGTTAGCCGACTTTACGAACTCAAGTTTGACAGTCTAAGTTATGACAATCAAGAGGCCGTGCTGGACTTCTTCCGTGCCCGAGTTGAGAAAATGATGGATCGCAGCATTCCAAAAGACATCGTGACAGCTGTTCTTCAAAGCACTCACTTCGTTGTACGCGATTTAGTAGAAACTGCTGCGCTTTTAGCAGAAAAAGCTCAGGAAGACAACTTTAAGTCAGCAGTCGAAAGCCTGTCTCGGGTCTTTAATCTAGCTGAGAAAGCCCAAGGGCAAACCGCTGTCAATCCAGCACTCTTTGAAAATCAAGAGGAAAAAGACTTGGCAGTGGCCATTGAAAAAGTCGAGCTGACATCTGACTTAGCTGCCAATTTGGACCAACTCTTTGCTCTCAGTCCAGTTATCGATGCTTTCTTTGACCATATCATGGTCATGGCTGAAGATGAGGCTGTGCGTAACAATCGCCTAGCTCTCCTGTCTTCTTTGACAGCCAAGGCGGGACAAATGGCGCAGTTTAATCAGATTAATACCAAATAAAAGGTAAGAGAGAGGTAGAATCATGGATCCTAAAAAAATTGCCCGTATTAATGAACTGGCTAAAAAGAAAAAAACAGAAGGCTTAACTGCTGAGGAAAAAGTGGAACAAGCCAAGCTTCGTGAAGAGTATATCGAGGGCTACCGTCGCTCTGTTCGTCATCACATTGAAGGCATCAAGATTGTCGATGAAGATGGCAATGATGTGACACCTGAGAAGTTGCGTCAAGTTCAACGCGAGAAAGGTCTTCATGGCCGCAGTCTGGATGATCCAAATTCATAAAAAAATAGTTGTCATTTCAGTGCATAAGCTGAAATGACAACTATTTTATTTTTTCTTCCTTTTTAAGAGTTTATAGCTGATGTAGAGAATGGCGACGCAAGTGAAGGTTAGAATCCAAAAAAGAACGGGATCTGTTGTGGTCCTCAGAAAGAAGAAGCAGACTAGAAAAATAGCAAATAATAGAATTAAGATAGTATTTCTATAAGATTGAAGGTTCATTCTTCTTCCTCCCTTTTTTGTGCTTGACGAATCTTTCCTTTGGAAATAAAATGCATAATCAGTCCAAATCCAAGACCAGCAGCTAATCCAGCTATAATAAGTTTTGGCTGAAGCAAAACTTGTAGGATATCTTTCTTTTCCATGACAGCTATCATGATGCTGAAGAGAGGGTAAAAGAGCAGCCAATAAGAGAAGCCTGCTTTGAGACCAGCATGTTTCATAGCTTTTTCTTCTTTTTCATCCTGAAGTCCTAGCTCTAGATTATCAATTCCTTTGCGCCGTGCTTGAATGACTATATAGACACAGAATCCGAGGATAAGGATTTCCAGCAGGATAGGATAGGTAACAGCAATAATTTTAGGCCATCGAAAAGCCAGTGGAAAGACGATGGCATTGCCAAAAATCAGAATAAAGAAAAGCCAGATAAAGCCTTTATTTCCTAGATGCTCAGCCTGTTGTCGCTTTTGCTCGTCCAAGGGTCCAGTAATGCCATAAAATCGTTTGATCATCTTGTCTGAGAATGTTTCTTTTTTCATGTTTGCTTCCTTTCTTTAGGTATGAATGTTGCTGCAAGGAAAAATTCTTAGTCCTCAGAATCTTCATCAGTCAGCTGGGAATCCCAAAAGAGGGCGTTGAGGTCAGTATCCAGTGTTTTTGCTAGATTGATGCAGAGCTCGAGGGTGGGGTTGTATTTGTTGTTTTCAATCATATTGATAGTTTGCCGCGATACCCCGATGGACTTGGCCAACTCTAGCTGAGACATCTTTTTTTCTTTTCGAAATTCTTTGACACGATTCATTACACCCTTCCTTTCTATTTTTTATCACCAATCAAATATCGTGTATATTTGACTTTTAAAATAGTATAATCTTTTTTGGAGATTATGTCAAGTATATACGACAAAAACTTAGGATTATTTTTCCTGGTCCTACTTTTTCTTTAAAATTTTTTTTTGCTTTTGATTATGGTATAATAGATAAGATATGACAAATGAATTTCATCATGTAACCGTTCTTCTTCATGAAACTATTGATTATTTAGATGTTAAACCTGATGGGGTGTATGTTGATGCGACCTTAGGTGGGGCAGGCCATAGTGAATATTTACTAAGTAAGTTAAGTCCCAAGGGCCATCTCTATGCTTTTGATCAGGATGCGACAGCTATTGAACATGCCAAAAAACGTTTAGCACCATACATCGAAAAAGGCATGGTTACTTTTGTGCAGGATAATTTCCGCCATCTCAAACTACAGTTAGAAAAACTTGGTGTAGATGAGATTGATGGTATTTGTTATGATTTAGGGGTCTCAAGTCCCCAATTAGATGAGCGAGAACGTGGTTTTTCTTATAAACAAGATGCACCATTGGATATGCGTATGAATCGTCATGCGGATTTTAACGCTTATCAAGTAGTCAATGACTACGATTATCATGATTTAGTGCGTATTTTCTTTAAATACGGTGAAGATAAATTTTCAAAGCAAATTGCTCGTAAAATTGAGCAAGCTAGGCAGATCAAGCCGATTGAGACGACAACGGAGCTTGCAGAGATTATCAAATCTGCCAAGCCCGCCAAGGAATTAAAGAAAAAAGGGCATCCAGCCAAGCAGATTTTTCAAGCCATTCGGATTGAGGTCAATGATGAGCTGGGCGCAGCTGATGAGTCTATTCAGCAAGCAATTGATTTATTGGCGGTAGATGGTCGGATTTCAGTCATCACCTTCCATTCTTTGGAAGATCGCTTGACCAAGCAACTTTTTAAAGAGGCTTCGACAGTAGACGTGCCAAAGGGCTTGCCTTTTATTCCAGATGACTTGAAACCTAAACTGGAATTAATCAGTCGCAAGCCAATTTTGCCGAGTGCAGAAGAGCTTGAGCTGAATAATCGAGCACATTCAGCCAAATTGCGCGTGGCGAAAAAAGTACACAAGTGAGGGAATAAATGCCAAATAACAGCCAAGAAACGAGAGGACAGCAGCTCCAATCACGGATTAAAAAGTTCACTCGTATCGAGAAAGCATTTTATGCTTCGATTATCTTGACAGCGATTATTATTGCCGTTAGTGTTGTCTTTATGCAGACAAAACTCTTGCAAGTTCAGCATGATTTGACGGACTTGAATGTCCAAGTCAGCACTAAGCAGGTTGAAATTAATAACGCCAAGCAAGAGATTAATGATTTAACGCGTAAGGAAAGACTGTCTGGACTAGCTAGTTCTCAGGAAATGACCTTACAGAATGCAATCGTAAAAACGGCGGAATAAAGCATGAAGAATAAGATTTTAAGGTATGCTTTAAAAAATCGAAAAACAGCTAATATGAATCGAAAACAAGTGGGGAAAAATCTGAGTATCCTGACTGTTTTTCTTTTCTTTGTTTTTTTGATTAACTTTGCTATCTTGATTGGGTCTGGTCGAAAATTTGGAGTGGACCTGGTGGCAGAGGCTAAAAAAGTTTACCAGATTCAAAAAACAGTACAGGCTAAGCGGGGAACGATTTATGATCGGAACGGCAATGCCATTGCAGAAGATTCAACGACTTATAATCTCTATGCCATTATTGATAAAAAGTATAAGTCAGCTACAGGAGAGATTCTCTATGTAGAGCCCTCTCAGTATGAGACGGTTGCTCAAATTCTACACGATAAGTTAGACATTGAGACTGATTATGCCAAGAGCCAGCTATCACAGGAAAAATTGACTCAGGTCTATTTTGGTGCTAAAGGAAATAATATTCCTTACGCAACGATGACAGATATTAAGAAGTCCATGGAAGATGCTGGCGTTAAAGGAATCAGTTTTGATACCAGTCCTAGTCGAAGCTATCCAAATGAAACCTTTGCCTCTCAGTTTGTCGGTATTGCCCAATTGGTAGAAAATGAGGATGGATCTAAGAGCCTACGTGGTTCAACAGGCTTGGAATATTCCTTGGATAAAATCTTGGCTGGACGGGATGGTTTGGTGACCTATGAGCGCGATAAAAACGGAAATATTGTGCCTGGTTCAGACCAAGTTTCTGTGGCAACAGAAAATGGTAAAGATGTCTATACGACTATTTCTAGCCATCTGCAAAGCTATCTAGAGACAAGAATGGACATCTTCCAAGAAAAGGTCAAAGGGAAATTTGTATCTGCAACACTGGTTAGTGCTAAGACAGGTGAAGTTTTGGCAACAACTCAGCGCCCAAGTTTTAATGCAGATACCAAGGAAGGTCTGTCTAAAGACTTCAATTGGTCAACCTTGCTTTATCAAAGCCCTTATGAGCCTGGATCAACTATGAAAGTATTTACCTTGGCTAGTGCTATCGATAATCATACTTTCCCTGCCAATGAAACCTACTTTAATGACGAGTTTCAAATCGAGGATACAATCATCAAAGACTGGGGAGTCAATATGGGGCTCTCAACTGGTCAGACCCTGACTTATGCTCAAGGATTTGCCTATTCAAGTAATATCGGTATGGCCCGTCTGGAGAAAAAGATGGGAGATGATAAGTGGCGTGATTATTTAGATAAATTCAAGTTTGGTGTTCGTACACGATTTGGTATGATGGGTGAAGACGTCGGTAATCTTCCGGATAAAAATGTCGTTACAACCGCAATGAGTTCCTTTGGTCAAGGGATTAACGTAACACAAGTTCAAATGCTACGTGGATTTACAGCAATTGCTAACGACGGTGTTATGTTGGAACCTAAATTTATCAGTGCTATTTATGATTCAGCGACTAACAGTGCCCGCAAGGGAACAAATGAGATCATAGGAAATCCGGTTTCTAAAACAGCGGCTCAAGAGACCCGGAAGTATATGGTGACAGTCGGAACTGATCCTAACTTTGGAACCTTGCAGACAGATGGAGTACCAATCATTCAAGTTCCGGGACAAGATGTGGCTGTTAAATCAGGTACGGCCCAAATTGCGGCAGAAGCTAAAGATGGGGGCGGGTACTTGGAAGGTGAGTACATCTATTCGGTAGTTGCTATGACGCCGGCTGAAGATCCTGATTTCATCATGTATGTGGCAGTGAAGCAGCCTGAAGAGAAGTTCTATCCAGATTTATGGAAAGAAGTCGTTAATCCTCTTTTGGAAGAAGCAGTTGCCATGAAAGATACCCTTGGTTTAACGACTCCAACGCATGTTTTGGATAATGTGATTACTGAAACCAAGTACACTATGCCTAAAACAAAAGAAAAGGGCAAAGATAAATCACCGGGTTCTTATGCTGAAGAGCTACGTCGTAATTTGGTTCAGCCGATTATCCTTGGTACAGGAAGTGGCATCACTAAATTATCTGTTGAAGCAGGTAAGAATGTTGCTTCTAACCAGCAAGTCCTTCTTCTAACAGATGAGCTGGATGACATGCCAGACATGTATGGTTGGACCAAAGAGAACGCGTCAACCTTTGCCAAATGGTTAGATATAAAGATTACCTACAAAGGTGAAGGTTCGAAGGTTGTTGGACAGAGCGTAAAAGCCAATACCTCTATCAAGAACCTCAAAGAAATAACAATAACACTAGGAGAGTAAGATGCTTACAGCTATAATTGCAGGAATTACTACTTTGATTTTAACAATTATTGGGATACCTGCCTTTATTCGTTTTTATCAAAAAGCCCGCATTTCCGGGCAACAAATGCACGAAGATGTCAAACAGCACCAGGCCAAAGCTGGAACACCCACTATGGGAGGGACTGTTTTCCTCTTGGCTTCGATTGTGGCGAGTTTTGTCATTGCATTATTTTCAGGAAATCTTTCTAGTAGCGTTACAACTATTTTGTTTATTCTGTTCTTGTACGGTTTAGTTGGTTTTTTAGATGATTTCTTAAAAGTTTTCCGCCGAATCAACGAGGGACTGAATCCTAAGCAAAAACTATTCTTGCAGCTGGTTGGCGGTGTGGTTTTTTATCTCTTTTTTGAACGCCACGGCGGTGGGGATATGCTGAACGTTTTCGGTTTTCCACTAGAATTAGGTTTTCTTTATATTTTCTTTGTTCTCTTTTGGTTGGTTGGCTTTTCCAATGCAGTCAACCTAACTGATGGAATTGACGGTCTTGCAAGTATTTCCGTCGTGATCAGCTTGGGAGCTTATGCGGTTATTGCTTTAGAACAAAAACGTTTTGATCTTCTAATCGTGATCTTTAGTATGATTGGTGGCCTACTTGGTTTCTTCGGATTTAACCATAAGCCGGCTAAGATCTTTATGGGAGATGTGGGAAGTCTGGCTCTAGGAGGTATGCTGGCAGCTCTCTCTATTGCCCTCCACCAAGAATGGACCCTTCTTTTGATTGGGATTGTCTACGTATTTGAAACGGCTTCAGTCATGCTCCAAGTTACTTACTTTAAGATGACAGGAGGCAAACGAATCTTCCGTATGACTCCAGTTCACCATCATTTTGAACTTGGTGGTTTTTCTGGCCGTGGTAAAGCTTGGAGTGAATGGAAGGTAGATTTTCTCTTCTGGGGAATAGGCCTTGTTGCAAGTTTGATTACTCTAGCAATTTTGTATTTGTAAGAAAAAGGAGAACGATTGTTCTCCTTCTTTTCATATAAATGGCTATAAATCCATAATTTCTGTTATAATAGATAGGACTACTAAGGATAAGAGGAAAAAATGAAATTTACAGAATTTACTTTTAAAAATTATATCCAGGAGGCTTTAGAGGACCTGAAGTTTGTTGAAGCAACAGAGGTACAGGAAAAGTTGATTCCAGTTGTTTTGTCTGGGCGCGACCTTGTCGGTGAATCAAAGACAGGTTCTGGGAAGACCCATACTTTTCTGCTACCGATTTTTCAAAAGTTGAATGAAGATGAGGATCATGTACAAGTTGTGATTACGGCACCAAGCCGTGAGTTAGCCACTCAGATCTATCAAGCGACTAGACAGATTGCTTCTTTTTCTGATCAGGAAATTCGTGTTGCTAATTATGTGGGTGGGACTGACAAGGCCCGTCAAATTGATAAGCTAGAATTTAGCCAACCTCATATTGTTATCGGGACACCAGGCCGAATCTATGATTTGGTCAAGTCAGGAGATTTAGCTATTCATAAGGCCAAGACCTTTGTCGTGGACGAGGCGGATATGACACTAGATATGGGCTTCTTGGAAACAGTGGATAAAATCGCCTCAAGCTTGCCAAAAGATTTGCAGTTTTTGGTATTCTCAGCGACTATTCCGCAGAAGCTACAGCCTTTCTTGAAGAAATATCTGTCTAATCCGGTCATGGAGCAAATCAAGACCAAAACGGTGATTTCAGATACAATTGAAAATTGGCTGGTTTCAACAAAGGGGCGCGATAAAAATGCGCAGATTTATGAAATTAGCCGCATCTTACAGCCTTATTTGGCTATGATTTTTGTGAATACTAAGACAAGAGCAGATGAGCTACATAGTTATTTACTTGCTCAAGGCTTGAAAGTGGCTAAGATTCACGGTGATATTGCACCTCGTGAGCGTAAGCGGATTATGAATCAAGTAAAAAATCTTGATTTTGAATATATTGTTGCGACTGATCTAGCAGCAAGGGGAATTGATATTGAGGGGGTCAGTCATGTCATCAATGATGCTATTCCGCAGGACCTGTCTTTCTTTGTCCATCGAGTGGGAAGAACAGGACGCAATGGACTTCCTGGTACGGCCATTACGCTATATCAGCCAAGTGATGACTCTGATATTCGTGAATTAGAGAAACTGGGCATTAAGTTCATTCCTAAGATGATAAAGAACGGTGAATTTCAGGACACTTATGATCGAGATCGACGAGCCAACCGTGAAAAGTCTTATGAGAAGCTCGATACAGAAATGATTGGTTTGGTTAAAAAGAAAAAGAAGAAAATCAAACCTGGCTATAAGAAAAAAATTCAGTGGGCTGTCAATGAAAAACGTCGTAAGACCACGAGGGCTGAAAATCGTGCTCGAGGTCGTGCAGAACGCAAGGCCAAGCGCCAAAGCTTCTAGTCATAAAATTTTCTTATACCCTTGATAAATAATTTATACTGTTCGATATAAAAATGGTGTGATAGACTAGAGTATACTGGTCTATCTTTTTTCTTGTGTTATTCAGATACAGTAAACCGAGTAAAAGAGCATAGACCTTCTTAAATGAGAATGATGAAAGGATTGAATGATGAACGCAAGTTTAGTTATATTAGCTTCTAACTGGTATCAGGAATTAATGAAGTCCATTCCAGATGGCCAAAATTTTAGTTTAAGATCTGTTTTTGATGCCCTGCCAAGAATTATTGAAAAATTACCAACAACTTTATTTTTAACACTGGGCGGCGCCCTTTTTGGTTTGGTTTTGGCTCTTCTGTTTGCTATTGTCAAAATCAACCGTGTCAAAGTTCTGTACCCTATTCAGGCTTTGTTTGTCAGCTTTTTAAGGGGAACACCTATCTTAGTCCAACTGATGCTTACCTATTATGGGATTCCTATAGCTCTAAAGGTTTTTAATCAACGTTTTGGAACTGCTTTTAATATCAATGCAATCCCAGCCTCAGTCTTTGCTGTTGTTGCTTTCGCCTTTAATGAGGCAGCATATGCTAGCGAAACTATCCGGGCAGCAATCCTCTCTGTTAGTGAAGGAGAAATTGAAGCAGCTAGAAGTCTGGGAATGACCAATACCCAAGTATACCGTCGTGTGATTATTCCTAATGCAGCAGTTGTAGCTACACCAACCCTGATCAACTCCTTGATTGGTTTGACCAAAGGAACTTCACTTGCCTTTAGTGCCGGAGTGGTAGAAGTATTTGCCCAAGCCCAGATTTTAGGTGGTTCGGATTACCGTTATTTTGAGCGCTTCATCTCTGTCGCTCTAGTCTATTGGGTTGTCAATATTATGATTGAGCAATTTGGTCGCTTTATCGAAAGAAAAATGGCCATTCAAACGCCGGCTGCAATTGATTCAGCAATTCAAGCGAAAGGAGATCTCCTTTAATGATTCACATTTTTAACCTCAGTAAATCTTTCTCCGGTCAGGCAGTACTAGACAATCTTAGTTTGGATATCCAAAAAGGAGAGGTTATTGCCTTGATTGGTTCCTCAGGAGCTGGTAAATCAACCTTTCTTCGTAGTCTGAATTACTTGGAAACTCCAGACAGCGGTATCATTGAGATTGATGACTTTAGGGTTGATTTTTCCCAAATTACTCAGGAGGAAGTCTTAACACTTCGTAGAAAATTGGCCATGGTTTTCCAGCAGTTTAATCTATTTGAAAGACGGACTGCTCTGGAAAACGTAAAAGAAGGCCTGCTCGTTGTCAAGAAACTATCGGATGAAGAAGCTACTAAAATAGCTAAAGAAGAATTGGCCAAGGTAGGTTTATCAGATCGAGAAAATCATTATCCCCGTCATTTATCAGGTGGACAAAAACAGCGGGTAGCTTTGGCAAGAGCTCTGGCCATGAAACCTGATGTTCTCCTGCTAGATGAGCCTACATCTGCTCTGGATCCTGAACTTGTCGGCGAAGTAGAAAAATCCATTGCTGATGCTGCAAGATCTGGTCAAACAATGATTTTGGTTAGTCATGATATGTCCTTTGTTTCACAGGTTGCTGACAAGGTTCTCTTTTTAGATAAGGGGCATATTATTGAAGGTGGTAAGCCTGATGAGATTATGAATAGTCCGAAAGAAGAACGGACGAAAGAGTTTTTTGCTAGTTACAAACGAACCTATATTTGATATAATAGATGAAAGATAACTCGGTTGGTTCTGCCAGCTGAGTTTGTTTTGAGCAAAATAAGCATGACTTATTGGACATAAATAGACCAAAACATAGGAGATTAAATGTTAAAGCAAATTTTTTCTCTCTATATAGAGAGTCTTCTTTTGACAACAGCACTTATTGGAGGTTTGTCAGGGATTTTAATTTTAGCCAGAATGGCTAGTCGCAAGGATAAGACAGCAAAGGCACGACAGGCGCATTTGTTTGATGTACTTTTGATTGATATTATGACTATCCCTATTTTATCTTTTGCGGTTATGGGCATTCTCTTAGTGCTGAAAGCATAATGCTTGCAAAAGTTTTTTATTGGCGTTAGAATAATTATTATTACAACAAAAGAAGGTGGAGTCATGTACGATACAATTATTATTGGAGCAGGTCCTGCAGGAATGACAGCGGCGCTTTATACTGCAAGAAGCAACCTAAAAGTTGCCTTACTGGAAGCTGGTATTCCAGGCGGACAAATGAACAATACAGCGGATGTTGAAAACTATCCTGGCTACGCCCTGATTAGCGGTCCAGAATTGGCTGAAAAGATGTTTGAGCCATTGGAAAATCTCGGAGTAGAGCATGTCTTTGGTCATGTTCAAAGAATTGAAGATCAGGGTGATTTTAAAAAAGTTATCACAGAAGACGAAGTTTATGAAAGTAAGACTGTTATTATTGCAACAGGAGCCTTTCACCGTCAGCTCAATGTACCGGGTGAGGCTGAATTTAATAGTCGGGGTGTTTCTTATTGTGCAGTTTGTGATGGAGCTTTTTTCCGTGATGAAGACTTACTAGTTGTTGGTGGAGGCGATTCAGCGGTTGAGGAAGCCATTTTCTTGACCCAGTTTGCTAAAAGTGTGACCATTGTTCACCGTCGTGATCAATTACGCGCACAAAAAGTTTTGCAAGATCGTGCCTTTGCTAATGAAAAAATTAGTTTTGTCTGGGATTCAGTCGTAGAAGCTATTCATGGTGACGAGCGTAAGGTGACTGGAGTAACCTTTAAAAATATCAAGACTGGTGAAACTAGCCAAGCAGATTTTGGTGGTATCTTCATTTATGTTGGTTTGGATCCAGTTAGTGAGTTTGTAGCTGATTTGGGTATAAGAGATGAATCAGGTTGGATT
Organism: Streptococcus sp. HMSC10A01; assembly: GCF_001807785.1. Lineage (NCBI taxonomy): Bacteria > Bacillati > Bacillota > Bacilli > Lactobacillales > Streptococcaceae > Streptococcus > Streptococcus sp. HMSC10A01. The sequence goes on along the minus strand of NZ_KV790983.1, from coordinate 31,317 downwards.
GTGACAGATGACCATATGAAGACCTCAGTAGCTGGTATCTACGCAATCGGAGATGTCCGTCAAAAAGACTTACGCCAGATTACGACAGCAGTAGGTGATGGAGCGATTGCGGGTCAAGAAGCTTATAAATATATCACTGAACATGAATAAAACCGAAAACCTTGTTAGTTATGGCTAACAAGGTTTTTTGATCTATTGAATCTTTTTGAGGAGTGGTTTCTTAGAAACTAAATAGCTACCAGCTAAATTGGTGGAGGAAAGATTTCAATTTTCTAATTGCCGGACTATTTCCCTATAACCTCTTAATTGTAAATTTATGATATAATAAGTAAAATCCATGCAGTTTATAAAGGAGAAAATATGTTTCCAGATGATAGTTTAACCTTACATACAGACTTGTATCAAATCAATATGATGCAGGTTTATTTCAATCAGAATATCCATAACAAACGTGCAGTCTTTGAAGTTTTTTTCCGTAAGAATCCTTTTAATAACGGCTACGCTGTCTTTGCGGGCTTAGAAAGAATTATTTCTTACCTTAACAATCTAACATTCAGCCAGAGTGATTTAGACTATCTTGAGTCTTTGGGTTATCATGGAGACTTCTTAGATTACTTGCGGAATTTAAAGATGAGCCTGAGTGTTCGGTCGGCTCAGGAAGGTGACTTGGTTTTTGCCAATGAGCCAATCGTGCAGGTGGAAGGCCCTCTAGCTCAGTGTCAACTTGTTGAGACTGCCTTGCTCAATATCGTTAATTTTCAGACGCTGATTGCTACCAAGGCAGCCCGTATTCGCTCTGTTATCGAAGATGAACCTCTGATGGAGTTCGGTACGCGTCGAGCCCAAGAAATGGATGCTGCTATCTGGGGAACTCGTGCTGCTGTGATTGGCGGAGCCAACGGTACCAGTAATGTTCGAGCAGGTAAGCTCTTTGATATTTCTGTTTTAGGAACGCATGCACATGCCCTTGTTCAAGTTTACGGCAATGATTATGATGCCTTTAAAGCTTATGCCGAAACTCACCATGATTGTGTATTTTTGGTAGATACTTATGATACATTGCGTCTGGGTGTTCCGGCAGCTATTCGAGTTGCGCGTGAGCTGGGTGATAAGATTAAATTCTTAGGTGTTCGTATTGACTCAGGTGACCTTGCCTATATTTCTAAGAAAGTTCGACAACAGTTAGATGAAGCTGGCTTCCCTGATGCTAAGATTTATGCGTCCAATGATCTGGATGAAAATACCATTCTCAATTTGAAAATGCAAAAAGCTAAAATTGATGTCTGGGGTGTGGGTACCAAGTTGATTACGGCCTACGACCAGCCGGCTTTAGGAGCAGTTTATAAGATTGTTGCTATTGAAGATGAGAATGGAGAATTGCGCAATACCATCAAGCTGTCCAATAATGCTGAAAAAGTTTCTACCCCAGGTAAGAAACAAGTTTGGCGCATTACCAGTCGCGAAAAAGGGAAGTCTGAGGGAGACTACATTACCTATGACGGCATTGATGTCAATGGCTTGGAAAAGTTAGAAATGTTCCATCCTACCTACACATACATTAATAAGACGGTTAAGGATTTTGATGCTGTACCGCTATTAGTAGATATTTTCCAAGAGGGAAATCTCGTTTACAAAAAGCGGAGCCTGACTGAGATTCAAGCATATGCCCGTAAGGAATTTGATAAACTTTGGGATGAGTACAAACGAGTTCTCAATCCACAGGATTATCCAGTTGACCTGGCTCGAGACATTTGGCAAGATAAGATGGATTTGATTGACCAGATGCGCAAGAAAGCCTACCAGACAGGAGCAGAAAAATGAGTCTACAAGAAGAAATTATCGCTCAACTGGGTGTCAAACCAATCATTGATCCGGAGGAAGAAATCCGCAAGTCGGTGGACTTTCTCAAGGCCTATCTGAAAAAGCACCCTTTTTTGAAAAGTTATGTTTTGGGAATTTCTGGTGGTCAGGATTCAACCTTGGCTGGCCGCTTAGCTCAGCTGGCTGTAGAGGAAATGCGGGCTGAGACTGGAGATGATAGCTATCGTTTTATCGCTGTCCGCCTGCCTTATGGTGTTCAGGCAGATGAAGATGATGCGCAAAAGGCTCTGGCTTTTATCCAGCCTGATATCAGTCTGACAGTCAATATCAAGGAATCTGCTGATGCCATGACAAAGGCTGTGGAGGCAACGGGGGCCAAAGTCTCTGATTTTAACAAGGGTAATATCAAGGCTCGCAGCCGTATGATTGCCCAGTATGCTTTGGCTGGTTCGTACAGCGGGGCTGTCATTGGGACCGATCACGCAGCAGAAAATGTCACGGCCTTTTTCACCAAGTTTGGGGATGGCGGAGCAGATATCTTACCGCTTTACCGTCTCAATAAACGACAAGGTAAGCAGCTTTTGGCCACTTTAGGAGCTGATCCGGCTCTCTATGAAAAGGTACCGACGGCTGATTTGGAAGAGGAAAAACCTGGGATTGCGGATGAAGTCGCTCTGGGAGTGACCTACAATGAAATTGACGATTATCTCGAAGGTAAGTCTGTTTCAGCTCAAGCCCAAGAAACTATCGAATCTTGGTGGCATAAAGGACAGCACAAACGCCATTTGCCGATTACGATTTTTGATGAATTTTGGAAGTGAAAATCTCTATTGAAACTTTTTAGTTTGCGCTAAGAAACGAGGAAGTTATGAAAAAGATTGGTACACGGTCCATTGAAACCAAACGTCTTTTGCTAAGACCTTTTCTGGAATCGGATGCTCAAGCTATGTATGACAGCTGGGCTTCTCGTCCAGATAATTTACTGCATGTGACCTGGGATGCTCACGAGAGTCCTGAAGTCACCCAACAGTCTATTGCTCGCTGGGTTGAGAATTATCAAAACATGGATTTTTACAAGTGGGCCATCTGCCTGAAGGAAAATCCTGAACAAGTGCTTGGTGATATCAGTGTGGTTGATAGAGATGATACGGTCAATGATTGCGAGATCGGTTACATTTTAAGTAAAGACTATTGGGGGCAGGGGCTGATGACAGAAGCTTTGAAAGCTGTTTTGAACTATCTCTTGCAAGACGCAGGATTCAATCGTGTCACAGCAAGATTTGTAACAGCCAATCCAGCTTCGGGGCGTGTTATGGCTAAGGCTGGCATGAGCTACGAAGGTACTTTCCGTCAGGCTGTATTGCATAAAGGACAAGTCAAAGATTTTTCCGTCTATGGCATCCTAAAATCTGATTTAGAAAAAGGCTAGGACTCTTTTGTCTAGCCTTTTTACTTGCACTCCTTTTTTAAAGTTCTATAATAGATGTATAATGACAAGGAGGATTCTATGAAGTCGTTAGAACAAGATTTTACAGATAAGTTGTATGCTGCTTATGAAGCTAATCCTAAGTTTGCAGCAATGGAAAATGCCATCAGCCACAATGGTCTCTTGACATCCTTGGAGAAGCGAAGCAGTGCTGTGGAAAACACGCCAGTCTTTTCACTGGATCTCACTAAGGATAAGGTTAGCGACCAGAAAGCGTCTGGGCGCTGTTGGATGTTTGCAGCTCTTAATACCTTCCGCCACAAGATGATTGCTGGTTTCCAATTGGAAGATTTTGAACTATCTCAGGCCCACACTTTCTTTTGGGATAAATATGAAAAATCCAACTGGTTCTTAGACCAGATGCTGGCGACCGCTGACCAAGAATTGACCAGCCGCAAGGTTAAGTTTCTCTTAGACACGCCTCAACAGGATGGCGGCCAATGGGATATGGTTGTTTCTCTTTTTGAGAAATACGGCGTCGTGCCTAAGTCAGTTTATCCAGAGTCAATTTCTTCTGGCAACAGCCGTGAGCTCAATCAGATTCTTAATAAACTCCTGCGTCAGGATGCACAGATTTTGCGAGAATTAGTGGCAGCAGGTGCAAACTTGGCTGAACTTCAGGCTAAGAAAGAAGAACTTCTCCAGGAAGTCTTTAACTTCCTAGCTATGAATTTAGGTTTACCGCCTCGCCAATTCGACTTCTCTTATCGCGATAAAGATAACAATTTTCATAGCGAGAGCGGATTGACACCACAAGCTTTCTTCAAAAAATATGTTGATCTCAAATTAGACGATTATGTCTCTATCATCAATGCGCCAACTTCAGACAAGCCTTATGGTCAGTCTTATACAGTTGAGATGCTGGGTAATGTCGTTGGTAGCAAGCCAGTTCGTTATTTGAATGTTGAAATGGACAGGCTAAAAGAGCTGGCTATCGCCCAAATGCAAGCTGGCGAGACCGTGTGGTTTGGTTCTGATGTTGGACAGTCTAGCAATCGTAAAGCGGGTATTATGGCTGACGGCATGTATGACTTCACTTCTAGTATGGATATCCAGTTGACTCAAGACAAGGCAGGACGTTTGGACTATAGCGAAAGTCTGATGACCCATGCAATGGTTTTGACAGGGGTGGACTTGGATGAAAATGGAAAAGCCAAGAAATGGAAGGTCGAAAACTCTTGGGGCGAAAAGGTTGGTAACAAGGGTTACTTTGTAGCCTCTGACTCTTGGATGGATGAATATACCTACCAGATCGTAGTGCGCAAAGAATTTTTGACTGAAGCGGAATTAGCTGCTTATGAAGCAGAGCCTATTGTCTTGGCTCCGTGGGATCCAATGGGAGCCTTAGCCCTATAAAAGAATATTTATGAAGAAGGTCCTTATAGCTATATAAGGCCTTTTCTAAATAAAAAAACTCTATCTTCTCATATGAGAGAAGATAGAGTTTTTATGTTGATCTTCCAAACATTAGCGCTGACCGTTATTAGTTTGCGGTTTGCTTTCTTGAGGATTAGAAGTAGAGGATGAACTTGATTCGGAAGTAGTAGAAGATTCCGAACTACTTGAAGAAGACTCTTCCTCAGAAGAAGATGATTCTTCTGAAGTTGAGGAAGGTTGGATATAGTATCGATATGGATTAGATCCGTTTAGGTATAGATAGTAACCAACTCGATAAAGCCCATTTGGTTGCTCCCAGTCTTCGTTTCCATTGGTATTCAAGAAAGTCATCATAGACCGATAGACATCAGTTGCAACCTTGACCCCATCATCAAGAACTGGTGTAAAGCGGTTTGAATAACCAGTCCATACAGCCATTGAATACTGAGGGGTGTAACCGACGAAGAGCTCATCTGGAGTTACAATACTAGAGCCGTAATAAGGTTTTGTAAGTTTGGTTAATTCATCGTCTGCATAGTTAGAAGTACCAGTTTTCCCAGCCTGATAGACACCAGAAATTGCTGCATTTGTACCTGTTCCGGATGTCAAAACAGTCTTCATCATATCTGTCATCATGTAGGCGGTTGTTTCTTTCATGGCTCTTGAACCTTCATTAGAGAAGACTTTTTCAGTACCATCGCTAAAGACAATTCTATTGACATATTGAGGTTTGTAGTAGGTTCCTCCATTAGCAAAAGCTGCATAGGCCGCAGCCATCTTCTCACTGCTTGCGCCATATTCGTTTCCAGATTTGTTGGTATTACTTGAAATGGCATTTGAATAGTGCATTTCTGGATAGTTGATACCAATCTTATTCAAGAACTTAAGGGATTGTTTGAGGCCAACAGCTTCCAAAGTTTTAACTGCTGGGACGTTCCGTGATTCTTGGATGGCATATTGCATGGTTATATTACCATAGTAGCGCATATCCCAGTTGTAGACAGGAGTGCTAGAGCCAGGGAAATTATAAGGAGCATCTGCAATAGTTGCAGATGTTGCACTATAGACCCCATCTTCGATAGCTGGTGCATAATCTGTGATAGGTTTCATAGTTGAACCCCAGTCCCGATTGGTTTCAACGGCTTGGTTCGTACCAAATGAAACATTAGTGGACTGTTTACGAGCTCCAAGTTGGGCAATGACTTTACCGTTTGTTACATCCATAACCGTGGAAGCAACTTGAAGTTCATCGTCTGGGTAGTTAACATAGGTATCGGAGTTATAGATCTCCCACAGTTGCTTTTGAGCGTCAGTATTGACATTGGTGTAGACTTCCATACCAGTAGTCAGCAAGTTATAGCCTGTTTCTTTTTCGACCTGCTCGATAACTTGTTTTAAATAGTTATCCATATAAGCTGGATAAGACGCAGAGTTCTTCAAGCTTTGCAAACCGTCAGTAACAGGAGTATTGATAGCTTGTTCATACTGTTCAGCAGTGATGTATTTCAGTTGGTACATCTCAGATAAAACCAAGTTACGACGTTGAAGTGCTGCTTCTGGTTGAGAGTATGGATCATATTGGTTTGGAGCTTGGGGCATTCCGGCAAGCAAGGCTAATTGAGGCAAGCTTAGGTCTTTTAAGTCCTTACCATAAAAACTTTGTGCTGCGGTCTGCATCCCATAGTTCCCATTAGACATGTAAACCTTATTGACATAATAGGTCAGAATTTGTTGCTTTGTAGCTGTTCTTTCTAGTTGGAAAGCCAACCAAGCTTCCTGAGCTTTACGTGAGACTGTCTGGTCTGCTTTAGAGGTAGAGAAATATGTTAGTTTAATCAACTGTTGGGTCAAGGTAGAACCACCCTGAAGCCCATTCGACCTCTTAAGAATATTATTAAAGATAGAGCCGATGATCCGAATGGAGTCAACTCCACGGTGATTGAAGAAACGATGGTCTTCAATAGCAACAATAGCATTGACCAAATCAGTTGGAATTTGATCAGTGGTAACATTTACGCGCTTTTCAGATCCCAAATCTGCGATAAGGTTATTTTGGCTATCATAAATTTTGCTGGAAGTAGTAGCAACGAGCTTGCTTTCTGATAATTCAGGGGCCTTGCTCACATAGTAGAAGAAGAGACAACTTCCTAGCAGAAGTCCCAAAAGAAAGAGTGAGATAAGGCCGCTTGCAACCCATTTTAGGGCTGTCATTAAGGTTTGTTTATTCATTAGAGTGACCACCTAGTAAATTTTTTGAGATAATATCAAGATAAGGTATGCTGGGAAGGATGTTTTGTTCAATGAGATAACCATGTTTCTGAATATAATCCAGGGGCATGGATTTCCCACCCTTATCAATCTTATAAAACTCAATTAAGTAGGGAGCAGGAAGGAGGTAGGTTTCCTTCAGACTAGAAAAGTGAAGTAAGACAAAGCAAATCCCGCCTTGATTGAGCACTTGATCCATATGTTCAATCTGGTGTGCATGAAAATTTTTCATAGGCATAGATTGCTTTTGCCGCGTTTCCTTGGCTTCAAAATCAATGTAATGCCCACGGTAAACTCCCGAGTAGTCCGTAGTAGATGCTTGGCGAAAGTAGGCCTCGACAATCTTGGCACGGCTTCGCTTAGGATAATCAACTTTGACAATTTGCACGGGTGTAGGCTTTTTATGAATAACAGCTAATCCACGACTAAGGTAATAATCATTGGTGTCGTTAATCATTTTTTCAAAAGTCATTCCCCGATTAGCGAAATCGACAGTCTCTTTTTTCACTTTTTTTATGTTATTTTTAGATGTAAGCTTATGCGGATAGTTGACCATAAAACTCCTTATTGGTACAATAACATCACTCTATTATACCATAAATCATTGTAAAAGGATAAAAAATGGTCAGTGTACTTGTTGTAGGCTATAAAGCCTTTGATTTAGGAATCTTTGGAGACAAGGATCAACGCTTGAAAATTATCAAAGCAGCTATTCGTAGGGATTTAATTTATCTCTTAGAAAATGGCATGAAATGGCTGGTTTTCACAGGAAATTTGGGCTTTGAGGTCTGGGTTCTGGAAGTTGCTAAGGAATTACAGGAAGAATATAATTTCCAATTGGCGACGATTTTTATTTTTGAAAACCAAGGTGAAAATTGGAATGAGGTTAACCAAGAAAAATTGGCTAACTTTAAAAATGTTGATTTTATCAAATATGCTTATCCAAGCTATGAAAATCCAAGTCAGTTTCGGACTTATAATCAATTTTTGTTAGAGAGCACAGACGGAGCTTATCTATTTTACGATGAAGAAAATGAGACAAAGCTCAAGTATCTTTACCGAATGATGGAGGAAAATGAACAATATCATATCAAAAAATTAACATTTGATGACTTAAATGAGCTGGCGGAAAATTTTTCTGAAATTTAAAGTTTATACCTTGATTTTTCTCTTCCTTTTCGTATATAATGATAATAATAAACCAGATTGGAGAGAGAAATGGCTAGTATTATTTTTACACCTAAAGATATTTTTGATCAAGATTTTAAAACAGCAGTACGTGGATATAGTAAGCAAGAAGTGGATGAGTTTTTAGATGATGTGATCAAAGACTACGAAACTTACTCAGCTTTAGTGAAAGAATTGCGTGAAGAAAATAGCCGTTTAAAACAAGAACTTTCTAAGCGTATGCAGGAAGCTCCAAATTCAACTGCTTCTCAGGTTCATCAGTCATTTGGAGACACAACTCAAACGACAATTACCAATTTTGATATCTTGAAACGACTAAGCCGTTTGGAAAAAGAAGTGTTCGGTAAACAAATCCAAGCGAGCGAATTAAATCAATTATAATTATAAGACGTGCAATTTTTGGATAATCGCATGAGAAGTTATTTTTCATGAGGAAAGTCCATGCTAGCACTGGCTGTGATGCCGGTAGTGTTTGTGCTAGGCGAAACAATAAGCCTAGGGACGGATTTTTCCGTTACGGCGGGTGAAACAGCTAAGTCTCTTGATATGCTGGAGTAGGCCTGAAAGTGCCACAGTGACGTAGTTTTTGTGGAAACACAAGAAGTGGAACGCGGTAAACCCCTCAAGCTAGCAACCCAAACTTTGGTCGGGGCATGGAATGCGTGGAAACGAACATTGCATTCTGACTGGAAACAGTAGACAGATGATTATCGAAGGAAATGGTGCCTAGTCATTTCTGGAACAAAACATGGCTTATAGAAAATTGCATATAGGTGGAGGCTAGGGCTTGGTTCTTAGCCTCTAATTATAGTGAAATTTACTTTAAAAAGTTAGGGATAGTAACTTTTCCTGATCTAAGTAAATCTCAAGTCGGCTATCTCAGTATATGGATAGACGCTTCCCCTTTGTTTTGAGGAAATAATGAAAAAAACATTTGACTTAATAGCGACAGCTGCAGCAGGTCTAGAAGCAGTAGTTGGTCGTGAAATTAGAAATCTTGGAATCGATTGTCAGGTTGAAAATGGTCGAGTTCGTTTCGAAGGAGATGTCCAAACTATTATTCAAACCAATCTTTGGTTACGGTCGGCAGATCGGATCAAAATCATTGTTGGGACTTTTCCTGCCAAGACTTTTGAAGAGCTTTTTCAAGGTGTCTTTGCACTTGATTGGGAAAACTACCTACCTTTAGGCGCAAAATTTCCTATTTCGAAAGCGAAATGTGTCAAGTCCAAACTTCACAATGAACCCAGCGTTCAGGCAATTTCTAAGAAAGCCGTTGTGAAGAAGTTGCAGAAACACTATGCGCGTCCTGAAGGGGTTCCCCTTATGGAAAATGGACCTGAATTTAAGATTGAAGTTTCTATCTTAAAAGATTTGGCGACAGTTATGATTGATACGACGGGGACCAGCTTGTTTAAGCGTGGTTATAGGACCGATAAGGGTGGAGCACCAATTAAGGAAAATATGGCAGCTGCCATTCTTCTCTTATCCAATTGGTATCCTGATAAACCTTTAGTTGATCCGACATGTGGCTCTGGAACTTTTTGTATAGAAGCTGCTTTGATTGGTAAAAATATTGCTCCTGGTCTTTATCGTTCTTTTGCTTTTGAAGAATGGAATTGGATAGATCAAGCACAAATTCAGAAAGCAAAAGCTGATGCTCGTATGCAAATTAAGCAGGATATTCAATTGGATATTGCTGGATCAGATTTGGATGCACGTATGATTGACATTGCTAAGAAGAATGCTGAGGAAGCTGGGGTGGCAGACTGTATTTGCTTTAAGCAAATGAGGTTGCAAGACTTGCACACTAATAAAATCAATGGTGTGATTATCTCAAATCCTCCCTATGGAGAACGGCTTTTGGATGATACGGCTGTTACAAAGCTCTACCAGGAAATGGGGCAAACTTTTGCACCATTGGAAACATGGAGTAAATTTATTCTGACCAGTGATGAGGCTTTTGAAAGTAAATATGGAAGTCCGGCAGATAAAAAGAGAAAACTCTATAATGGAACCTTGAAGGTTGATTTATATCAATATTTTGGACAAAGAGTCAAACGAAAACTTGAAGAGTAGAAAGGATGACTATGAGTAAGGAAAATAAAAAGCCTGAAAGCCAAGAGCAAGAATCTATTTTAGATTTTGAAGAAGCTAAGGAAATGACTATTGGTCAGGCTGCCAGAAAAAGTGAAGAATTAGAAGCTGGCGTCAAAGAAGATGATAGTGTTTTAGACAAATATATCAAGCAGCATCGTCAAGAAATTGAAGCTGGAAAGTATACAGCGACCGTCCAAGCTCAAAAGAAACAAGACGAACAGGCTGAAGAAGCGAAAAAAGAAACAGTTTCAACCGATGAGATGAAAGAAGAAGTTATAGCTTCTCCTAAGAGTCCTGGGTTAGAAGCTGAGGTCAGCCAGGCCTTTTCTGACGAGCCCGAAGATAAGACTCAGGTGGACTTAGAGCCTGTTGCTCCAGTATCTACAGCAGTTACAGAGGATTCTTATGAAGAAGATGATGAAAAGACAGGCTCTGGTAGTAAAAAGGTCATCTATGCCCTAGTAGCTCTTCTGGCTGTAGCTGGAATTGCGGCAACTGCGTATTTTGCGATGAATCGTAATCAGGCAGGCAAAACAGTAACGAGCTCCAGCAGTCAAGCAAGTAAAAAGACTAGTTCAAGTAGTTCAAGTTCTGAAAACAGTGCTTTGAAAAAATTTAATGATTTGTATGATTCTTTCTTTACTGATAAGAATAAATTGGCTATTAAAAACAGTAGCTTTGCCAACTTGGATCAATTAAAAACGGCACTTGAAGCCCTGAAAAATGATAAGGAATATACGGTTGCTAAGGCTAAATATGATAATCTAGTAAAACAAATCTCAGCAATTCAAGCAGTCAATTCTCAGTTTGAAACGGCTGCGATCAAAGATGGTGTTTTAGATACCAATGCAAAAGTTAAGGGAGACGCGACTTTTACTGAAACTAAAACGGGTAATGATAATTTAGATAAGTTAATCAGCTCTGCCATTAGTCAAGGAAAGGGTCAGCAAACAGTCACTCAAGCAGCTGGAGGTCAAGGAACTCCTTCCAACACAGCTCCAGCACCTGCTGAAACCACTCCAACAGCACCGACCACTAATAATGCGGATCAAGGCGTAATCACGGGTGGTTCTACTGGATATGGAGGACTGTCCAGCACTGGTGTTCCTTTGCAGAGAAATCTAAGCCGTGTTCCTTATAATCAGGCTGTGATTGATGATGTCAATAATTCCGCTTGGGTCTTTAATCCAGGTATTTTGGAAAAAATCTTAAAAATTTCACGGGAACGTGGCTATATTACTGGCGATCAATATATCATCGAACGTGTTAATATTATAAAAGGAAATGGCTACTATAATCTCTTTAAGCCAGACGGAACCTATCTCTTTAGTATTAACTGTAAAACAGGTTATTTTGTAGGAAATGGTCCGGGTTATGCGGATTCTTTAGACTTTTAGAAATAAAAAATCTCAAGCTAAAAAATTAGTCTTGAGATTTTTTTGTTATTAAAGGATCAAATGACATGGCGTTCGAAAGCGTTATCTGAGATCCCTTGTTTGAGGATTAATTTAGCCCACTCCTTGGCAGAAAAAAGGCTGTGATCTTTATAGTTTCCGCAAGACTCAATCGTAGTTCCAGGGACGTCCTCCCAAGTAGTGGTTTCAGCGATTTCTTCAAGGCATGATTTGATCACTTGGGCGATTTCGGATGGGGTATGACGTCCCCACATGATCATATGGAAACCAGTTCGACAACCAAAAGGAGAGCAATCAATCATTCCATCAATGCGTTTACGGATAAGCATGGCCAGCAGGTGTTCAATGGTATGGAGACCTGCAGTTGGAATGGAATCTTCATTGGGCTGGACAAGTCGGATATCAAAATTGGAAATGACATCTCCTTTTGGTCCGCTTTCTTCTCCAATGAGTCGTACATAAGGGGCCTTAACGATTGTGTGATCAAGCTCGAAACTTTCAACAATAACTTCTTTAGACATAAAAGTCTCCTTTGTAATCAATTTCTATAGTTCGATTATATCAAATATTTTTGCAAAAAAATAATTTTTGACAAGAATAAGGTGGCACAAGGCTTTGCCAAAAACTTAATAAAATAATATAAGAAATCGCTCTCTTTTTTACCAAAATCAGTTTGTTAATTTATCAAATTTATGATAAAATAATTAAGAATTTTCGAATTCAATTTAAAATAAATTAATGAGGTAAAAACATGGAAATGATTTTCGCTCTTGTTTTTGCCGTCATCATTGGTTTAGTCATTGGATATGTAAGCATCTCGGCTCGAATGAAATCTTCAAAAGAAGCCGCGGAACTTACTCTTTTGAATGCTGAACAAGAAGCAACGAATTTACGCGGTCAGGCCGAGCGTGAAGCAGATATCATTTTGAAAGATGCAAAACGCGAGACTAATTCGCTTAAAAAAGAAGCACTTTTGGAGGCAAAAGAAGAAGCCAGAAAATATCGAGAAGAAGTTGAGGCAGAGTTTAAGTCTGAGCGTCAAGAGCTGAAACAAACAGAAAGTCGTTTGACAGAACGTGCAGCTAGCCTTGATCGAAAAGATGATAACTTGACCAACAAAGAGAAGTTGCTCGAGCAGAAAGAACAAAGTCTTTCAGATAAAACTAAATACATTGATGAGCGGGAAGAACAACTAGCTGAGCTTGAAAAACAAAAAGAAGCTGAACTAGAAAGAGTTGCTTCACTATCGCAGAACGAAGCACGTGATCTGATTCTTGCTCAAACAGAGGAAAAGCTAACCAAAGAAATTGCGATGCGTATTCGTGAGGCTGAACAAGAGGTTAAAGAACGCTCTGACAAGATGGCCAAAGATATCTTGGTTCAAGCCATGCAGCGGATTGCTGGTGATTATGTGGCTGAGCAGACCAACTCAACGGTCCACTTGCCTGATGATACTATGAAGGGACGGATTATCGGTCGTGAAGGACGCAATATCCGCACTTTTGAAAGTCTTACAGGAATTGATGTCATTATCGATGACACTCCAGACGTTGTAACCCTATCTGGATTTGATCCTGTTCGCCGTGAAATTGCTCGTATGACGATGGAAGCCCTCCTCAAAGATGGACGGATTCATCCAGCTCGTATTGAAGAGCTAGTCGAGAAGAACCGTTTGGAAATTGATAATCGTATTCGTGAGTATGGGGAAGCAGCAGCCTATGAAATTGGAGCTCCAAACCTTCACCCTGATTTGATGAAGATCATGGGACGATTGCAATTCCGCACGTCTTATGGACAAAATGTCCTTCGTCATTCAATTGAAGTGGCGAAGTTAGCAGGAGTCATTGCTGGTGAACTTGGTGAAAATGCAACTCTGGCACGCCGGGCTGGTTTCCTTCACGATATCGGAAAAGCAATTGACCGAGAAGTGGAAGGAAGTCACGTTGAAATTGGTACCGAGCTCGCTCGTAAGTACAAGGAACATCCAGTTGTGGTCAACACCATTGCTAGCCACCATGGAGATGTAGAAGCTGAAAGCGTGATTGCAGTCATTGTTGCTGCAGCGGATGCGCTCAGCGCTGCTCGTCCGGGTGCTCGTAGCGAGTCACTAGAGAGCTATATTAAACGCTTGCATGACTTAGAAGAAATTGCGAATGAATTCGATGGTGTTAAGACAAGCTTTGCTTTGCAGGCGGGTCGTGAAATCCGCATCATGGTTCATCCTGAAAAGATCAAGGATGATAAGGTGACGATTTTAGCACATGATGTTCGTGAGAAGATTGAAAATAATCTGGAGTATCCAGGAAATATCAAGGTTACGGTCATTCGTGAATTGCGTGCCGTTGATTATGCTAAGTAGAGAAACAGCTTTCGAGCTGTTTTTTCTTTTAGTAGCTTATAATCATCATAAAAAGCAGTTGAAATATCTCTTGTTTTTTGTTACACTAGGTAAAAGACTGTGAAGGAGACCAAATGACGGAACGTGGCTTGTTAATCGTTTTTTCTGGACCATCTGGTGTAGGAAAAGGAACGGTTAGACGTGAAATTTTTGAAAGCTCAGAAAACCAATTTCAATATTCTGTATCCATGACGACACGTCCGCAACGTCCAGGTGAAGTGGACGGTGTGGATTATTTCTTTAGAACTCGCGAAGAGTTTGAAGAGTTGATCCGTCAGGGTCAGATGTTGGAGTATGCTGAGTATGTCGGTAACTACTACGGGACGCCATTAACCTATGTCAACGAGACCTTGGATAAAGGAATCGATGTCTTCCTGGAAATTGAGGTGCAAGGTGCCTTGCAGGTCAAGAAAAAAGTTCCAGATGCTGTCTTTATTTTTTTGACACCTCCGGATTTGGAAGAATTACAAGACCGTTTGGTTGGTCGCGGGACGGACAGTGCAGATGTCATTGCTAAGCGGATTGAGAAGGCGAAGGAAGAAATTGCCCTCATGCGTGAGTATGACTATGCTATCGTCAATGATGAGGTCAGTCTAGCGGCCGAACGAGTTAAGAGAGTGATTGAGGCGGAGCATTTCCGTGTGGATCGCGTGATTGGCCACTATCAAGACATGGTAAAAAATTCTGCAGCAGTAAGATAAAGATTAGAAATTAGGTAAAAAATTATGATGTTAAAACCGTCTATTGATACCTTGTTGGACAAGGTACCATCAAAATATTCATTAGTAATTTTGGAAGCAAAGCGTGCACACGAGCTTGAGGCTGGAGCTACACCGACTCAGGACTTTAAATCTGTCAAATCAACTCTTCGAGCTCTAGAAGAAATTGAGTCTGGTAATGTCACAATTCACCCAGATCCAGAAGGAAAACGTGAAGCTGTTCGTCGCCGTGCAGAAGAAGAACGCTTGCGTAAGGAAGAAGAAGAGCGTAAAATTAAAGAACAAATCGCTAAAGAAAAAGAAGAAGGCGAAAAGATTTAAGATTGGGGGAACTCAATCTTCTTTTTTCTATTCCAGCTATTTTTTCGGTATAATAGAGAGACGTATATTTTTGAGCAAATAATTAGCTAATACTTAAAAGTGAGAAAGGAAGGAGAGGAAATGCTAGTTGCTAAAGTTATCGTAGATGTGCCCTTGATGCAGACTGACAAACCTTTCAGTTACGCAGTTCCTCAAGAGTTTTCTCAAACCTTGCAAGTCGGGATGAGGGTTCATGTTCCTTTTGGAAAGGCCAATCGTTTGATTCAAGGGATTGTTCTTGCTATTGAGGAGGAAGAGGGCTTTGGCTTAAAAGAACTTGTGGAAGTTCTTGATTTTAGTCCGGTTTTAAACGAAGAGCAACTCTGGCTGGCAGATGAGCTACGTAAAACAGTCTTCTCTTACAAAATTTCCATTTTAAAAGCCATGTTACCTAATTTTCTTAACTCTTCCTACGACAAAATACTCTATCCGACGGAAGCGATGTCTTTAGAGGAGAGACAAGAGATTTTTGGTGAACAGGCTAGTCTTCGCTTTTCTGATTTAGATAAGGAACGGCAAGCAACCTTTATGCGCTTGAGCCAATTAGGACGGATTCGTATGGAGTATCAGGCAACAGATCAAAAACGAATCAAAGCAGAGAAATGGTATAGGGTGGATCACAATTCTTTAGAGACGATGGACATATCCAGTCGTGCCAAAAGAAAGCAAGAGTTAAAAGAGTATTTACTGCAGCAAAACGAAGCTCAGTTGCTGGCAGATTTGCGGGAAAAATTTTCTAGAGAAGTGATTCAATATTTTATAGACCAGAATGTGATTGTTGTCGAGGAAAAAGAAGTCAGTCGAACAGCAAGCTATTTTGAAAGAGAGAGACAGGACCAAGAATTACAGCTCAATAGTGAGCAAGAGCACGCTGTCGCTGCCATAACTGAAAAGATTGGCCAAGTTGCAAATCCGATCTTGCTAGAAGGAATCACAGGAAGTGGCAAGACAGAAGTCTATCTTCAAGTAATTGAACAAGTCTTACAAAAAGGGAAAACTGCTATCATGCTGGTTCCTGAAATCTCTCTGACTCCACAAGTGACGGATCGTTTTATTGCCCGCTTTGGCCAACAGGTGGCAATCCTTCATTCAGGTTTGTCTAATGGTGAAAAATATGACGAATGGCGTAAGGTAGAAAGAGGGGAAGCCCAGGTCGTTGTTGGCGCGCGCTCAGCTGTCTTTGCTCCTCTCAAAAATATTGGTGCGATTATCATTGATGAGGAGCACGAATCTTCATACAAGCAGGATTCTAATCCGCGTTACCATGCTCGAGAAGTTGCTATTCTCCGAGCTCGGTATAATCGGGCGGCTTTAGTTCTGGGATCAGCAACGCCAAGCTTGGAAAGCAGAGCAAGAGCGGGGAAGGGTCGGTATCAATTTTTAAGGCTGACTAAACGGGCCAATCCCCTAGCCAAGGTTCCGCAAGTTGAAGTCATTGATTTTAGGGATTATATTGGTCAAAATGATGCTAAGAACTTTACCCCTCCGCTTTTAGAGGCTATTCAAGAACGTTTGGATAGAAGGGAGCAAGTTGTTCTAATGTTGAACCGCAGGGGCTATTCAAGTTTTATTATGTGCCGAGAATGCGGGACAGTGGACACTTGTCCAAACTGTGATATCTCTTTAACGCTTCATATGGATACCAAGACCATGAACTGTCATTACTGCGGTTTTGTCAAAGATATCCCCTATGCCTGCCCTAACTGTTCCAGCAGGAGTATGCGCTACTATGGAACGGGGACGCAGAAAGCCTATGATGAGTTGAAAACAGCCTTTCCTGATGCGCGGGTCTTGAGAATGGATGTGGATACGACTCGGAAAAAAGGCAGTCATGAAAAGATTTTAGAAGCTTTTGGGCGAGGAGAAGCTGATATCTTGCTGGGAACCCAGATGATTGCTAAGGGCTTGGATTTTCCAAATGTAACCTTGGTTGGGGTATTAAATGCGGACACAGCTCTGAATTTACCAGATTTTCGTTCTTCTGAGCGTACTTTTCAGCTTTTGACTCAAGTAGCTGGTCGAGCAGGCCGCGCTGAAAAGGAAGGCCAAGTTTTGATTCAGTCCTACAACCCCCACCACTATGCTATATCGTATGCTAAAAAGCAAGATTACGAAGGCTTTTTTAACTATGAAATGAACATTCGCAGGCAGCTTGGCTATCCGCCTTATTATTTCACAGTTGGTTTGACCTTATCCCACAAAGATGAAGAATTTCTAGTAAAAAAATCCTACCAAGCTTTGGATATTTTGAAGCAGGGGCTGTCTGACCAGGTTAAAATACTGGGGCCTACACCCAAGCCAATTGCCCGAACACATAATCTTTTTCATTATCAGATTCTGGTGAAATATCGTTTTGAAGAGAATTTGCAAGGAACTTTAAATAAGATTTTGGAATGGACTCAGGAACGGGACAACAAGGACTTACGTTTCAGCATTGATAACGAACCACAAAACTTTATGTAAAAGGAAATAAGTATGACAAAACTAATATTTATGGGTACACCTGACTTTTCTGCTACGGTCTTAAAGGGATTGTTGGAAAGTGACCAATACGAAGTTTTGGCTGTTGTGACTCAGCCAGATCGAGCAGTAGGGCGGAAAAAAGAAATTCGAATAACGCCAGTGAAAGAAGTGGCTTTATCTTATGGATTGCCAATCTATCAGCCGGAGAAATTATCTGGAAGTCCAGAAATGGAAGCAATCATGAATCTAGGTGCTGACGGAATTGTAACAGCAGCATTTGGACAGTTCCTTCCTAGCAAACTTCTTGCAATCATGAATTTTGTTGTCAATGTTCATGCTTCTCTTCTGCCCAAACACCGTGGCGGGGCACCAATCCATTACGCCTTAATTCAAGGTGATAGGGAAACTGGTATTACAATCATGGAAACAGTCAAAGAGATGGATGCAGGAGATATGATTTCCCGCCGAAGTATTCCAATCACTGATGAGGATAATGTCGGCACTTTGTTTGAGAAACTGGCCATTGTTGGTCGCGATTTACTTTTGGACACATTGCCGGCTTATCTTGCTGGGGATATTCAGCCTGAAGCTCAGGATCCAAGTCAGGTTACGTTCTCACCAAATATCAGACCTGAAGAAGAAAGACTGGATTGGAACAAGACCAATCGTCAACTCTTTAATCAGATACGCGGGATGAATCCTTGGCCTGTAGCTCATACTCTATGGCAGGGCGGAAGATTTAAAATTTATGAAGCAGAATTAGCAGATGGAGATGGCCAGCCAGGAGAGATTTTAGAGATTGGGAAAAGGCAACTACTTGTTGCAACTGGAGAAGGGGCACTCGCCCTTAAGACAGTTCAGCCAGCTGGAAAACCCAAAATGACTATCTCAGATTTTTTGAATGGTGCTGGCCGAAACTTAGCAGTAGGAGATAAGTTTGGAAACTAGAAGAAAAAGTGCGCGACAGGTGGCTTTAGAGGTGTTAGAAGAAGTATTTGATCAAGGAGCTTTTTCGAATATTGCCCTCAATAAGGCTCTCAAGAAGGTTCAGCTTTCTCAACAAGATAAAAGTTTGGTGACAGAACTTGTCTACGGAACAGTTGCTCGTAAGCTGACTCTTGAGTGGTATCTGTCCCATCTAATTGAAGACCGGGATAAACTAGACTCCTGGCTATACATTCTTTTGCTCTTGAGTCTTTATCAAATGCTGTATTTGGATAAGATTCCAAATCACGCTCTTATTCATGAAGCTGTTGAACTAGCTAAAAAACGAAAGCTAGGAAGCGATAAGTTTGTTAATGCTATTTTGCGTCGGATAGAACGTGAAGGTGTAGCTGACGTTGAAACGATTAAACGGAAGAACAAGCGCTATTCTATCCAATATTCGACGCCAGTATGGCTAGTTAAGGCTTTAATAGAAGAGTATGGTGAAGAACGTGCCCTGGCCATTTTAGCGAGTCTTTTTGAGCGGAATAAAGCCAGTATTCGTGTGACAGACTTGGCTCGTAAAGAGGAACTAAAAGGACTTTTACAGGCAGAAGATTCTCTCTTAGCTCCGTCTGCTTTGGTTAAAAATCAAGGTCACTTTGCTGGTCACGAATTGTTTACGTCTGGCCTAATTACAATTCAGGATGAATCTAGTCAGCTGGTGGCACCAACTTTAGGTATTGAAGGAGATGAAAGAATCTTAGATGCTTGCAGTGCGCCTGGTGGCAAGACTTTACACATGGCTTCATATTTAAGTACTGGGGAAATCATAGCCCTAGACTTGTATGAGCATAAGCTTCAATTGATCGAAGAAGCAGCTACTCGGTTGGGTCTCGCTGATAAAGTTCAAACGAAAAAGCTTGATGCTAGAGAAGTCTATCAGAAATTTGGCAAGGATGCCTTTGATAAGATTTTGGTTGATGCACCATGTTCTGGAATTGGTCTGTTACGGCGAAAACCGGATATCAAATATAACAAAGAAAATGCAGATTTTCTCTCTTTACAAAAAATTCAGCTAGAGATACTAGATAGTGTTTGTAAAAGTTTGAGAAAAGGTGGTATAATAACTTATAGTACCTGCACTATTTTTTCACAAGAGAATAGTCAAGTAGTTTCTAAATTTTTAGAGAAACATCCTAACTTTGAGCAGGTAAACTTAAAACATGAAAGAAAAGATATTCTAAAAGATGGGTGTATTTTAATTACTCCCGAATTATATGGAAGCGATGGCTTTTTTATCAGCCAGTTTAGGAGAATATCTTGAAAGAGGAGGATACTAACAGAATGGAAATAGCATTATTAACAGATGTTGGTAAAAAACGTACAAATAATCAAGACTTCGTAAATCATTTTGTGAATCGCTCTGGGATGCCTTTGATTGTCCTAGCAGACGGCATGGGTGGTCACCGTGCTGGAAATATTGCAAGTGAAATGGCCGTGACAGATTTGGGTGCTGCTTGGGTCGATACGCAGATTGATTCTGTCAATGGTGTGAGAGATTGGTTTGCTGAGCACTTGGAAGCAGAAAATAAAAAGATTCATGAAGTTGGACAATCAGACGAGTACAAGGGAATGGGAACGACACTTGAGGCCATTGCGATTATTGGCAATCAAGCAATTTATGCTCATATAGGGGATTCCCGTATCGGATTGGTCCGTGGAGAAGAGTACAAACAACTAACAAGTGACCATTCTTTAGTCAATGCTCTTTTGAAAGCTGGTCAGATTACAGCTGAAGAAGCTGAACGTCATCCCCAACGAAATATCATTACCCAATCCATCGGACAAAAAGATGAAATTCAGCCCGATTTTGGAATAATCACTTTAGAAGAGGGCGACTATATCGTGGTTAACAGTGATGGTTTATCAAATATGGTAGCTGGAAGTGAAATCTATGATATTCTAAAAAGTGATCTTACTTTGCCAGAAAAAGCTCAAACTTTAATTCGCTTTGCCAATAATGCAGGAGGTCTGGACAATATTACAGTAGCTCTTGTGTACTTTGACAAGGAGGAAGAAGCATGATTCAAATCGGCAAAATTTTTGCCGGGCGATATAAAATCATCAAACAAATTGGCCGAGGCGGGATGGCAGATGTCTATCTTGCCAAGGATTTGATTTTAGATGGTGAAGAAGTGGCGGTTAAGGTTCTTAGAACCAATTACCAGACGGATCCTATCGCTGTTGCACGTTTCCAACGAGAAGCGCGTGCCATGGCGGATTTGGATCATCCACATATCGTTCGCATCACCGACATTGGTGAAGAAGATGGCCAGCAATATTTGGCTATGGAATATGTAGCTGGCTTGGATCTCAAACGATACATTAAAGAGCACGCTCCTTTGTCGAACGAGGAGGCCGTTCGAATTATGGGGCAAATTCTTTTAGCCATGCGTTTGGCACATGCTCGTGGGATTGTTCACCGAGATTTGAAACCGCAAAACGTTCTCCTGACACCTGATGGAAATGCCAAGGTAACGGACTTTGGGATTGCGGTTGCCTTTGCAGAAACAAGTTTGACCCAAACAAATTCCATGCTTGGCAGTGTCCATTATTTGTCTCCTGAGCAGGCGCGTGGTTCGAAAGCAACTTTCCAAAGCGATATTTATGCGATGGGGATCATCTTTTATGAGATGCTGACTGGTCATATTCCTTATGATGGGGATAGTGCAGTGACGATCGCTCTACAACATTTCCAAAAACCATTGCCGTCCATTATTGCTGAAAACGCCAATGTTCCGCAGTCTTTGGAAAATGTTATTATTAAGGCTACTGCTAAAAAGCTGACAGATCGATATCAGAGTGTTTCGGATATGTATGTAGATCTGTCTAGCTGCCTGTCACCTGAACGACGGAATGAAAAGAAACTGATGTTTGATGACGCGGTAAAAGCGGATACTAAAACACTTCCGAAGATTCCACAAGTCACACCTCCTGTAGCTTCTAGAGTAAATAATGATCCAGCTACAGATGTTGAACAGAAAGTCCCTCAAGTTGCACCGCCAACAAAACCTAAGAAAAAGCATCATTTGAGAGCGAGATACAAGGTTTTGTTAGCTGCAGTATTTCTGGTCATTGCTGCTTTTCTAGCTTTGCTCTATCTAACACCATCTAATAAGCAGGTTCCAGATGTTACTGGCAAGACAGTTGCTGAAGCTAGAGAAGCGATTGAAAAAGTCAATTTAAAAGTTGGCGAAGAAATAGAAGAGAATAGTGATGAAGTAGCTTCTGGAATGATTATTCGAACAGATCCAGTGGCAGGGACTCAGAGAAAAGAAGGCAGCACGGTTAATTTAGTTGTTTCTAAGGGAGCTAAAACGCTGATCATGGAAGACTATACTGGTCAAACTACTGCCCAAGCTGTTGAAAGGCTCACGGATGTTCTAAAAGTTCCAAAAAACAATATTAAAGTTGAAGAAGTTGAAACAAACGATGCAGAAGAAGGAACAATTTTTGAACAGACACCAGCTGCGGGAGCTACCTATGATCTCACTTCAAATACGAAGATTGTTTTAAAAGTAGCCAAAGCAGTATCAACGATTGAAATGCCAAACTTTGGTAGTCTTCAATATACTTATGCAAACGCTCGAAATTATCTGATTTCTCTAGGAATTCCATCTAGTAACATTGAAAGAGTCGTGGATCGTTCGGTTGTGTCGAGTCAATCTGATTTGGTGACATCACAATCTCCAGCAACTGGACCAGTTAATCCTAAGAAGGTAAAAGTAACCTTATATGTCACTGAAGCAACTACTCAAAGTTCAAGTTCTAGCTCAAGTTCGAATTCTAACTCCTCATCAAGTAGTAAGAATACGTCATCGTCAAGTTCTTCAGAGGATGAAACTTCAGCATCAAGTTCGACACATGGTGATTAAAAAAGCAACCTCCTTGGTTGCTTTTCTTATGGCCTTCCTCTGAAAGTTGAGATTTTCTGGAATGAATAAGAATTGAGCTGATGTCTGGAAATTTAGGATTCATGCTCAGGTCTGAGGAAAAAATAGTAAAATTTGATACAATAGAAAAGTAGAAAGGATAAGTATGATGAGAAAGATTCAGTTTTTTGTGTTAATTGAAGCAATTTTACTGACAATGGCTTTTATTACGGTTGTTGCAGGCGATTTTTCTCGACTTGTCCTTCTCTCAATTTTGTTTTTGCTCTTTCTCTATTATTATTTTGGCAGGCAAAGAGGTAACTTTTTCCTAGTTACAGCTTCCATTCTCTTTTTTCTTATTATTATGCTCAATCCATTTGTCATTGCAGCAGTTCTATTTGCTGTTGTTTATGGTCTGATTGTTGCTTCGCCCTATATATACAGAGAAAATGAAGCGACACATCTAGTTTTTGAGCAAGATACAGTTGTAAAAAAAGAGAAAAATCGTTGGCTTGGGGATATACATCATTTTTCCTCCCACGATAGTTGCCGATTTGACGATATTAACCTTTTTCGAATGGTAGGGAAAGATACTATTCATCTGGAAGAGGTAATTTTAACCAATCATGATAATGTTATTATCTTGCGAAAAGGGATTGGTGACACAAAAATTATTGTTCCAGTTGATGTGGCAGTCAGTTTAAAGGTCAATAGTTTATACGGGGAACTCTCCTTTTTAGGGCAGACTGTTCGAGAATTGAGAAATGAAAGTATTTCTCTGACTACGCCAGATTTTGACAGAGCCAATAAAAGCGTTAAAATTGTCATTGCCAGCCTTATTGGAAATGTTGAGGTCGTTCGCAAATGAGGAAATCTTATTATTTTATACTCTTCTTTTATTCCTTTCTTGTTTTGGCCGTTATCGTTCAATATGTCTTCAGCCTTTTCAGTTTTCAATGGCAAACAGTTCTGGAAGATTTTGAAACGCTACAAAAATTTATCTTCTTCATTTTCTTTTTAGCTCTTTCCTTGACTATATTACTCTTGCTGATTATGAAGTTTGTACAGATTGTAACCTTAACATCTATCAGAAGAAATATTCGAAATATTCTAGATGGCCAAGAAGTTGAGAAAAGTAATCAGGAAGATATTGATTACGGATTTGAAAAAATTGCTGCTAAAATGGCTTTGTTAACAGAAAATCTGCAGAAATCTGAAAATCAAGTTCTTCAAAATGAAGAGGTGATTATTGAGAAAGAACGTCGCCGTATCGCTAGAGATCTCCATGATACGGTTAGTCAGGAGCTTTTTGCAGCGAATATGATTCTATCTGGTGTCTCAGGTCAACTGGGAACTTTGGAAAAAGAAGCGGTAGAGCAGCAATTAAAAGGAGTGTCTTCCATTTTGGATACTGCCCAAAAAGATTTGCGAATCTTGCTACTACATCTTCGGCCTACAGAATTAGAAGGTCGAAGTTTGGTCGAAGGTTTGGAAGTGATCTTGAAAGAGTTAGTTGATAAGAGTGAGATCGAAGTCAACTTTGAACATAGAGTTGATTCCATCCCTAGACAGATTGAAGAACATATCTTTCGAATTGCGCAAGAGATTATTAGCAATACCCTTCGCCATGCTAAGGCTAGTCGTTTAGATGTCTACTTATATCAGAACAGACACGAAGTTCAGCTAAAAATGGCTGATAATGGTATTGGTTTTCACAGAGAAAAGCTAGATGAAATAAGTTATGGCCTGAAAAATATTGAAGAGAGAGTTCATGATATGGCAGGAGATATTCAAATTCTGACTGCTCCTAAACAAGGGGTTTCAATTGATATTCGAGTACCTTTACTAGATAGAAATGAGAATTAGTATGAAAATTTTATTAGTAGATGATCACGAAATGGTTCGTTTGGGCTTAAAAAGCTACCTAGACTTACAAGCAGATGTTGAAGTGGTGGCAGAAAGTTCTAATGGTCGTGAGGGAGTTGAGCAGGCTTTGGAGCTGAGACCAGATGTCATCATCATGGATATTGTTATGCCAGAGATGAATGGTATCGAGGCTACTATGGCTATTCTAGAAACTTGGCCTGAGGCAAAGATTTTGATTTTGACTTCCTACTTGGATAATGAAAAGATTTATCCTGTTCTGGATGCTGGAGCTAAAGGTTACATGCTGAAGACATCTAGTGCAGATGAGATCTTACATGCTATCCGAAAAGTAGCTAGAGGAGAAATTGCGATTGAAACAGAAGTCAGTAAAAAAGTTCAGTACCATCGCAATCACATTGAATTACATGATGATTTAACCGCTCGAGAACGAGATATTTTGGGGCTTCTAGCCAAGGGCTATGAAAATCAACGCATTGCTGATGAGCTTTATATTTCTCTAAAAACAGTAAAAACTCATGTTTCTAATATCTTATCAAAATTGGAAGTGAGCGACCGGACTCAAGCTGTTGTCTATGCCTTCCAGCATCACTTAGTTCCTCAGGAAGACTTTTGATAAGGGAGAAAAAGTCTTCCGATTTTGAGAGCAGTCCTCTGGCCGTATTTATGGTATAATGGGAACATCGCAAATAAAGAGGGATATATGGACGCAAAATTAAAATACAAGGCTAAGAAAATTAAAATTGTTTTCTTTGACATTGATGATACTTTGAGGGTAAAAGATACAGGTTTTATGCCGGCGAGTATCCAACAAGTATTTAAGTCTCTGAAAGAAAAAGGTATCTTGGTAGGGATCGCTTCAGGTCGTGGGATTTTTGGTGTGGTGCCCGAGATTCGTGAACTAGAACCTGACTTTTTTGTGACCCTAAACGGTGCTTATGTAGAAGATAAAAAAGGACAAGTTGTTAGTGAGCAACCAATTCCCCAGAATATAGTAGAGAAGTACATTGCTTGGACTAAGAAAGTTGGAATTGAATACGGGCTTGTTGGCAGTCATGGTGCCGCTCTTTCGGCTCGCAGCCCAATGATTAATCAAGCTATTGATGTTGTTTACCAGAATCTACCTGTTGATCCTGACTTTTACCAGTCAGAAAAGATTTATCAAATGTGGACTTTTGAGGATCAAGGAGATAGTTTACAGCTACCTGCGGATTTATCAGGAGATTTACGATTGGTTCGTTGGCACCCGAATTCCTCAGATGTTGTTTCGATTGCTGGCTCCAAGGCGACAGGAGTCCAAAAGGTTATTGAAAAACTTGGTTTAAAACCTGAAAATCTCTTGGTTTTCGGTGATGAGTTGAATGACCTAGAGCTATTTGACTATGCTGGTATGAGTATTGCTATGGGGAACTCACATCCAAAAATTTTTGAGAAAGCAGATTATATTACAAAAACAGTAGAAGAAGATGGCATCTTTGATGCTTTGGAGAAATTAGGTATGGTAGAAAAAGAATTGAACTTCCCTCAAGTGGAAATTGAAAATAATAAAGGACCTTTTGCAACAATCAAGACAAATCTAGGTGACATGAAATTGGTCTTGTTCCCAGAACAAGCTCCTAAAACGGTAGCTAACTTTATCGCTTTGTCAAAAGATGGCTATTACGATGGTGTCATTTTCCACCGTATTATTCAAGATTTCATGATTCAAGGTGGAGATCCTACAGGAACAGGAATGGGTGGCGAATCGATTTATGGCGAAAGATTTGAAGACGAATTTTCGCCAGAATTGTATAATATCCGTGGCGCTCTTTCTATGGCTAATGCTGGACCAAATACCAATGGCAGTCAATTCTTCATCGTGCAAAATTCTAATCTGCCGTACTCAGCAAAAGAATTGAGTCGTGGGGGCTGGCCGGAACCTATCGCAGAAATCTATGCAAATAAAGGTGGTACACCACACTTGGATCGTCGTCATACAGTGTTTGGTCAGTTACTAGACGAACAATCCTATCAAGTTTTGGATAAGATTGCTCAGGTAGAGACTGGAGCGATGGATAGACCAGTTGAAGATGTTGTTATCGAGACAATTGAGGTTGAAGACGAATGAAGATTGGTGATAAATTAAGGGGGACCATTACAGGAATCCAACCTTATGGTGCCTTTGTTGAACTTGAATCTGGTATTACCGGATTGATTCATATATCCGAAATTAAAACAGGATACATAGAAAATATTCATGATCTTCTAGCCATAGGAGACACTGTGCAGGTGCAAGTCCTTGATTTCGATGAATATACTAAGAAGGCTAGCCTATCAATGAGAACATTGGAAGAAGAAAAACATCGCCTCCCTAAGCGCCATCGCTTTTCGAATGACCGTCATAAGTTTGGCTTTGCCCCTCTTGCTAAGAGTATTCCGACATGGACTGAGGAAGCCCTTCAGTTTCTATCTAATCAAAAAGATGAAAAAGAAAATCATCCTGAATGTTAGGATGATTTTTTTATTTATCATTCGTTTGTAAAATTATTTGTCAAATTCATATAAAGCAGTTGACAAATAGCGTTCACCATTATCTGGAGCAAGGGCTAGAACTTTTTTACCTTTCCCTAGTTTTTTAGCAACTTCAATTGCTGCATAAATTGCTGCTGCAGATGAAATACCAACGAGGAAACCTTCTTTGCCACCAATATGACGGCCAAAGTCTAAAGCCTGTTCAGAAGTAACTCGCACAATTTTATCATAGCCATCAGTATCGAGGGTTTCAGGGATAAAGCCGGCAGAAAGTCCTTGGATTTTATGTGGTCCAGGTTTTTCACCAGATAGAACAGCAGATTCGTCTGCTTCAACCGCATAAATCTCAATTGCAGGATTTGCTTTTTTAAGGGTATGGGAAACTCCTGAAATAGTTCCTCCTGTTCCGACTCCACCAACAAAAGCATCCAATCCAGTATCACCAAAGGCCGCTAGAATTTCTACACCAGTAGTTCTTTCATGTACTTCAGGGTTAGCAGGATTATTAAATTGAAGTGGCAACCAAGCATTTCTTTCCTCAGCAATTTCCTCTGCTTTTGCAATAGCTCCCTTCATTCCTTCGCTTCCTGGAGTCAAGACTAACTCAGCTCCGTAAGCTTGGATGATTTTACGACGCTCAACACTCATCGTTTCAGGCATGACAATAACAACCTTATAGCCTTTTGCTGCTCCAACCCAAGACAAACCAATTCCAGTGTTTCCACTGGTTGCTTCAACAATAGTTGATCCAGGTTTAAGAAGTCCATCACGCTCTGCTGCCTCAATCATACTGAGAGCAATACGGTCTTTGACAGAAGAGCCAGGATTAAAGGCTTCTAACTTTACGTATACATCAGCAGCTCCCTCAGGAACTAAATGATTAAGTTTGACAATGGGAGTATTTCCGATTAGTTCGGTAATGTTATTATAGATTTTAGACATAAGTACACCTCATGAAATAGAATTAAGAAAAGTATAAAATGAAAATTGGAATTTGTAAAATATAAAAAAGCTATGGCTATCATAGCTTTTTTTTATATCAAGAAATAATAGGAACTTCTACTTGACGAATTCCTTGGTTACTCAACTGAACTTTACCATTGAAAAATTCGATCAGGCCTTCCTCAATTCTATTTTGATCTTCTTTATTCACAAAAATAGTGGTAGCTACAGAATCCGTAAACTCCGTATCAAATTCCATTAAGTTTTCAGATTTTAAAAAATTAGCATACTCTTGATATTGACTATAGGACAACTGAAGTCTCAATCCTACTTGCTCTTTAATTTCTACCAGTCCAATTTCTTTAACTGCTAGAGCGACGCTTCCTGCGTAAGCTCGAATCAATCCTCCCGCGCCTAATTTAATTCCGCCAAAATACCGAGTTACGACAACGCAAAGATTGGTTAACTGATGACTTTCCAAGACTCCCAGCATGGGAACACCAGCAGTACCACTTGGTTCACCGTCATCACTAGTTCTCTTGATTTCACTTTTTTCTCCCAAAATAAAGGCAGAGCAGTTATGAGTGGCCTTGTAGTGCTCTTTTTTTATGGTGTTTATAAAGTCTCTGGCTTCTTCTTCAGATTCTACCCGCTTTACATGACAGATAAAACGAGATTTTTTGATTTCCTCTTCAACTTGACCATTTTCTTTGATAGTTTTAAATTCCATGATTTCATTGTACAAAAAATCAAGGATTTTTCCAAGAAAATACGAATAAAAAGATATGTTAGAATTGCAAGATTGTTTAGGGCGAATTTTTACTAAAGAACAGTTACCTCCTGAACTACTTAAGAAAGCTAAAAGACTATCATCAATTTTTGAAAAAAAGGGAGAACTCTTTTGTTCTCGCTGCTACAGTCAGATTGATAAGGAAAGATATTTATTGCCAATTGGTGCATATTATTGTAGAGAATGCATTCTTCTAGGGAGAGTGCGTAGTGACGAAGATCTTTATTTTTTTCCACAAGAGTCTTTTCCTTTTATATCGAGTTTGAAATGGCTTTGGCCAATTGACAGAATATCAGGAAAGAGTTTCTAAAGGGTTACTTGAAGGAGTACAAAATAAGCAGGATACTTTAGTCCACGCTGTAACTGGAGCAGGAAAAACAGAGATGATATATCAAGTGGTTGCTCAGGTGTTAGATCAAGGAGGTGCTGTCTGTATAGCTAGTCCTCGGATAGATGTCTGTTTGGAACTTTACCGGCGTTTAAAAGAAGATTTTTCATGTGATATTTCCCTATTGCATGGGGAGTCCGACCCCTATTCACGGAGTCCCCTAGTGATTGCAACAACTCATCAATTATTAAAATTTTACCAAGCATTTGATCTACTCATTGTTGACGAGGTGGATGCCTTCCCTTATGTAGATAATCCTGTGCTTTATCATGCAGTCGAGCAAGCAGTTAAAAATGAAGGAACTACTATATTCTTGACCGCAACTTCAACAGATGAGCTTGATAAAAAAGTTCAAAAAGGAATTTTAAAAAGGTTAAGTTTGCCAAGACGCTTTCATGGAAATCCCTTGATTATCCCACAAAAAGTATGGCTTTCTGATCTAAATAAAGACCTTAAAAAAGCTAAGCTACCAGCTAAGTTAGTCAAGTATCTGAGAAAACAAAGAAAAACAAAATTTCCACTCTTAATTTTTGCTTCGGAGATTAAGAAAGGACAAGAGATAAAGCAAGTCTTACAAAAATATTTTCCAGAAGAAAATGTAGGTTTTGTAGCTTCTACAACGGAAAATAGATTAAAAATAGTGCAAGATTTTCGAGATAAAAAGATAAGTATATTAGTAACAACTACAATTTTAGAAAGAGGGGTTACTTTTCCATGTGTAGATGTAATTGTTTTAGAAGCTAACCATTGTCTCTTTACAAGGAGTGCTTTAGTACAAATTGGCGGGCGAGTAGGAAGAAGTATGGAACGACCGACAGGTGACTTGCTATTTTTCCATGATGGCACTAATATACAGATAGAAAAAGCAATCAATGAAATTAAAGCAATGAACAGAGAGGCCGGATTATGAGACAATGTCTACTCTGCTTATCCCTATTAGAAGAGCAGTTAAATTTTATAGATTTATTACAATTAAAAAGAAAAGAAAATAACGTTTGTCAAGAATGCTTAAATACCTTCGAAGAAATTCCAGAAGAAAATTGTCCAAGCTGTTATAAAGCTGGGGACAAAAACTTGTGCCAAGATTGTCAGTACTGGCAGGAAAGAGGGTTAGAAGTGGCTCATAAAAGTTTGTACACTTATAATAAGGCTATGAAAGACTATTTTAGTCGTTACAAATTTCAAGGAGATTACCTATTAAGAAATGTGTTTGCCTTAAGTATAAGAAGAGAATTAAAAAAATACCAAAGTTACACAATTTTAAACCTTCCTTTAAGTGAAAGTAAGATGAAAACAAGAGGGTTCAATCAAGTGTCTGGATTGCTTGAAGCTGCACAGATACCTTATCAAGAACTATTAAAGAAAAAAGAAAGCCAGACTCAGTCTAGTAAAAGCAGAAAAGAGAGATTAGAAAACACAGGTAACTTTTACATGATTGAAAATACGAAAATCCCCCCAAAAATTTTACTTGTAGATGACATCTATACAACAGGTGCAACCTTACAGGATGCAAAAGTGACATTATTTGAAAACGGAGCGAAAGAAATCATGACATTTTCACTAGCGAGATAAGAAAAAAATTTGCAAAAACATAATGAAAGCGTTATAATTAATATATAAAAAGAAAAATTTTATGTTTAGAAAGAAGGTACTTATATGATTAAATATAGTATCCGTGGTGAAAACCTTGAAGTAACAGAAGCAATCCGTGATTACGTAGTTTCTAAACTGGAAAAGATTGAAAAATACTTCCAAGCTGATCAAGAACTTGATGCACGTGTAAATCTTAAAGTCTACCGTGAAAAAACGGCTAAGGTTGAGGTGACAATTCCGCTTGGTTCAATAACTCTTCGCGCTGAAGATATCTCACAAGATATGTATGGCTCAATTGACCTAGTAGTTGATAAAATTGAACGCCAAATTCGCAAAAATAAAACTAAAATTGAAAGAAAAAATAGAACTAAAGTTTCAACAAGTCAAATCTTTACAGATGCAGTAGTAGAAGAAGTTGATGAAGCACCTGCAAAAGTTGTTCGTTCAAAACACATTGATTTGAAACCGATGGATTTAGAAGAAGCACTTCTTCAAATGGAGTTGCTGGGACATGATTTCTTCATTTATACGGATGTAGATGATAACACAACAAATGTCATCTACCGTCGAGAAGATGGAGATCTTGGTTTACTTGAGGTAAAATAATGAGTTTTAGAAAAGCTGGACCACTGTCCAGCTTTTTGATTATATAATATTAAACAAAGGCTTCAAAAAATAATTTTTTAAAAAAGCTAAAAAAAGTTCAAAAAAGTAGTTGACAGTTTAGCGAGTAGATGATATACTAAGATAGTTGT
>NZ_KV790982.1:0-5066 GCF_001807785.1 Streptococcus sp. HMSC10A01 | reverse complement strand
AGAATTGAAAATAGATACTGTTAATCGTGTGGTGGACGTGACCAAGACAGCCGGTGGTAAAGGTCTTAATGTTACACGAGTTCTTTCAGAATTTGGTGATTCTGTTGCTGCTACTGGTTTAGTTGGGGGTAAACTTGGTGAGTTTTTAGTCGAACATATCGATGATAAAGTAACGAAACGTTTTTTCTCAATTCAAGGAGAGACTCGTAACTGTATCGCTATTCTCCACGGAGATAACCAAACAGAAATCCTTGAAAAAGGACCCGAAGTTCTGGAACAAGAAGGGCAAGATTTCTTGGTTCATTTCAAAAATTTCCTTGACACTGTGGAAGTAGTAGCCATCTCAGGTAGTCTCCCAGCTGGGCTTCCAGTTGATTATTATGCGAGCTTGGTAGAGCTTGCTAATCGCGCAGGGAAACCAGTTGTTCTGGATTGCTCAGGTGCAGCTCTTCAGGCAGTTCTTGAATCACCCCACAAACCAACAGTAATCAAACCGAATAACGAAGAATTGTCTCAGCTTCTTGGGAAAGAAGTTTCTGAGGATTTGGATGAATTAAAAGAAGTTCTTCAAGAGCCTCTATTTGCGGGTGTTGAGTGGATTATCGTGTCACTTGGAGCAAATGGTGCTTTTGCAAAACATGGTAATACTTTCTACAAGGTAGATATCCCTAGAATTCAGGTAGTTAATCCTGTTGGATCTGGAGATTCTACCGTGGCAGGAATTTCATCAGGACTTCTTCATAAGGAATCGGATGCAGAACTCCTCATCAAGGCCAATGTCCTTGGTATGCTCAATGCTCAAGAAAAAATGACAGGTCATGTCAATATGGCTAACTATCAAGGTCTATACGACCAACTAATCGTAAAAGAGGTATAAAATGGTTTTAACAGAAAATAAACGCGCTTGCTTGCAAAAACTCTCTGACGAGAACGGCATTATCTCAGCTCTCGCTTTTGACCAACGTGGTGCTTTGAAACGCCTCATGGCTCAATACCAAACGGAAGAGCCAACAGTAGCTCAAATGGAAGAACTTAAAGTCTTGGTCGCAGATGAATTGACTAAATACGCATCCTCTATGCTTCTCGACCCTGAATATGGTCTTCCAGCTACAAAAGCGCTTGATGCCAACGCCGGTCTTCTCCTTGCTTATGAGAAAACTGGCTACGACACAACAAGCACCAAACGTTTGCCTGACTGCTTGGATGTTTGGTCTGCAAAACGCATCAAAGAACAAGGTGCAGATGCAGTGAAATTCTTGCTTTACTATGACGTAGACAGCTCTGACGAACTCAACCAACAAAAACAAGCCTATATCGAACGTATCGGCTCTGAGTGTGTGGCAGAAGACATTCCATTTTTCCTTGAAATCCTTGCCTACGATGAAAAAATCGCTGACGCAGGTTCTGCAGAATACGCCAAAGTTAAACCACACAAGGTTATCGGTGCAATGAAGGTCTTCTCAGACCCACGCTTCAACATCGATGTCTTGAAAGTGGAAGTTCCAGTCAATGTTAAATACGTTGAAGGCTTTGGCGATGGTGAAATCGTTCATACACGTGAAGAAGCAGCAGCCTTCTTCAAAGCGCAAGATGAAGCAACTAACTTGCCATACATCTACTTGAGTGCGGGTGTATCGGCTAAACTCTTCCAAGAAACCCTTGTCTTTGCCCACGAATCAGGTGCAAACTTCAATGGAGTTCTTTGTGGCCGTGCAACTTGGGCAGGATCAGTTGAAGCCTACATCAAAGATGGTGAGGCAGCAGCTCGTGAATGGCTTCGTACTGAAGGACGTCAAAACATTGAAGAATTAAATCAAGTTTTAAAGAGCAGTGCAACCTCTTGGAAATAAAATTATAGATTATATTTTAAAGAGAAAAATCAATATATGTCTTAGCATAATTTGTAGGCATTTAGTTATAAAAAGTAGATTGATTTTATATTGAAATAAAGATATATTAAATATAGATATATTAAATATAGAAAGGGGTGAAGTATTATGGGACTTAATCAATTGTTTGATAAGAACTTGGTCTTCTGTCTACAAGCAGATAATCAAGAACATCTTTTTAATCAAGTCGCTAACCTTCTTGAAGAAAGAAAGATTGTAACTCCTTCTTATAGGACTGCATTAATCGAGAGAGAAAAGTCATTTCCAACTGGATTGGACATGGAGTTTCTAGGAAAAGACTTACCGAATGTAGCAATCCCTCATACAGATATTGAACATAACTTAGCTGAAAAAGTTGTTGTAGTACGCTTAAATCGAGCTGTGACTTTTCACAATATGATAGCTCCTGATAAAGAAGTAGAAGTTTCACTTTTGTTCTTTATCATTAACAACTCAAGTTCTAGCCAGACGAATATTCTGGCACAATTGATGGATTTCTTTACTAAGAATGGCAATTTAGAGAATTTATCTAAGTTTGCAAATGAAGATGAATTATATGAATATATAACAGAAGAAATCGGATAAAAAAATCAAGAAAATATATAAAACGGAGGAAATCCAAATGATTAAAATTTTAGCAGCCTGTGGGGCAGGTGTTAATTCAAGTCACCAAATTAAGAGTGCGTTAGAAGAAGAATTATCTAACCGTGGTTATGATGTTCGCTGTGATGCAGTGATGGTTAAAGATGTCAATGAAGATTTGATTAAAGGCTATGATATTTTCACACCAATTGCTGCGACAGATTTAGGTTTTGATCCTGGTATTCCAGTTGTAGAAGCTGGACCAATCTTGTTCAGAATTCCAGCAATGAGCGCTCCAGTGTTTGACAATATTGAAGCAGCTATCAAAGATCATGGTCTGAGTTAATTTTTTAAAGAGTATGAAAGCGCTGTCTGAAGAGTGCGCTGGAGTTCTTATATTATAAACAATATATAAATTAATATAAATCGGGAGGATTTATTATGGATGGCATTATTAAATTAGCCAACGATATTTTTAAGCCAATTTTGGCAATGGGTGGTCCAATCATCATGTTAATCATTTTGACGGTCCTAGCCCTCTTGTTTGGGGTTAAATTCTCCAAAGCCCTCGAAGGTGGTATTAAATTAGCGATCGCCTTGACAGGTATTGGTGCAATTATTGGAATGTTAAATGGAGCTTTTTCATCTTCATTAGAAAAATTTGTAACCAATACAGGGATTCAGCTTAATATTACAGACGTAGGTTGGGCACCACTTGCAACGATTACTTGGGGTTCTGCTTGGACTCTGTATTTCTTGCTTGTTATGTTGATCGTCAATGTCGTGATGCTATTGATGAAGAAAACAGATACACTCGATGTAGATATCTTTGATATTTGGCATCTGTCTATCACAGGTCTCTTGATTAAATGGTATGCAGATAAAAACGGAGTAAGTCAAGGTGTTTCTCTTTTTGTAGCAACTCTTGCAGTCGTACTAGTAGGAATCATGAAGATCATCAACTCTGACTTGATGAAACCAACTTTTGATGACCTCCTAAATGCTCCAAGTTCATCTCCAATGACATCTACTCACATGAACTACATGATGAACCCTATTATCATGGTGTTGGATAAGATCTTTGATAAATTCTTCCCTGGACTTGATAAATATGACTTTGATGCCGCTAAACTAAATAAGAAAATTGGTTTCTGGGGTTCTAAATTCTTTATTGGTTTCCTTCTTGGTATTGTAATCGGAATTATGGGAACTCCACATCCAGAAGCAAACGTGGAAGACTTAAAAACATGGGAATTGGTTATTAAATCTTGGTTGAGTCTTGGTTTAACAGCTGGTGTCAGCTTGGAATTGTTCTCATTGATCGGTTCATGGTTCATTGCAGCGGTAGAACCACTTTCACAAGGTATTACAAACGTTGCTACTAAACGTCTTCAAGGACGTAAATTCAATATCGGTCTTGACTGGCCTTTCATCGCTGGTCGTGCTGAAATCTGGGCTTGTGCTAACGTACTTGCACCAATCATGTTGATCGAAGCAGTGCTTCTTTCTAAAGTTGGTAATGGTATCTTGCCACTTGCTGGTATCATTGCCATGGGTGTAACTCCAGCTCTCTTGGTTGTTACTCGTGGTAAATTGATCCGTATGATTGTTTTTGGAAGCCTTTTATTGCCACTCTTCCTTCTTTCAGGAACTCTGATTGCTCCATTTGCAACTGAGCTGGCTAAGAGTGTTGATGCCTTCCCTAAAGGGGTAGCTTCTACTCAATTGATCACTCACTCAACTCTTGAAGGTCCAGTTGAAAAACTCTTGGGTTGGACAATTGGTAACGCAACAACCGGCGATATTAAAGCTATTTTTGGTGTTGTAGCCTTCCTTGTATTCTATATCGGTATCTTTGCTTGGTACAGAAAACAAATGATCAAACGTAATGAAGAGTACGTAGCTCAAGGTAAAAACTAATAGATAGTTCTTTTGAGAAAAGAATGAAAACATAATAAGTTTGTTTATTCTTAGATAGAAATAGATTAAAATGAAAAGAGAAGAGACCTAAAATCAAGGGAATAATGAATATGAACTTGCTGACAGTCTCTTTCTAGATAGAATTGACTAGTTAGCTTCTAGAATTTTATGAGCAGTTTAAGTAATACTCTCGTAATCTATTTTTATAAATTGTCCCCCTCCCATTTCTGTTTATCAGATTTGGGATTTTTTAAATGCAATCAGACTTTCAAGAAGACAAAAGATTGTTTTTATTTCACTTCTTTTAGCTTAGTTTATGCATAGAGCTTTTAATAAATTGGTTTAAGATGTTTTTATACTTATTTAAAGATAATTGGTAAAAATAGAAATGTTATTCCTTATTTTTTCTTGAATATGTAAGAATCATTAAGTTTGTTTAGAGAATCCTTGTTTATTTTAATCATTTTTTTAAAAAATACGATTAAAATAAACAAGAAAGTGTTGACAATAAGCTAAAGGTGGTGTATAGTATGAGTATAAGAAACAGATAGTGTTTTTTATAAACAATAATCTGTGCAAAAAATCAAACAAAGGAGAATGCTCATGGCAATTATTATTGGTGCAGACGCTGCTGGAAATAAGCTAAAAGATGTGGTCAAGGATTTTCTCGTCGGA
>NZ_KV790981.1:0-2298 GCF_001807785.1 Streptococcus sp. HMSC10A01 | reverse complement strand
GATAGAGAAGGCTGTTGCATCAAACGGTACTTTCGTATTGATGTGGTAAGTGAACTCATCGTTACGGTTAGCCAGTGTTTCCTCTTCCTTACCATTGACATCCTTCTTAATTTCAGGTTCTTCTGGAGTTGGAGGAGTTACTGGTACTCTGTTTGAATCCTTATGGATTTCTGGACGATTTGGGAAGCCTGCTGTGTAAGAAGCTGTATTCGGGATGCTAGTCTTACCTTTTTCAATGTAGTCAGACAAGTTTGCACCTTCACGAATCTTAGCCTTGAAGGTCAAGGTTACTTCCTTACCACCATTTGCTTTCACTTCGTCTTCTGTCAGAGCCATAGAGATTGTTTGGTCTGCAACGTTGATACGGTTGGCATCAATTTCTTGGCCATCGAGAGTCGCTGTTGCTTGACCTTTCTCACCTGAGAATTCTAATACTGGTACAAGAGTATCTGATACTGAGAAGGCTGTCGCATCTTGAGGTACAGAAGTTGTTACTTTATAAGTAAACTCTTCATAACGTTCTTTCAGCGTTGCTTCTGGCTGACCATTCACTTCTTTCTTAATACCAGGTTCTTCTGGACTTGGTGGAATCACTGGAACTGGTTCTGTGCTCTTTTCTGTCTTAGGATCATCGTTGATGATGTATTTAGCAATGTTAGGAATCCGAGTTACGCCGTCTGCTTCAATGTAGCCTGCCAGGCTGACATTCTTACGAATTTTAGCCTTGAAGCTTACATGAACAGCTTTATTGCCGTATTTCTTCACTTGATCCTTCGTCAGAGTCACTGTCAGAACTTGTTTATCTACAGTGATTTGTGAATCTTCGATCACATCTTTGTCACCATCTACTGTGACTTCTGCTTGGCCTTTCTTACCTGAGAATTCAAGAACGTCTTTCAATTCGTCGGTAATCTTGAAGCCAGTCGCATCGACAGGTACTTTCGTATCGATGGTGTAAGTGAATTCTTCATCACGGCTGTCCAGAGTTGCGGATGGCTTGTTATTAACCTTCTTCTCAACTGGTGGATTTTCTGGTGATGGAGGAGTCACTGGGACGATGTTTGAATCTTTCTCAACTTTTGGACGGTGTGGGAAGTTAGCCACATAAGACGCTTTGTTTGGTACACGCGTTACACCGTCTGCTTCGATGTAGTCTGCTAGGTTAGCACCTTCACGAATCTTAGCTTTAAAGTTGAGGACAACTTCTTTACCACCGTTTGCTTTGACTTGTTCTTCAGTCAACTCAGCACTGATGGTTTGGTCTTTCAACTTGATTTGTTTTGCACCCAGCTTTTCACCATTGAGTGTGAGAGATGCTTCTGCATCTTCGCCAGCAAATTCAAGTACTGGAACTAAACTATCGCTGATAGAGAAGGCTGTCGCATCTTGCGGTACAGTAGTCTTCACAGTGTAAGTGAAGACATCGTCACGGTTAGCTAATGTTTCAGCTTCTTTACCGTTTACTTCCTTCTTCAGTTCTGGTTCAGTTGGGGTTGGTGGAATGACTGGAACTGGTTTAGAACTTTGTTCTGTTCCTGGGTCATTGTTAAAGTTGTATTTAGCGGTGTTGTAAATCCGTGTCGTACCATCTTTTTCGATGTAGTCTGACAGGTTCGCTCCCGCTTTGATCTTAGCCTTGAAGCTGACATGAACCGCTTTGCCTCCTAGGGCTTTCGCTTCGTCTTCTGTCAGTTTGACTGTGATCTTCTGACCTTTAATGGTAATGTGGCTGGCATCTAGTGGTTGACCATCTACCGTTGCGCTTGCTTGGCCATTTTCACCTGAGAATTCTAAGACTTTCTCAATCGTATCGTAGACTGCGAAGCCTGTAACATCAAGTGGCACAGTTGTGTCGATTGTGTAGGTGAATTCTTCATCACGAGCTCCTAAGTTCGCTGACTCAGCCTCATTGACCTTCTTCTCAATCGGTGGATTTTCCGGACTTGGAGGAGTCACTGGGACTTCATTAGAATCCTTAGTTACGCCTGGGTTGTTCGGGAAGTCCACTCGGTAGCTTGCCTTATTCGGAATGCTAGTCTTACCATCTTTAATGTAGCCAGATAGGTTGACACCTTGGCGGATCTTAGCTGTGAAGGTTAGGTTCACATCTTTACCACCATTGTTCTTGACTTGTTCTTCGGTTAGGTTAACAGTAATGGTTTGACCATTAATTGAGATACGATCGGCATCAAGAGCTTGGCCATTTAGGCTAGCAGTCGCACGACCTGTTCCATCTGCAAATTCAAGAACGTCTTTCAGCTCATCATTGATAGAGAAGGCTGTTGCATCAAACGGTAC
>NZ_KV790980.1:0-115701 GCF_001807785.1 Streptococcus sp. HMSC10A01 | reverse complement strand
AACAACTTCATCAACTGCTGGAGTTGTGATGGTGTTGGATTTCACTACACGACCTGTTTCCTTGCCGTCAGTGTAAGTAACCGTCTCAACGATTGTACGAACACCTTTTTTACCTGGAGTTGTTACATTGCGGACACCTTCTGGAAGGGCTGGATTTGGAACTTCTTTGACTTGGAAATCTACTTCTTCTGTCTTAGTTTCTTCCTTAGTGGTGATGACTGCGCCAGTACCTTCTTCGATGACTTCATCTACAGCTGGTTTAATAACTGTTTCAGACTTTTTCACACGGCCTGTTTCCTTGCCGTCTGTATAAGTGATTGTGTAGACAACTTCCTTTTCACCATTGACACCTTGAACTTTTGTTTTTCTTGTGCCTTTTGGTAAAGCTGAATTTTGCTCAGTTGAAGATCCGTAAAGGATTGGTTCTTTGACTGTAAGGTCCTGTGTTGTAATCTTTGGCTGTGGTTGCGGATCTGGTTGAGGTTGCGGTTGTGGATCTGGTTGAGGTTTTGGTGATTCACCATTTAGAAGGGCTTGAGCTTTTGCTTTTAAAGCTTGATAACGAGCTTCGTACTTGGCAAAACCTTTCTTTCCTTCTTCACTCTTGATCGCATTAACTGCAGTAGTATGAGACGCTTCTAAGTCTCCCAATGCAATTTCCAAACCTTCTCTAGTATCTGAATCGTCTGGATTGAATTCTTTGATTGCTTCTTCAAACTCATCCATTTGATTTTTAAAGTTCGCTGCTGCTTGCGCTTCTGCTGCATCTGGAATTTCCTCATCCTCTCCAGGCACTTCCTCCGCATAGACAGTAGGTACATGTGTCAGCTCAGGATATTTATAAACGGCTACTGCTCCCAAAGCATTAACAGCTAGCACTGAGATTCCTAACTTAATTAACTTTTTTCTATCCATAATGATTTTCCTTTAATCTTTTTCCTAATAATACGATAGTAACCAGAAGAGCATAGCTCTCCTGGACTATCTTACATTAATGCTTTGGTTTTCTTCTCAAAAGAAGTCCCATCAGCACAAGGATCATTCCGATAATCACCTCATTTACCATAGTACCAGAAGTACCTGTTTTTGGCAAGATATTCTTAGGTTTTTCTGGCTCTGGTGTTGGTGCCGGTGGCAAGTCACCCTTAGGCGCTGGTGGCGTATCAGGTGTAGTTGGTGGCGGCGTATTCGGTGTTGTCGGTGGTGTATGTGGTGTTGTCGGCGGTGTATTTGGCTCTGGCGGATAAACGTTTACTGTATTCGTTACTTTCGGTTTATCGTTGAAGGTTACAGTAGCCTTATTCGGAATCTTCGTCTCATTATTCTCTTTATTCAAGTAGCTAGACAAGTCTGCTCCGTCTTTAATAGATGAATAGATGATGACGCGGAAGGTGCTACCCTTCAAGGCTTCCAAAACAGCCTTATCAGTAACTTCTACGGTAACTTTCTGACCTTCTACAGTTACTTTGGCGATTTTCGCAAGAGCTTCATCCGTGATCTCACCCTTGTCATTCACTGTTGTGAATGCTTCGAGAGCTTTTTCGAGTTTCTCTTTGCTCTCTTTCAGTTGTTCAAGGTTCTTATTCAGCTTATCTTGTTCAACTTTTTGTTCTTCAGGTGTTGCGAGGTTACCAGCTTTCGCACCATCTGCTTTCAGTTGTTCCAATTCAGCTTGTGCTGCTTTGAGGCTTTCTTCAAGGGCTGCGACTTCAGCGTTGTTGTCTGCTGGAGCAGGTGTCGCTGTGGCATCGCCTGCGTCAGAATCTGAAGATGGAGCTGGTGTTGCAGGTGTCGCTGCAGCTTTTTCCTTGGCTGCTGCCAATTGTGCTGTTAGCTCTTCTACCTTCTTCTCAGCTTCTGCCAGTTTCTTAGCGAAAGTACCATTTGTCTCTTTGCCTTCGAGCTCTTTCAGGTCGCTTTCTGCTTTTTCAATCTTAGCAGTAATCTTCGCAATGGCTTCTGCGACTTTATTTTCCTCAACCTTAACAGCTACACGGTCCACTTTCAGAACTTTTTCAAGTTCATCTGTTACCGTAAAGCTATTCAATTCAGTCTTCACATCACGGCCTTGAGCATCTTTGATAGGGTTGCCTGATTCATCAACTGGATCAGTTGGCACCTTCGCTGTCACATCAAAGCGGAAGCCTTCCTTGAGTTCTTTCAGACGGTAAGCAGTCGATGGGTTAGATCCATCAGCCGGACCTACTGTCTTAGCTGGTTCGTTTGGTTTTGGTTCCTCAGGTTTTTCTGGGTCCCGTGGACGAACGGTTACTGGGTTAGATTCTTTTGTGCCGTTCTTGCCATTGCTATCCTTGAAGGCAATTGTTGCCTTGTTTGGAACAGTTTGGTTTTCGTAAGCTGATAAGTCACTATCTGCTTTCAGCTTAGCTGGAATGTAAAGTTGGATTTCTTTATAGCCACTGATACGAGCGAAGTCTTTCACTGTTACAGTAACTGTATTGCCTTCCACTTTTGTTTCCACAGCGTCTGTTGCATAACCATCCACGTAAGCTACAGGAGTTCCTGTGATTTCAAGAACTGGTTCCAAAGTATCCGTAACGGTGAACTCTTTGTAGAGGCGGATATCTTTTGGAATTTGTGTGTTGACATTGTACATGTAAGGAACATCACGGTCAACATCTAAGTGATCCAATGTACGGTTAATCTTCTTCGTAACCTCTGGTCCAGGTTGTTTTGGAACTTCGACCGTAACTGGCTTAGTTTCTTTCTTGCTTGCTGGATTATTGTTAATCAAGTAAGAAGCTGTATTTGGTACAGAGTAGCTATTAGCTGTTTCATATGGAGTTAAGTCGGCGTCCGCTTTAATCTTCGCTTTGAAGGTTACTTGGACTTTCTTACCACCATTTGCTTTGACAGTCTCTTCTGGGAAGGTTACTTCCAGAGTTTGGCCATTTTTCGCTACAGCTGCGTCTGCTTTCTTACCACCAAGAGTGACTTGGACATCACCGGCAAATT
The DNA here is from genome assembly GCF_001807785.1 of Streptococcus sp. HMSC10A01. Lineage (NCBI taxonomy): Bacteria > Bacillati > Bacillota > Bacilli > Lactobacillales > Streptococcaceae > Streptococcus > Streptococcus sp. HMSC10A01. The sequence continues at coordinate 112,725 of NZ_KV790980.1, read as the reverse complement.
CAAGAACGTCTTTCAATTCATCGGTAACTGTGAAGCCTGTCGCATCTTGAGGCATAGTTGTATGAATGTTGTATGTGAATTCTTCTGTTCGATCTGCAATTGTTTCAGAAGGTTTTGAATTCACATCTTTTTCAATCGGTGGCTGTTCTGGAGATGGAGGAGTGACAGGTACTACGTTAGAGTCCTTCGTTACAGCTGGTTTGTTAGGGAAGCCAACTGTGTAAGAAGCCTTATTCGGTACTTCTGCCTTGTCTGCTTTCATGTAAGCTGACAAGTTTGCACCCTCTCTGATCTTAGCCTTGAAGTTGAGGACAACTTCTTTACCACCGTTTGCTTTCACCTGATCTTCTGTCAGGGTCAACTTGATGGTTTGACCGTCTGTTGTAATCTGGTCTGCCTTCAAGTCTTCACCTGCTAGAGTCGCAGATGATTCACCCGCAAACTCAAGAACATCTTCCAGCTTATCGCTGATAGAGAAGGCTGTCGCATCTTGCGGTACAGTAGTCTTCACAGTGTAAGTGAAGACATCGTCACGGTTAGCTAATGTTTCAGCTTCTTTACCGTTTACTTCCTTCTTCAGTTCTGGTTCAGTTGGGGTTGGTGGAATGACTGGAACTGGTTTAGAACTTTGTTCTGTTCCTGGGTCATTGTTAAAGTTGTATTTAGCGGTGTTGTAAATCCGTGTCGTACCATCTTTTTCGATGTAGTCTGACAGGTTCGCTCCCGCTTTGATCTTAGCCTTGAAGCTGACATGAACCGCTTTGCCTCCTAGGGCTTTCGCTTCGTCTTCTGTCAGTTTGACTGTGATCTTCTGACCTTTAATGGTAATGTGGCTGGCATCTAGTGGTTGACCATCTACCGTTGCGCTTGCTTGGCCATTTTCACCTGAGAATTCTAAGACTTTCTCAATCGTATCGTAGACTGCGAAGCCTGTAACATCAAGTGGCACAGTTGTGTCGATTGTGTAGGTGAATTCTTCATCACGAGCTCCTAAGTTCGCTGACTCAGCCTCATTGACCTTCTTCTCAATCGGTGGATTTTCCGGACTTGGAGGAGTCACTGGGACAATATTTGAATCTTTATGGAAGTTAGGATCGTTAGGGAAGGCAGCGTTATAAGACGCTTGGTTATTGATGACTGTCTTACCTTTTTCAATGTAGCCTGATAGGTTGGCACCTTGGCGGATTTTAGCCTTGAAGGTCAGAACAACTTCTTTACCGCCATTGTTCTTGACTTGATCTTCTGTCAAAGTCAAGGTGATCTTTTGATCAGCGATAGAGATACGGTCTGCTTCTAAAGCTTCTCCATTAAGAGTAGCACTTCCAGCATCCGCAAACTCTAGAACATCCTTAATAGTGTCATCGATAGAGAAGGCTGTTGCATCAAACGGTACTTTTGTCTTCACTTTATAAGTAAAGATTTCGTCACGGTTAGCAAGAGTCGCTTCTTTTGCATCATTAACAGTCTTTTCAATCTCTGGTTTTTCAGGACTTGGAGGAGTCACTGGAACAATATTTGAATCTTTATGAACTCCAGGATTATCCGGTAAATCTACATTATAAGAAGCTTGGTTATTGATAACAACTTTATCACCAACGACGTAGGCAGCTAGGTTCGCATTTGGACGAATCTTAGCCTTGAAGGTTAACTTAATTTCCTTATCTGCATTGGCTTTCAGTTCTTCTTGGTTCAGTGTAACTGTGATTGTTTGGCCATTGATCGCGATATGATCATCTGACAGTTTCTTACCATCTACAGTCGCTTCTGCCTGACCTTTCTCACCTGAGAAGTCCAAAACATCTTTCAGAGTATCAGTGATGTTGAAGGCTGTTGCCTCATAAGGAATCTTGGTCTTCACATGATAAGTGAATTCTTCATCACGTGCTTCCAAGGTTGCTTCTGCCTTATCATTGACATCTTTTTCAATTGGTGGTTGTTCTGGAGATGGAGGAGTTACTGGTACTTCATTGGAATCCTTATGGAACTTAGGATTATGATCGATGTCATAAGAAGCCTTGTTCGGAATACGGATGCCTTGACCAGGAACTAGGTAATCCAGAAGGTTTGCTCCTTCACGGATTTTAGCTTTGAAGGTTACTTCGATAGACTTACCAGCATTAGCTTTCACTGCTTTTTCTGCAAAGGCCACTGTCAAGGTATTCTTATCAGTAGAAATAGTAGCTTGATCATTGGCAGCCTTGCCGTCAATTTTCACTTCAACATCGCCCTTGTTGCCAGCGAATTCAAGAACGGACTTCAGTTCATCTGTTACGGTGAATTCAGTCGCATTTGTTGGCATCGCTGTATCCAGACTATAAGTGAATTCTTCAAGACGGGTTTGCAGATTGTAACTGTCTGCACCGTTAACCTTCTTCTCAATTTCTGGAGTGTTTGGTGGTGGCGGTGTAACAGTAACTGGGTTAGAGAATTTCTCTGTTTCTGGATTGTCATTGACCACAAAGCTAGCTTTGTTTGGAATCGCTGCTTTATCTCCATTTGGATACTTAGCAACTAATTGGTCAACTGTGTAGCCAGATTTAATCTTAGCATCGAAGGCTACTTGAACAGCCTTGCCTGCATATTTCTTGACTTGATCCTTATCGAAGGTAACTGTCAGTTTTTGGCCTTTCTTCGCAACCGTCACATCTGTCACAGCTTGACCATCAATCGTTACAGTCGCATCTCCATCAAATGTCAAGACTTCTTCCAAGGTATCAGAAAGTACAAACTTATCTGCTACAGTTGGAACTTTTGAATCCACTGTATATTTGAAGGTGCTTGTTAAGCTTGCCAAGTCTTCTTGATCCTTACCATTTACTTTCTTCGTAATTGGTGGAGGAGTCACTTTAACTGGCTCTGTTTCTTTTTCCTTAGACTCGTTATTCTTATTAGTATAAGTAATCTTAGCCGTGTTTGGAATTTCTGGAAGAACAGATTCTTTCTTCACTTTAGCGTGGATGACCAACTCGATTTCTTTATTCGCAAGAGCACTTGCTTTGGCAAAGTCCTTCATCGTTGCTGTAACAGTATTTCCTGAAACAGTAATATCGAAGAATTTCTTGGCTTCTTCAGAAATGCTTGGTTCTGGGTTCACCACTCCAAGATTTTCATCTAGAGTATCGGTGATGACAAATGATTTGTATGTATCAATATCATTTGGCAAAGTAGTCTTAATATTGTAGGTGAAATCTGTTTCAGCAGCAATCGTCGCATTATCTTGATCACCGTTAATCTTCTTAGAAACATTTGGTTCTGTTGGTGGAGTCACCGTTACAGGAATTGTTTCTTTTTCACCTTTATGGTCGTTTTTATCCTTAAAGCTAAATGTCGCTTTGTTTGGAATGTTAGAACGAGTGACACCGTCATTAATTTTCGCTGGGATAACCAGTTCAATTTCTTGACCAGCTAGGGCACTTGCTCCGGCAAAGTTTTTCATTGTTGCCGTTACTTTTTGTCCACTGACAGTCACGTCAAAGAAGTCTGCAGCAGGACCGCTGATAACTGGTTTGTCTGCACCTTCATTAATAACGCTTAACTCATCTTCCAAAGTATCGGTAATCACAAATTCTTTGTAGGATGTGATATCACTTGGAAGTGTAGTCTTAACATTGTACTTGTATGGCTGACCAGTTGCAATATCCAAGTGATCCAAGTTTTCATTGATCTTCTTAGTTACTGGTGGAGGAGTCACCGTTACTGGATTTGACTCAACTTCCTTAGCCACATTGTTTTCATTAGTAAATGAAATCTTAGCCTTGTTTTCAATAGTCTTACCTGTCACACCAGCTTTAACTTTTGCTGGAATAGTCAGTTCGACGAATGAATATTTCGCGAGTTCTGCGAACTTACCTTCTTTAACTGTTGCAGTAACAGTTTGACCATTTGTTTGGATTTCAAAGACGTCTGCCAATGGACCGCTGATGCTTGCTTGTCCATCAAATTCGAGATCGGCATCCAGCTTATCACTAATGACAAATTTCTTGTAGCCTGCTACATCACTTGGCACAGCTGTTGTGATGTTGTAAGTGTATGGTTGACCATCGAAGGTTACCAGACTATCCAAGGTGTTGTTAATCTTCTTAGAAACAGTTGGTTCTTTTGGTTTAGGTGGAGTAACCGTTACTTCTTTCGAAGTTTTCTTCTTATCATTTAGAATAACATCAGCTGTATTCGGAATGTTTACCGCACCATTCTTCTTATATTTAGAAAGGTCAGCTCCCGGACGAATCTTAGCCTTGAAGATCAGTTCGATTTCCTGTACTTCGCTTCCACCACGACGAGAGATCAAACGGTTCAACGAAGTTAATTGAGTCTTATCTAGTGTAATCTCTATTGTTTGACCATTGATTGAAATCGCTTTGGTCAAAGCATTGTAAGACTTGCCTGCTACTGTTACTTTAGCTGAATTTGGTACAATTTCAAGTTCATCTACAACTGTATCTGTCAAGGTGAACTTGTCAGCAATACCTGGCCATGGGGCAGTTACCTTATATTCAAACTCTTCGCCATCTGCTTGTAGACCTTCGTGTTCTTTTTCGTTAACCTTCTTGTCTACTTCTGTATCAAGTGGTGGTTTAACATAAATTGGGTTTGAACGACGAATCGTACTTGCCTTGTCTTTTGTCTTGGCATGGGCATCTTGGTTTGGTGAATCATCTTCTCCATTCCACATGATGTTACCTTGGTTAACTAAACCGTAACCATTGTTATTTTGTAAGATTGCCAAGTAAGCCTTGCTGGCTTGGTTCTTACGGTACTCTTCTTTCAGGCGGACTGTCATTTTCAGTTTCGCCTTCTTCATGATCAGGTAATTATAATCCTTACCTTGCGATGGAACGTCTGCTACAACGACGCTTTGTGAGTTTCCTCCAGCATCTTGTTGTGTTACCACACGAGTCGGCCAGCTTTGTCCATCTGGACCTTGAGCAGAATGACTCACCACTTCCAAGCGGTAGTCAATTGGGTCTGTCAACATAACGTTCTTTTCAAATTCGTAAGGAACGTTATTGAAGTTGTAGTCGACAGTGTAAGTGAACTCTTCGTCTTTCTTGCTTAGTTGTGCAGAATAAGATGGTTTCTTAGTCAACTCTAACGGATCCGGAATGACACCAATATCGTTGCTAGCATCCGCATCTTTCACTGTCTTCGTTGCACTTGGATAACAGTATTCCAGTTTTTGAACTTCTACTGTTTGGTTCCGACCACCGATTTGACGTGTTTCGAAGTCACCTGCTTTAAATTTACCAGTCAATTCTGGAACTGTGATTTCTTCCTTCTCTGGAACATAATTCTCAGGAGGGTCTACTTCGCTATCTTCATCTGTCTCAGGTGCGCGACCTTCCTTACTCAAGTCGTAGTCAAAGCTGTTTTTACCTGGATTGAAGACACTATCTGGAACAGAGATTTTAACCTTGTTACCAGTCTGTGTGATTGTACCACGGATTTCCTTGCTAGGGTCTGTTACTTTCGGAACAATCTTCTTACCATTGATTCGGATAGCATCTACCTTGTAGCCTTCGGTGATATCAAACTCACCAGTGATATCATCTTTAACTAAAGCAGCCGCTACTGATTCCAAAATCTTTTGCGAGAATACATCAATGTTATTTTGCTCATTAACATAGAAGGAAACATTCTTGCCGTTTACAACCTTGTCTGGTGAAGCCATGGATTGAAGTGCGTCGTGGAAGATGGCTTGTACTGAACGGTTGTCCCCAATATTAATCGTATTGCCAAAACCATTCAGATAAGCTGGACCATATTGATAGTATTTCTCAGTGAAGTTATCAACACGTTCCCAGAAACCTACAACCACAGAACCTTCTGAACCAACCGCCGCTTTCAGCTGATTGCCAGCCGCTTTCAATTCATTGGCACGACCAGTAATATCTTGAGCTGCTTCTGGATAGCTATCCACTCCCCAAGCTTTTTGAATAGCATCTGTTCTCGTCCAGCTCTTATCCATAACGACTGTGTTAGTCCCTGGCAGACGATAACCATTGGCTACCCCATCCGTTACTAGGAGGAAGACCGTCTTCCGACCGTTTTCCATATTCCCTTTGACCCGGTTGTACTGAGCGATTGTATCATCAATCGCAGGAACAGTTGGGGTACCGCCATCGACAGCGATATTATCAATAAAGTTATGAACTTTATTTTGATCGCTTGTTAAGCCACTATTTCCATAGGTATAGTTTTTACCAGTTGAATTCGCATCAGTATATACATTCGCAGGGTTACCACTAAAATCATTGTTTTCAAAGTAACGCACCTGATCCAAACCTTGGTAAGAAGCTACGAAAACGCGGTCAGTTGTCCGAGGGTCGTCAGTCTTAACTAGATGAGGATCGTTCTCATCGTATTGTTCTGGACTAACATATGTTGTCAAACGTTTAAGAGCACGTTTTACACTTGGAATAGTTGTTCGGAATGATCCACTGGCATCCTGCAGGATAACCAAGTCAATTGGTTTCCGCGGAACTGTCCAGTCCGTTGCGTCCGTTTTTTCAATCTTACGATAACACCCATTTTGTGTGATCGTTGTATGCTCATCAATCCGTCTCGTCTCAATATTCAGAGGATCATCAGCTCGAACAACTGAGGGTCCTAGATTCAAGACGCTGGATGGCATTGACATCAACAGGACGGTAAATAGTATTAAAACCTTTTTCAAAAAATCTTTCATGCTATTTTAAAGCCTATATAATAGTAGAAACTTTTATATAAGCTCTCCCTTCTCTTTCTTTTATTTAAATCTCTTCTAGCTGTTTTTCAAGCGCTGCTTCATCGTGAAAGTCTGTAATTACTTTCTTGACCTTTTGATTCTTATCGACTAGATAAATCGTGGGGATTGATTGAACATGGAGGATATCCGCCGCTCGCTCATCTGTGTCATAGTAATATGGGAAAGTATAATCTTTTTCACTGATATACTGATCCGCTCTTTCTTTCGTTTCTCTTTTGGAATCAAGCATATCCAACATAACAAAATGAATGTTACCTTTATACTTTTCATATACTTTTTGAATCTCTGGTAACTGTTTTTGACAATCTGGACACCAGCTAGCCCACTCTACTACCAGCATGGGTTTATTATAAAACTCTGCACTCTTCTTTTGATACCCTGCTTGGTCTACCATTTCAAACTCTGGCAACTGCTGTCCTGTCAGCTCATGTTCTACAGCTGAACTACCATCCTTTTGTGTCGATCCTTTGTTATGCCTGTTAGGTCCAGCAATGTAAAACAAAGCAAAGACCGCTACCAGAATGACTCCAACAGTCAAAAAGGGTAGCCACCACTTTTCCTTTAACATATTCCCTCCTAGTTAGATTCCATCTCTATCAAATTTTGACATAAGAGTAAACACTGTACAAATATCCTTCTTTTTTTACTCAAAAAAACCATGAAAAAAGCCGTCATATACAATGCGCCAATTATATAGTTATTATACCAGTTTTGTTTTAGTATATCAACCATTTGATCTGAAATTTATGCAAAATACTTTGAAAGATACACTATTTATTAAAAGGAAAACGATTGCCCAAAAAACTTAAAATTATCAGAATTTTTAAGCCGATTTTCTTTACATTTTTGGAACCTATATTCAAGTCAGTCGAAGGCTATTTTTTAGCCTTTGTCACAAAAAAACACTTGAACACAAAAATAAAAAAGCAGATAGTGATCTGCTTTTGGTTTCTATTATAATTCAGCGATTTGATTCAGGTTTACTTCTGCAATGGTGTCATTTCCAAACATAGAAATAACCATCTTAACTTTATTATTGTCAATCTCAGTAATTTTACCTGTGTAATCTGTAAAGGCTCCGTCAATAATCCGAACGGTATCGCCAACCTTGACATGAATGTCAAATTCTTGAACGGTTTGTCCCATAGAGATCAAAATGTTGCGGATTTCTTCTTCCAAGAGTGGAGTCGGTTTAGAGCGGTTTCCGTGAGATCCGACAAAACCTGTTACGTTAGGAGTATTACGGACAACAAACCAAGCCTCATCGGTCATGACCATTTCTACCAAAACATAACCTGGGAAGCGATTCTCTTCGATTTCCTTGGTCTTGCCATTTTTCTCTACTTGCACTGTCTGAGTAGGGATTTCCACGCGCAAGATATTTTCTAACATATTATATGTCTGAGCCCGTTGCAAGAGATTTTCTTTCACCTTGTTTTCATATCCAGAGTAGGTCTGCAGTACAAACCAGCCTTTATCAAAACTATCCATTTTATTTCCTTTCTTTGTTAGCAATTTTTAGTTTAGAAAATCATAAACTAAAACACTATAAAAAAGCCTAATGGCTTTTTCCGTTTTCTCTAGCTTTATTATATCATAAAAATAGGGAATGCCAAGAAGTTTACTGACAATTTTATCAAAAAAGACTGGGAAATTTCCCAGTCTCTAATCGACTTAAAAGAGATTCAACAAACGAAGCAGTCCGTGAGATACCAATAAGTCAAATAAATAGATAACCACAACAAAGAAGGCTGTATATTCCATAATAGAAATAAAGTCAATCCAGCTTTGCTTCCCTGTTGGCCATGTTGTATCTTTTAAAACTGTAAAAGTGTCCTTAAGAAATTTCACAACTCTCTCCTATCTTGTTTCTTTATGAATAGTGTATTTATTACAATGTTTACAAAACTTGTTTACTTCTAGACGTTTTGGTTTTGGCGTACTACTCAGCTTTATTGAGTAATTTCTCGATCCACAAACCGTACACGCCAGACTTGCTTTTTTTAATGCCATAACGCCTCCATCTTTCCAATTATAGCAGGATTTTTTTCTTTTGACAAGGTCTGGACGTCAATCCTTTGAAGCTTTTTTACTTCATCTAACGAACAGCTATTATTTTCGCTGGTGATTTGGTAAAATAGATGTCATAAAGGAGAAGAAAACGTGAAAACTGATCATTTAAAAGAAAGTAATAATATTGAAGACCGTCGCAATGAAGGGGGATCGGCTAGCTACGGGTCAGGCAATGCTCGACTGGGAAACGGAATATTGCGAATCCTGTTAGCGCCTGGCAGTTTTAAAAGCAAGCTTGTCCTAATACTACTCTTACTTTTCTTAGGGGGTGGTGCTGGTTTGTCTGGCATTTTTGACACAGGGACTTCCCACCACTATGAGTCCACCCAAGTTTCTCAGCAAAACCATACTCAGGTCAATGACAAAGACGCCCAATTTGTCAGCAAGGTCTTAGGGACTACAGAAGTTTTTTGGACTCAAACCTTTGAAAAAGAAGGGAGAACCTATTATAAGCCTAAACTGGTCTTCTATACCGGTCAAACTAGAACTGGTTGTGGGGTCGGCCAGGCCTCTGCGGGACCTTTTTACTGCCCTAACGACCAAAAAATTTACCTGGATATTCGCTTCTACCAAGAGCTGACTACTAAGTATCGGGCAAGTGGTGACTTTGCCATGGCTTACGTTATCGCGCACGAAGTTGGACACCATATCCAAAACCAACTAGGAACACTTCAATCCTACCAGCAAATGGTGAGAGGAAAGTCAGAAAAGGAGAAGAATGCTCTAAATGTTCGTTTGGAACTTCAGGCGGACTACTACGCTGGGGTCTGGGCTCGTTATATTGAACAAGAAAACTTACTAGATGTTGGCGATATTGAGGAAGCACTTAATGCAGCCCATGCAGTCGGAGACGACACCTTGCAAGAACAGGCCTACGGCTATTCTGTACCTGATAGCTTTACACACGGAAGTGCGGAGCAACGTATGCGTTGGTTCAAACGTGGTTACCAATACGGCGATTTTGAACACGGTGACACCTTTAGTGTACCTGAAAAAGACCTTTAGGAAAATCCTAAAGGTCTTTTTATCTGATTGACTTACTGTGACATATACTTCTTGATTGATGAGCGCAAGCTGGAGCCTCAAGAGATAGACTTTTATAACTAATCCATCTATTGAGATAAGAAACTTACCAACCAAACCAGCTCTTAACTGTATCCCAAGCATTTTTAGCTTTACCTGGAATATCTGCCTCTTCGATAGCATTTTTAGCCTGATCGACAATCTCTTTTGCCTTGTCCTGTACACCTTGTAAGAAATCATTGCCACCTTGATTCTCGGTATTTCCAGTGCCATAGGTGTCTACCGGGGCAATACCGTTTTGAGCATAGGTATTCTTTTCAGAGAATTTGGTTCCTTCCGTGTATGGCAGGACACTATTGGCTACATTTCGGAAAATCACAGAAGCTTCGTTGGCACTGGTTCCTGTCAGGTAGTGGTTTTCATCTGTCTTTGGAAATCCTAGCCACTGACTGATAACAACATCAGGTGTATAGCCGATGACCCACTGGTCTCCTGATAAGTCAGGGTTGAAGTCTGTCTCAGTCGTCCCTGTCTTACCTGCCATCGTATAATTATATGGTGCTGCGTAGATTCCTGTTCCGTTTGAGAAGGTTCCTAACATCATACTGGTCATCTTTTTCGCAGTCGATTGATTGAGGACTCGAGTGGAGCTAGACTTGTGGGTCTTAACGATTTGACCACTAGCGTTTTCAATCTTAGTGATCAAGTGGGCATCATGCATGACACCATCATTCGCAAAAGCGGAGTAGGCCTGAGCCATTTGGAGAGGATTGGTATTCACACCTGCTCCCAATGCTACACTGAGATTTTGCTCAACCTTTTTCATATTCAAACCAAACTTTTGACCATATTCAAAAGCTTTCTCTATACCCAACTCTTTAACTGTTGCTACCGCTGGGATATTCAGAGAATCCGCCAAAGCCTGATACATAGGCACTGTCGGGCTAGTTTGAATGCCACCATAGTTATTGACCGTATAAGATCCATAGGTCGTCGTAGTATTGTCTAACTCTTTATCGGTCGACCAACCAGCTGCGATTGCTGGGCTATATACAACCAGTGGTTTAATGGTCGAACCTGGACTACGAGCTGACTGGGTTGCATAGTTAAAGGAACGGAAACCGGCCGCCTGGCTGTTGACTCGACCGACCAGGGCTCTCACCCCTCCAGTCTTGGGATCCAAGGCCACACTTCCCGATTCTGCCCGTGTTCCATCTGCTTCTGAAACAGGGAAGAGACTCTCGTTACTGTAAATAACCTGCATACTGGCCTGGTAGTTTTGATCCAACTCAGTATAGATGCGATAGCCATTTTTAATGATATCTTCCTCTTTTAGACCATAGTCATGAATGGCTTCGTTAATAACAGCATCAAAATAGGATGGATAGCGATAATCTTCGGATTTTCCAGCATAGGCATCCACCAACTGGCTACCAAGACCGTTCGCTGCTGCTTGATCAGCTGTTGCTTTGTCAATATAGCCGGCTGCAACCATATTATTCAGAACTGTATCCCGGCGATTGGTCGCATTTTCAACTGAGTACAAGGGATTGTATATCTCTGGCCCCTTGAGCATACCGGCCAGTGTAGCTGCTTGATCGAGAGACAGTTGGCTAGCTGATACTCCAAAGTATTTCTTGCTGGCATCCTCTACTCCCCAGACACCATTACCAAAGTAAGAATTGTTCAGATACATGGTCAGAATCTGATCTTTACTGTATTTTTTGGTTAATTCTAGAGCTAGGAAAAACTCCTTGGCCTTCCGCTCAATGGTCTGGTCCTGAGAAAGGTATGCATTTTTGGCCAACTGCTGAGTGATGGTCGAGCCACCGCCCGATCGGCCTGCTGTCAAAATTGCTAAGAAGAAACGGCCATAATTGATTCCGCTATTTTTGTAGAAGGAGCGGTCTTCGGTCGCAATGACAGCGTTCTGCAAGTCCTTACTGATCTGGTCCAATTCGACATAGGTCCCTTTTTGACCTGTCAAACTACCCGCTTCTTGACCATCTTTATCATAGATCATCGTAGTCGCCTTCAAGGCATTTTGCAAGTCGTTGACATTGGTGGTCTTGGCTACATAAAAGAGATAGCCTCCCGTCACCAGCCCAAATCCTAGACCTAAAATCAAGATAATCTTGGTCAAATGGTATCTACGCCAAAAACGTCGGAAGGGACCTTGCCCTTTTGAAGATGTTCGCTTAGCTGAGCGACCTGATCGAGACAGACGTGGTTCAGCACTTGTATCTGTCTCCTCCGCAGACTCAGCCGGTGAATCTTCTTTCTTAAAATGTTGAATTAAGGTTTCAAAAATATCATTTAGCTTTTTCATAACCCTTATTTTATCACCTTCCCAGAGAGTATACAAGAAAGTGCTGTTCCATAGGGCCTTCCTTTTAGATTTTTTTAAGAAATAGCAGAGCTTCTACCTTGTTTTTGATCTTAACTTTCAAAGTTCTGCTCTTTTTGTTAAAATAAAGGCATGCAATTTAACTTTCGAATCCCTGAAAAAATGCCAACTATGAGCATAAAAGAACTACTGGAAGACTATTTCCTCATTCCCAGAAAAATTCGCCATTTCCTTCGGACAAAAAAGCATGTCTTGGTCAATAATCAAACTGTCAACTGGCAAAGCAAGATTCAGGCAGGCGATCTCTTGTCGCTGACCTTTGATGAAGAAGATTACCCAGCAAAAGCCATCCTTATGGGCCAGCCGGAACTTGTCCAGGAACTCTACCAAGACCAGCATCTCATCATCGTCAACAAACCTGAAGGCATGAAAACTCACGCCAATGAGCCGACCGAATTGGCTCTGCTCAATCATGTATCTGCCTATGTAGGTGAGACCTGCTATGTGGTTCACAGGCTTGATAAGGAGACCAGTGGCGCTGTTCTCTTTGCTAAAAACCCCTTTGTCTTGCCTATACTCAATCGTCTGCTGGAAAACAAGGATATCCAGCGAGAATACTGGGCTTTAGTAGATGGAAAATTCCCCGTCAAAAACAGGGTTTTTAAGGACAAAATCGGTCGGGACCGCCATGATTGGAGAAAACGGCTGGTTGACAACAAACATGGCCAATACGCCGAAACTCACGTGACGCGACTAAAAAGTTTTGGAAAAGAAACTCTTGTCAAATGCCAACTCAAAACTGGCCGCACCCATCAGATCCGCGTCCACCTATCCCACCATGGTTTTCCCTTGGTCGGTGATCCTCTGTATCATCCACAACCCCATGGGCGTCTCATGCTTCATGCCCACCGACTGAGCTTTGTCCATCCCTTTACTTTAGAAAAAATCAGCCTTGAAGCCCCATCTAAAAGTTTTGAAGAAGGGCTAGAAAAGCTGAAAGCATAAGAAGATACTACTAGTAAACTCAAATCCACTCGGACTAAACCTCCAGCCATCATAACCAAGCACACAGAGTCCTTCACTCCTTTCGCCTTAATAGATGCAAGAAAAAAGCAACAGAAAAATTTGTTGCTCTTTCTTTGGTGTCAGAAAGCGATTCTATCTCCTATCTTGCCTTACTAAGCTGGAAGCAGGCTGATAATTCTGGGTCTGACGACTTTCTGAAAGGCCATGCTCAGTAGATATGACAGCAAGAGAATGATAAAGAAGCCAAAACTATATATGCCATTCCGGGGCATTAATTGCCTAAAGATGAAGATGATGAACGGATGAATAATATAAATCATAGTGGCATATCGCTTGGCGATATTGTTCAAAATCGGAACATCAATATTGGTCCCATTTCTGATCGCATAGAGGAAAATCGCACTAGATGATAAAAGAGTGCTGGGGTAAAGGTCGTGCTCTGTCCCCATAAAACAGTATTCAAGCAGAATCAAACCTATTATTCCCAAGCTAATAGCCCATTTCCTGACAGACGATAAGTCGTAGGCTAAAATACGTTCCCGATGCTTGGCGAACTGCATCCCCATAATGAAAAAGGGAAGGCCCATAAACAGGAAATTTCGATAGTATAGGGTACTGTTGGTATTGAACTCGATACAAAAGGCCAGAGCTAGCAGAATCAGAGACACTCCAAAGGTGGTCAGGCGGTGGAAATACTTATAAAAAAAGAGATAAAGCCCGTAAATATAGGAAATAGCCAACAAATACCAAGTCGGGGTAGCAGTAGGACCAATCAAATCTCTAGGACTGTTAAAAAAGAAGAAATTGGCAAAATCTGACTGGTCTATAGTTGCCATCTTTTCCGCCAGCTCTCCCGACAGTACTAAGTCAATAAAATGCACAATCGAGTAAAATATCAGACTAGCGATTGTCAAAAGCAACATTTGCTTGAGGCGATACTTGACCTTTTCCCTAGAAATATTAAAGGAAAAATAGCCTGACAACATCATGAAAAAGGGCACTGCAAAACGGGCCACAATCTGATAAAAAACACCAAATTCCCCTGGTAACAAAAAGTGCAGAGAAACGATACTGAAACAGGCTAGGGCCTTAACAGCATGCAAAGTTGTATTTTCTGTCTTCATGCAGACATTATAGCACGTTCAATGTTACAATCTGTCAAGACCAGATGACACAAGCATTAAGAATCATATCATTTGATGACAGCCACCTTTCTTCCTATCCTATAAACCATCATTTTCTATAGCACCTACAAGTAATGAAATCAATGAAAAACCTGCCCTATCAAGTCCCAAAATAGCACTTCTAGAGATTTTCAGACCTATAAAAAGGCCGAGGAAAGTGTACCCTAGAGCAACTTTCTTCAACCCTTTGTTTATTGATAATGTGGTCTTGCAAATCCTCGAATATTACCATGACCAACCCGATAGGTATTTCTTCTTACAACTCCGTTGCTTGAATTTCCTTCGATTGTATGAATCCATCCATTCTCTACTCTCTCAACAATACCTATATGATCCGCCCAGCCATCATTTTGCTGGGTATCTTTATCCCAGTTGAAAGTAATAATATCACCTGATTGAGGAGTCGTAGTTCCATCTTCATTCCAAATTCCTAATTTTTTAAAGATTTGAATATGACGTTCTACTCCACACTCTCGTCCTACTAAATGACTAAGACCTTCTCGTTGGAAAACAACTGTAACAAATACATCGCACCAATCATCTGTATTCTTTACAGCATAGCCGACTGGTAAAGGTTTCACACTGTTATAGTCCTCAACCATGCGCTGATGAGCTGCACTACCCGTTGACGTACCTACCAGATTTGAAGCTGCACGAATAACTCTATTTTTTTGATCTGTCACTTGGTGGGGCATCAATCTGGTTTGCCCTAGGTTAAATCCTTCCACACTGCCATCCGTATAATCAACATATACGTGAGTCGTGTAATCACCTTGTTTGTTACCGTGGTTGACCGCTGTAATCCCAATCTCAGTATGACCACCAGCAGGAGTCTGCGTATACCAAGACAAATTTTCTTGATGTGCTTGAGACCATACAGCTGCGCGAATATTTTTAATTCGTTTCCCTTGGGAAGATTGATCCACCGCAACGGTAAATGTGCCCGTCTGAGAATTTACGTCTTTAATATAAGCTTTCGTCTTATGCGTTAGATTACGGTACTCTACCTGCGTTGTAGTCGAATGGACTCCTATACGACTTCCATCATTCTGGATGTAGTAAAGGTGAACGTGATAAGTACCAGTAGAATTCTTGTGATTTTCTGCCTTGATGCTAGCCTTATAGCTACCATCTGATTGACGAGTCGCACTGTACCAGATCAAGTCATCTTGTCCGCCTTGGTCAGACCAAACGGGAACTTGAACCGATTGAACTCCTTTAGGACTGAAGACGTCTGATATAACGACATCAAAGCTCCCTACCTCTGGGTTCTTATTGGTAATGGTTAAGGTACCAGTCACCTTGCTTTGATGAACAGTAGTAGCCGTACCCGTTACAAATTCTTTTGTTCCTGTCGCTGTGACATAATAGACATGAGACAGATACTTCCCTTGGGAATTTTTATGATCGCTAGCTTTAATCGTCGCTCGGTAGCTACCATCTGCTTGTTTTACTGCCTTGTGCCAAACCAGATCATCCTGACCGTTGACTTCTGACCAGGTTGGAACCAATACTTCATTGAGACCATTGGGAGCGACTACATCACGAATGACCGCATCAAAAGTACCAGTGACAGAGTTATTATTTTCAATGGTAAGAGTCCCAGCTGAATGTTTGTGATGAACAGTAGTAGCCGTACCCGTTACAAATTCTTTTGTTCCTGTCGCTGTGACATAATAGACATGAGACAGATACTTCCCTTGGGAATTTTTATGATCGCTAGCTTTAATCGTCGCTCGGTAGCTACCATCTGCTTGTTTTACTGCCTTGTGCCAAACCAGATCATCCTGACCGTTGACTTCTGACCAGGTTGGAACTAATACCTCCTTGAGACCATTTGGAGCGACTACATTACGAATAACCGCATCAAAAGTTCCAGTGGTAGAGTTGTTATTTTCAATTGTAAGAGTCCCAGCTGAATGCTTGTGATGAACGGTAGTAGCCGTACCCGTTACAAATTCTTTTGTTCCTGTCGCTGTGACATAATAGACATGAGACAGATACTTCCCTTGGGAATTTTTATGATCGCTAGCTTTAATCGTCGCTCGGTAGCTACCATCTGCTTGTTTTACTGCCTTGTGCCAAACAAGATCATCCTGACCGTTGACCTCTGACCAGGTTGGAACTAGTACTTCCTTAAGTCCATTTGGAGAAACGACATCGCGAATAACCGCATCAAAAGTGCCAGTGGTAGGGTTATTATTTTCAATCGTGACTCTTCCACTAGGTTTCTCTTTATTTGCTGTCTTTCCAATAGAAACTTCAGTAGTTGTTGCAGTTACTCCTATCTGCTCACCATTTAGTTGAGTATAGTAGAGATGAACATGATACTTACCTGTAGCATTCTTATGGTCACTAGCTTTCACTGTTACGCGATAGCGACCATCTTGCTGACGAGTCGCATGATACCAAACCAAATCATCCTGGCCTTTATCATCCGACCAAACTGGTACAGAAACACTGGCTACACCTTGAGGGGCCAAAACATTTGAGATAACAACGTCAAAACGACCTGCAAGAGAATCGTTATTTTCAATGGTAATCTTCCCGCTCAGAGGTCCTTTGGGTACTTCTGGCGCTGGTTTAGCTTGAGAAGTGAAACGGCCAGTGTAGTCTACACTATGGTCAAAAACATGCTTACCTGGCAACAATTCAGCCTGGGAGGTAAACTGCCAAGCCCCTGCCCGCCCATTATAGCGGAGAGTCTTCGCATCGTTAGTTGAAAGTTTAGCTGTTGGGTATTGAGCTACCCAGAAATTTTCCAAACCAAACTGGGCTGTTTTGACAGGCCCTTTACCTCTTAGATTATTTTCATCAATCCAGCTGGCACTAGTATAATACATAAGATTTGTATAGCCATTCTTACGCATTTCATCAGCCCATGCAAGGGTATTCCGATTGATGTTATCCTTCATTTTAGCATCTTCCATATCATTAACCATGACCGTATTCTTTGGAAGATTAAGATTTCTAGCTTCTGAGATAAAGTGACGAGCTTCTGCTCTTGCCTGCTCTTCACTAGTATAATGTGAAAAAGCATAGGCAGACACTTGCAAACCAGCCAACTGGGCATTGCGAGCTTGTTCTCCTGCGTAAGGGTTCCTATAGGTGGTGCCTTCTGTTAGTTTCACGACAACTCCACCAACTCCCTTGTTGGCAAGAGTGAGATAGTCATTGACGCTTATGCTTCCGTTATGACTGCTGACATCGACAAATGTTTTGGCTTGAACAGCCTCATCACTTGAACGACTAGCTGGCCCAGCATGTCCAGTGCTATAGAAGGTTGTGTTCCCAGCAGCTCCTTTTTTCGATGCAGCCTCATCAACCTTGCTAACTTCTTCTCTTTGGGCAGTTTCTTCAATACTAGCCGACTGGTTCTCAACCTTAGTTTGCGACTGTTTTGGAAGAGAAGCTGGTACTGACTGACTACTTTCAGTATTTTGTTCAGCTTGTGAGTTTTCTTGCTCTTCCTGACGATCTGTTCTGGCCTCTCCCTTTGACTCGACCTTTTCTGAAGCGTCTGAAGCTGTCTTTGCCACTGTATCTTGAGCCTGTTCAGCTTTTACCTGGATAGGCTGTACAGCGGACTCTTGTTCATCTGCATAGGCAGGTTGAACTGAAACAGCTAGTAGCAATGCTGCACTAGCATAATAAATAAAATCCTTCTTTTTCATGTAACTCCCTCTTTAACACGAATTTCAGTATACCTCCATTGTAGCACAAGAAACTTGAGCTGAAAAGGGAAATTACTAATAATGCTTCTATCGTTTCTGTAGTGTATAAAATCACTTTAGAAATGGTGGCTTTATTGTAAAATCTGTAGCAAAATGGCTGTCGCTGAGACTTCCTTGGTCAAAAAAAATCACCAATTAGCAACTATCGTCAACCAACAAATCACTCAAAAAACTAATCAAGAAAGTCCCTATAACTGCCAGCGCTAAAAATTTGCTGTACAAGCTTTAAACGTCACATGAATCGAAGACCAAGACTGATCAGACCTGGCTTCCTGCGCCTCTGATCTAGGAGGAATATAACTTTAAGAATGAGAAACTGAGCTTTATTGCGCAGGATTTCGATTCAAGTCGTTCACCCACTACAGATGACAACGATCCAAACTTTTGAGTGCATACAAAAAGCCCAGACAGGGCTTAGCATTTAAATTGTTAAATTATTTATAATTTCTCAAGCATCAACGAGCTCGCAATTGCTGGAGCAAGCCCTTCAAACTTTGGAACTTGAAAAAGCTGTAAGTCAGATAAACAAAGCCGTAAGCGGCTGCAGCAAGATAAACTGATAAAAACCAATTCGAAGCAATAAACACAAGTGTCATTAGCAACTCAACCCAGATATCTTTGACGACCTCAATCTGCATCCTCTTGGCTAAGATTAGCTCTGCCAATATACTCCTAGTCGCCAGCAATAGAACGATAGACAGCACTGTAGCATTCAGGTTGCGCAGAAAAACTGCAAAAATCAAGGTAGTAGCAAAACTTAAGAGCATAGCAATAACATTTACTTTAAAAATCTGCCTCTCCATTCGTAGGGCTTTTAAGTAGGTATTAATGAGCAGTGCCATCTTGCCCTCGTAGACAGACATAGGAAAGACTAGAGCCATAAATATCAAGGACTCTCTGTAAGCCGGCAGCCAGCTGTCCAAAGCAATTTTCAGGGGATAATACAGCAAAAGCACCCCAAACATAACAACCATAAGGACATTCCGCAACTGATTGTAAATCTTAGGCAACTTGCTTTCATCCGTCCGTTTCAAAATTGGAAAAATGACCAAACCGATAGCATTGATAAAGGTCATCAGCAGATTGGAAATGCTCAGGGTCAGGGACACTTTCCCAAATGTAGCAATGTTCCATACCTTTTGAATCCCCATTCGAACCGTCCCGATAATGAGCATACTGGCTACATTTGATAGCATCAGATTAATCCCGACAGCAATATTGCGAACCGTTTCCCGTATATCAAGCTTAAATTGATTGAGAGGTCGCAAGGCCATATCTCGGCATAGGTACATGGCATAAAAAAGAGAAACAACTCTACCAATCAAATCTGCATAGACCATAATCTTGAAGTCTCGGAAACCTACAAAAATAAAGACCAGCAAAAGCAGTAAATAGAGGAGTCGGTCTCCACTGACAACATAGGAACTCTCCTTTAGTCGATTAGTCATCTGCAGAACGTAAACAAAGAGAAAGCGCAGATTGGTGACCAACATGGTATAAACCAAAAGTGTAAAAACAAACCGACTGCTATCATCTCTAATAAAGGCAGAAATCCCTAATAAAAATAAAATTCCAATCCCTGTCAGATAGATTAAAAGCATGAGAAATTGAGAGAAAAACTTCTCTTTATCCAGATCATCATACTCCAAACCACCGTAGCGAAGGTAGATTCCATCCACCCAGCCCAGATGAACAAAACCGGCATAAGATAAATAGAAAATATAGAGTTGCCAGTAACCATACTCCTCTACACCCATAATCTTAGGCAAAATTAAGACAACCAGAGAAGAAACTATTACTGTCAGCAAATTGGACAAGACAACATAGGAAAAATTAGCTACTATTTTTTTAAATCCACCAGACAAGTTTGCCCTCCTATTCTTTCCTATCTGTAGCCATGCTATCAATCAAACGTAAAAACATGGTTTCTAAATCAGTATGAGCTTGCCAACCCAAACTCTCAAGCTTGTCCGTATTGAGACGAATCTTGACTGTCTGATTATAGCCTAGCTTTTCCACATCCTCAGCCAAATCAAAGACCAACTTCGTTTCATTGCTACCGCTGAGTTCAATAACCATCTCCGCCATCTCACGAATGGAAATGGCCGTCTCTTTATTGGCGACATTATAAGCTTGACCTGCTTGGCCTTTCAGCAGAATGTAAAAAATGGCTTCAATAGCATCTTTGGTATAGCAGTAGTTCCGAACAGTTTCCCCTTTAGTTCGGAGGATAATATCGCTCTTTTCAAGGACAGCACGCGCAAACTGCGCAAAAACTCTGTTGTCTTCATAGCTCACACCTGGGCCAAAGGTTTGTGACAAACGAGCCATTCTAACCGGCACCTGATACTGATGACAATAGCCTACACACAAGGACTCTGCCATGCGCTTGCTTTCCGAATAACTGCTACGGACACTGGTTGGATCCAAATAACCGTAATCTTTCTCGCTAATGCTGGAAGCTTCCGGATTTGTCATTCCATAGACTTCCAGAGAAGAGAGATAGACCATACTGCGAATCTGCTTGTTTTTAGCCAGCTCCAGTAGCTTTTCCGTTCCATTTACGGCTAGATCAATTGTCTCCACAGGATGCTCAACGAAAAAAGAGGAGTCCGTCGCACTGGCTCCATGGATAATATAATCCAAATCTTCCTCTATTTTCCAATCTGACAGCAAGTCAGCATACACTAACTTCAGATTCTCACTATGTAACAAATCCGGAAATAGATCTTCCGCTTTTTTCTGATTTCGCGCCAAGGCTACTACTCTGACATTGGCATTGTACAAATCATTTAAAGCCATCAAAGCGGAAATACAATGTCTACCTATAAGACCAGTTGCTCCGGTTACCAAGACAGTAACGTTTCTCAATTCTCTCAGAATAGGACTGACAGCAGCTAGGTCTTTCATGTCTTTTTGTAAAATCGTATTTTTTCCCATATCAACCAAAAATTTGTGCATTTTCACGCGCTTCGTAAATCGCTCTAAAAATATAGAAATCAGATGGAGTCGTAATTTTGATATTTTCACTGCCCCCCATGACTGTATGCAGAGGGAGTCCAAAATAACGGGCCAATGTCGCAGAATCCGTCATATCGAAAAGCTTCTCAGCTTGTGCCCTCATATGCAAGGAATGAATCTCAGAAAGAACAAAAGACTGAGGAGCTACAGCAGTTTGACAAGTAGATCGCTCAATCACATTGTTAATGATGTCTTCTTCATCCACTTGAACTACAGTTTCAATGACTGGTTTAACAGTAATAGCTGTCCCATACTTTTTAACTGATTCTATATTCTTAGAAATTGTCTCCTCGTCAATCAAGGGACGAACTCCATCATGAATCAAAACGTAATCATCATTTCCTTGGTATTTTTCTCGCAGAGCTTCTAATCCATTGAAAATAGACATTTGTCCGGTTTCCCCTCCGGGAACAACCTGACTTACTTTTTTGATATTAAATTTAGCTAATAGATCTTTGCAGTAGTCCAGCCAGTCATCTACACAAACAACTACAATATCCTTTATTTCGGGATGAGACTCAAAATGCTCAATTGTATGGATAATTATTGGCTTTCCGTGTAACTCTAAAAACTGTTTAGGCAAGGTTTTAGTGTTCATTCGTTTGCCAGTTCCACCCGCAAATATCAACGCTGATACTGTCATAGCTATATCTTCCTTTCTCTTAATTTAAATCTAACTCTACTTAAGAATTGAACCCCAAAATAGATGGCAATAGCATAAATTATCCGATTAATGTGGGTCGTCAAGAGTGATAAGAGAGTCTCCTGAAAAAATGAAATGACCAAAGGATAAGCAAACAAGGAGTATATTATTACCTTTAGAGGGCTAAAGCCACGTCTCTTTATAGAGTAATAGAAACTTCCAAAGAAGAAACCATATGAAAGTTGCATAATCAAAATAGAAAGATATCCAAAATCTTTTACAAAGTAATAGTAGATGGTATAAACATTTGTTTTATCACCGTTAAAATTTATAACTGGCAAAAATGGTGTTAAGTCATAGTTGGATAAGCCTAAAGATTTCAGGCTTCCGTAAATAGCAATCAAGGTATTTTCTCCAAATACTTGATTGTTAGCATAAAGAGAAGGATTCTTTAGGAAATAATCAAAAGCTTGAATGGGCGATCCCATATATTTAATAAGGTTATCCAAAAAGCCTAGTTCTGATTGACTATCTACTCGATTCAATACAAATGTCCCAACCACTATAAAGAGCACAATAAATAGAAACCCTATGGTCAAAAGCGTTCTGAACAACTTCCTGCTGTAATGACTGTTTGCCCACGCATAATATTTTGAATAAAACAAAATATAGAGAACAGCATAGCCCGAAACAAGTCCCAACATTTCAGTTCTCCCAGTAGATAAAAGAGAAATTCCTAAAGAAATTAGACTAATCAGTAGCAACTTCCCTTTGTAAAAAATACCTTTCTCACCAGAGAAAACTGATTCACAAAAGAAATAGAAGAAAACGATACCCACCGCGAAATTGATGCGC
The DNA here is from genome assembly GCF_001807785.1 of Streptococcus sp. HMSC10A01. Taxonomy (NCBI): domain Bacteria; kingdom Bacillati; phylum Bacillota; class Bacilli; order Lactobacillales; family Streptococcaceae; genus Streptococcus; species Streptococcus sp. HMSC10A01. Next base: position 90,074 of record NZ_KV790980.1, on the reverse strand, counting down.
AATAAATTTAAGCTTAAACGGCTGATGGCGAAATCATAGTTGGTTGTCATGTGTCGAGCTAGCTCAATCGTTTTAAAAATACCACTTATAGGTTGCCCACTCTGAGTAGCCAGATATACCAACTCGGAATAAACGGTCTTAACCGAAAAAGCCAGGAATAAAAGCACTAAAATAATACAAATGTTATTTACCCGAACACGTGCTAGCTTTATTGGAGTCTGTCTAGCCGGAAATAAGGTTGAAGATGACAAAACTCCCATTAAAAAAATGGCATTCCCAAGGAGAATGATAATGACTGTCACCAGTGAAATCTCTTCTCCCCATTTTGAAGAATAAAGAGCAGTTGAAACGCTAGCTATCAACCACACTGCTAAATATATAAATCCGGGATTAGCATAATCTCTCTTTACTGTCCTTGTTGCAAAAAACAATAAGAGGAGACTTCCTAAAATTAGTAAATAAATCATTATCTTCTCTCTATCAAATCTACCCAATTATCTTTTAGTCTGACATGACGCTCTGTCTGCTCTTTTTTCTCAGGAGGTGTCATATAGTCACCATAACGATTGGTTAAATATGCATCAGCGTCATTTGGACCATAAAATTCCAGGCCTTCAAAGGGATACTTTCGAGCTGGGAAAAAAGTCTTGTAATCCACTGTTTCACCCAAATAGCCCTTAACTCCATAGGCAATCGTAATTTTTGAAGTCTTCTTCTTTGATTGGATAAGCCATTCCATTAACTTGTACATATTAGAAGGGCCAATGATGTAAGCAGGAAAACCCACAATCCGTCTGATCCAAAGGTTTTTTTTGAGCTCCTTTGATTCTTTAGACATGTAAGTTAGGTGAGGTGTAAACTTTGTATAGCATCGAGAACTATTATGAGACAGATCCAGTGCTCTGAATAGCAAACCCTTCAACTTACGAACTATATCATTTTCAGGAACGAAATCAATCGGTAGCATATCCAGATAAAGATATTTCTTCTGACTAAACCCCTCACCTAGAACGTCGTAATAAGTCCAGGATTTGCTCTGCAACTTCATCACTTTAAAAACACTATCCTTTGTTTCGGCTGGAGAAATTAGTTCAAAATACTGATTATCTGTAAAAACTTCTTTTAAACGATTGTAATCTTCTCGAAACATGACTAAGTCGATATCATCATCCCAAGGAATATAGCCACCGTGTCGCAAAGATCCTATAAGAGTACCCGCAACCATATAGGAAATCAGACCATGCTCTTTGCAGATCTTGTCAAATTGTTTATACATTTCCAAATAGGCTACCTGCAAGGCCTTCAATTTTTCATCTGAAATCTTTTGATACATAGGGCTGAAGCGTTCACTTAATGCTAACTCCCATTCTATTTTGCTTGTACTTCGCATTTTCTTACCTTTTTATGATTTTCAATAGTAATCTCGCTAACCTATTTAATGAAAAAGCATAGACCACATCGCTGACTAGATCCTTTCTTCCTGCATAGATCTTCCTGTTTTTCCATAAACTGACAAGCAAGGACAATTTTCTTTGCTTCAAAAATCCTATCCGACATTTGGTTAACTGGATAGCTTCATTTACCGTCGGCTCTAGATCTTTTCTATGCATTTTTAAAATAACTTCTTTAACAGATTGGTAACGATTCAGTACCTTTTCCAAATAGGTAATTCGATATTGACGTGTTTTGTTAAAACTTTTACTAGCTATCGATTGTGTCACATTGTTGGAATGAATCCGATGTTTGTCTAAAATTTGATTGACATCAATAACTTGGCCATAGAGTGACGCCAACATTCCAAATAAAACATCATGGTAGTCAAATCCCGGCAATTCTTGATAAGATTTTGTTAAAATATCCTGCAACACTTCCTGTCTAAAAGCCGTCTGATATCCTGAAGGCCATTTTTTTAAAAGAAAGGCCAAATCTTTAACCTGACTCCCACCAGATAATGATGGTCTCTCAGATACCCGATTTCCCTCATCAATAATTTCTGACTGATTGTAAACCATAGCCACATCTGAGTTTAGAAAAAATGACGACAAAGTGGAAATTTTATCTGGAAGCCATATATCATCTTGGTCTGAAAAAAAGACAAGCCCTTCTTGAACTTGATTGACAAGATGTAAAAATGTTCTATAATGGCCAAGATTCTCCCTATTTTGAATTGCTTTCCAAGTCGTCAGATTATGTTGACTGATATAGTCTTGGACAAACTCATAGGTTCCATCTGATGAACAATCATCACATATTATGACCGCGTCTGGTACTAAATTTTGAAGTCTAATGGAATCTAACTGTTGCTCGATAAACCTTCTTCCATTATAAGTGGCCATTAAAACGCTAATCATCTTTGTTTCCTTAATATTCTTTTATAAACTCTTTTTTTCAACCCCAGAGGCATATAGACAAAGGCAATGACCAACAATAGATTTTTTATCCAATCTCTTCTGTCAATCATTTTTTCTTTCAACATAAAGTCATTAATTACCTTCCAACTAGCAATCTGTGTTGGCTGACTTCTTCGTAAATGCATTCCATTTCCAATACGAGCATACACTAATGATTGCTCCATATTGCCAAAACGGCAACCTTGTGCAGCCATGCGAACCCAGAGATAATAATCTTCTACCAAGTCTAGTGATTGATAACTACCTGATTTTTGGACTGCAGATTTTTTGAAAACAACCGTCATATGACAAAAGGGATTTCGTCTCTTCATATAGGTCAAAATAGCTTCATGTGATAAAGGCATTTTCTTTTCTGAAATGACTTCATCAATCCCTGAATTGATTTCTGTAACCGCACTTCCTAAGATATCTATTTCGGGATGCTCTTGGAAATAGTTCAACTGCTTCTCAAAACGATCGGGCTTAGCAATATCATCCGAATCCATTCGTGCAACCAACTCATAACTACAATGTTCTAGGCCTTCTCTAAGCGCTAAACCTAATCCTACATTTGTATCGAGAGGTACAGTTTTAAAATTTGTAAAATAGCCCTGATAACGCGTAATCACCTTTTCTAACTCATCTGTCAGAGGGCCATCCTTCACCAGAACTAGCTCGTCAGGCTTCAAATTTTGGTTAACCAAAATACTCTCTAGACTATCTGATAAATAAATTGGATTTTCTTTTTTGTAAACTGACATTAAAACTGAAAACTTAATAATCAACATCTCCTTCCCTTATCAAATTTTCTCGCGTTGTTCGGTCTGTTGAATAGATTTAGAAAAAGAAACCAATTGATAGTCCTCTGAATAGACAGACATTTCTTCCGAATAGACCAAAGTAGAGAATAGTTTGTTGAATGTTGGAATATAGCGTCCTAAAGCTTTTACTAACCAATTAAAACCTGGCAGTAGAAGGATGTGAGATCCCTGAGATTTCTTTATTTCGCTTACTAGTTCAGAAGTATTTACATAGGAACGATTTTGAGGGAAGAAAATACCATTCTCCCTATTCTTTATCAACAATCGAATAAACTCACTTAAGTTATCAATATAAATCATACTTCTAGCATTGTCAACTCTTGGAAAGAGAGGTAATTTTCTGATTAAACTGGATAGTCGCTGGTAGTTTCCCTTTGCTCCTGGACCATAAACCATAGGTGGCCTCAAAATAACCACGTGAAATTCTGGAGAGCTTAACTCTGTGAGTAGTTGCTCCGCTAGTAGTTTACTTTTTCCATACATAGACTGAGGAGCAGGAATTGTATCTCTTGTTATCACTCCTGGCCCTTTGATTTCACCATAAACACTCATGCTACTCATGAAGATGAATTGACTCACACCTTCCTTCTTTGCTTTCTGAGCCAACTCAAAAGGCAACTGAGTATTGACACGCTGGTAAACAGATGCCATTTCCGATGAAGGATTTGCCAGATGGACAATTGCAGCTACATGAAAAATGACATCATATTGAGAGAAATCATGACTTTTCCACGTGTCTTTTTGAACATCCAACTCCTCAACTAAAAAGTCGGGTGATTCAGAAACATGAGATAGAAAACACTTCCCTATATAGCTATCTTTCCCAGTAATCAAAATTCTTGTCATCTTTAACTAATCCTTTTGTTCCAATGTTCCGGTTCCACCCTCGACAACGCCTTCACTCTTAACAACACTTTTAATTGTTCCAAAAAAACAATGTAAATCAAGTCTAAAAGACATATGTTTTACATAGTAACCATCTAGCTCAGCTTTTTTTTCAATAGGCAACTCATCCCGTCCGTGAATCTGAGCCCAACCTGTCAGACCTGGCAAAACATCATTTGCTCCATAACGGTCTCGCTCTTCAATCAAATCATACTGATTCCAAAGAGCCGGCCTTGGACCTATGATACTCATGTCCCCAACAAAAATGTTCCATATTTGTGGCAATTCATCCAAAGATGTCTTTCTGAGGAAATGGCCTGCCTTGGTAATCCACTGATCAGGATTTTGTAGCAAATGAGTTGGGGTATCTTTGGGTGTGTCAACTCGCATAGTCCGGAACTTTAAAATTTGAAATGTTTTTTTATGGATACCAATACGTTTTTGCTTAAACAATACAGGACCTTTTGAATCTAACTTTATAACAATAATTAGTATGAGAATGAATGGAGACAAAATAACCATCCCCACTAACGATAAGAAAACATCTAAACTTCTCTTTATAAATTTGTACATTTTTTCTCCATTTCTATTGTTGAGCAAAGTCAATTAATCTTTGCTTCAACTCAGTCTCATTCAGCTCTAATAAAGTGTCAATGAAATCATCAACTTCCTTCTTGGCTGGAGCATGTACATTTCCTACAAAAATCTTTTCATATACCTGTTCATCAACTCTTTCTTGAGTAGAAAGCAGTTCCTCATATAATTTTTCACCAGGTCTAATTCCAGTTTCAACAATATTAATATCTGCCTCTGAATGACCACTTAACGAAATCATCTTTTTGGCTAAATCCAAAATTTTAACCGGTTCTCCCATGTCCAGTACAAAAACTTCGCCTCCATGCATTAAGGCCCCAGCTTGAATGACCAATCGACTAGCTTCTGGAATAGTCATAAAGTAACGAGTCATACGAAAATCAGTAACAGTCACAGGGCCCCCTTTTGCAATCTGTTCTTTAAACAAAGGAACAACACTGCCACGACTACCTAGAACATTCCCAAAGCGAACTGCGGCAAACATTGTTTTTCCTTCTTCATTAAGGCTAGTTACAACCATCTCAGCTATACGCTTAGTCGCCCCCATCACATTTGGTGGATTCACAGCCTTATCTGTTGAAATCATTACAAATTTGGTAACGCCCGTAGCTTTAGCAGCCTCAGCTACATTACGAGTGCCATATATATTATTTTTAACTGCTTCTTTTGGATTATATTCCATCAAGGGGACATGCTTATGAGCTGCCGCATGATAGACTCTATCTGGACGATAGTTTTCCATAATTTGGAAAATACGTTCACGGTCCTGAATATCAGCAATAACTGGAATAATTTCAAATTTAGATCCATATTGATTGTATAGCTCTTTGTGAATCAAATAGATAGAATTCTCCCCATGCCCTAAAAGCAAAAGTCTATCCGGGTTAAACCGAGCAATTTGGCGACAAAGCTCAGACCCAATGGATCCTCCTGCCCCTGTTACAAGTACAGTCTTGCCCTCGATATTTGACTTCAAACTTGTCTGATCAAGCACAACCTCTTTTCGTCCCAACAAATCAGATATATCAATCTCTCTGAGCTTACTAACCCTAACCTTTCCTGTCACCACTTCTTCGTATTTTGGCATGGCTTTAACGGTAGCATTCGTCGCTTTGCACAGAGTCAAAATACGTTCATACTCTTCTGGTTCTAAGGATGGAATAGCAATTACAATTTGATTAATCTCATAGTTTGCAACAATCTCTGGAATCTGACTATCTGATCCTACAACCTTTACTCCATGTAAAAAAGAACCATGTTTACTAACATCCCGATCAACCACCGCAACAATCTTAATATCAGGCGAATCCTTTAAAGCTGTAGTTATAAACAAACTTCCACCAGCTCCTGCTCCCACTACTAAGGTCCGTAATAACATTTCGTTAGCAACTTCTTCATACCTTACTCCCGTTTTATAACCATACCATATCCTCCATGCTAGTCGAACAGATGTAGAGAATAAAATCGAGAACATACAACTCAGTAGCATAAAACGGTAGCTAATACCCAAAGTAAAGACAGTTTCTATCACTGAGACCGCTATATAAGCCCCGGCTAAAGTCAAGGCGATTTTGCTAAGATTTTTATAGTCTGTATAGCGATTTAGAATAGAAAAAGCTCCCGTAATTCCTCGACCAACCAGCAAATATAGCACTGTCACATAAGTCTGATTTTGTATTATGTTTAATTCTCTTGTTTGAATATATTCAGATAAGAAAAAGTAAGCAATATAACCACTTATATAAATGATAATAGTATCCACTATCATCAATATTAAGCGTTTTTGTGCCCTAGTTATTTCCATAATATCCCCAGTTAATTTTTAATGTTTTTTCCCGTAAGCACCATAATTCCCATAAGCACCGTAAACTCCATAACGATCTCCTGACACGTCATATTTGTTTAATACAACTCCCAAGAAAGGAGTCCCTGTCTGCTCTAACTGCTCCTTAGATTTTTGAAGTGCCTTACGTTTCACTGACCCTGCCTCAGCAACCAATAAACTTGCATCACATTTTTGTGAAATAATAGCTGCATCAATTACTAAACCAATAGGTGGCGTGTCTACAATAATATAATCATAATGACGACGTAGGATATTCATCATCTCATCAAAGTTTTTGCTTTGTAAAAGCGCCGTTGGGTTTGGTGACGATTGTCCTGACTCAATGACAAAGAGATTAGGTACATCAGTCTCACACAATCCTTGTGACAAATCATTTTTCCCAACCAAATAATCTGTCAATCCAGTAATTCTTTCCTTTGATTTAAATACCCCTGACATGATTGAGTTTCGGATATCAGCATCAATCAAGAGTGTAGTATATCCTGCTCTTGCAAAAGCAATAGCAAGATTGGTAGAAGTTGTGGACTTCCCTTCATTTGGTTGAACAGAAGTGACAGCCACAATCTTAATGTCTTCTCCACTTAACTGAATATTTGTCCTAAGAGCGTTGTAATATTCTTCAGTTTTCTGAATAGATTGTTTTTTATTATTTGATAATTCTAATACTGGCATAACGACTCCTTATTTCAGTTTTCTCATATCTGGGACGACTCCTAACAAGGATAAGCCCATCACTTCTTCTATATCTTCTGGTTTCTTAACCCGATCATCTAAAACTTCGACAAACACTACGATAATGACCATTACAATCACTCCAGCAAAAAAACTGAGCATGACATTCCGGCGAATATTTGGAGAAGATGGTGATTTTGGAACTTCTGCCTCTTCTAAGGTTGTTACATCTGAAACCTTAGTAACGGCAATGATTTTTTCAGCTGCCACTTCGCGCAAGGTGTTGGCAATTCGGCTAGCTTGGTTAGGATCGCTATTTTTAACAGTGATGGATACAATCCGTGTATCTGTCGGCACCGAAACACTTACAGACTTGCTTAATTCAGCTGTTGTCCCAGGTAATTTCAATTCTGAAATAACCGTAGACAATACATCCTGTGATAAAATGATTTCCTTATAGTCCTTAACCAAGTAAGATCCTGCTTGCAGGTCTTGGTTGGTCAGAGTGTTATTATCTGTCTGCTGACGGTTGACAACGTAAATCCGTGTCGTACTTTGATAAGAGGGCTTAGCAATAAAAAGGCTATAACCCAAAGCTAAGACAGCTGCCACTAACGCTATCAACAGAATGATAAACTTTCTTTTCCATACCGTCTTGATCAAAGACAGTACGTCAATTTCGACTAGTTGATTTTCTTTATTCATGTTCCTTTTCCTCTATACTAAGAGCGAAGCCTATATGTATTCACTTCTTAGCAATAATTCTTGATTTTTTCTAAACAACTGCTCTGCATGAGATTTCCCATACTTCTTGGAGATGATTTGGTAGGCCTCTTGCATATAAGGCGGTCGTGGATTCAAATTGTGCATGTCACTGGCCACGAAATGAACCAGATCTTTCTCCAGAAAGAACTGGGCCCTTTTTTTCATGAATTTATAAGTGTCTCCAAACAGCTTTGGTTTTAAAACACTCGAACTATTAATCTGGGTGTAACAACCCATATTAATCAAGTCGCGCACCTTCTTTTCATCATTTTCTAAGCAATGATAGCGTTCAATATGAGCGACGACAGGTGTAACGCCCAAGCGTAAAACGTTGCTCAGAGCTGTATGAATTTCCTTGTAAGGCGTGATCATACTGAATTCAATTAAAGCATACTGGCTATCTGCCAAGCGTGGAATCTTTCCTTGCTCCAGCTTATCCAAAATATCACTTGTATAATATATTTCAGCCCCGTAAAGAATAGTCAAATCATCCGCAATTTCTTTAGCCAGTTCCTGGACTTGTTTGAAGTTTTCTTCAATTTTTGCTTCTGGAGTCTCAAACATCCCTTTCCGACGATGAGAAGTTGAAATGATCGTTCGTACCCCTTGGCGGTAGCTTTCCTCCAGCAAGGCCCTGCTATCTTCTATTGTTTTTGGTCCATCATCAACATCAAAAACAATATGTGAATGAATATCAATCATGGCTTACTTCCCTTCCATAACGGTCTGAATTTCAGACTTCATTTGATCCAGGCTTGCCGGATCAACTTCCAGCATATAAAGGGCAGCTTCTGGCATAGCATATGAAGGCAGACCAGTTGTTCCATTTCCAGTCAAAGCTTGTGACGTAACTGTATAGTTCCCACCTGTTTCCAACTGGGTATTCACAAGATTCATCATGGTTTCTAAGCTCATATTTGTCTGAACAGAATCTTGTAAACCTGAAATAATACTATTGTAATTCTTCAGAGCATCTGTTGAGGTCAGCTTTTTAATAACAGCAGCGATGACTTTTTCCTGATTCTTACCGCGGTCGTTATCACCACCCGTTAATGAATACCGTTCCCTGACAAAGCCCAATGCTTGCTCAGAATTGAGATGAACATCTCCAACCTTAAAGTGGTAATTTCCATGACGGCTTGTGAATTCTTGATCGTTATACACATCAACACCACCCAAAAGGTCAATCAATTTGAGGAAGGAAGTGAAATTCAAACGTACATAATACTGAATATCGATACCATAAAGTTTCTCTAGAGTATGAACCGAAGCATCTATACCATAAATACCCGCATGGGTCAGTTTATCAGGCTGATCCGCACCACCATCCGCAATAGGTACATAGGCGTCACGCGGTGTAGTTGTCAAAAGCACGCGCTTGGTCTTACGGTTAACCGTCATAATGATATTCACATCCGAACGAGAAACTGATGAGATACCACCATAAGTATCAATTCCACTGACATAGATATTAAAGACATCTGCATTAACATCATGCTTCTTAGTTGCAGTCTCAACCTTTTTCGTTAGTTTGTAAGAATACAATTTTTTAACTTTGGAAGCATAGTCAGGATCTTCACTTCGTAGGGTATCCTCAAAAACACTATTGATAACAATAGCTTTTGTCTCTCCAGCAAGCAAGGACTTATAAGCCGCCAGATAAGAGCTCGCTGAATCCACTGTCAACTGGACTTTCTTGGTCTTAGCCAGTTCATCTGTTAAGGCTACAATGTTTTCGCCATCATTATTGGTTGGAGCTAAAACATTGGTTACTTTTTTTATATCTTTAATGTCGCTGTCCGCTGCTACTACAACGCTCATTTCATACTCAGAATAGTTAGAAGTAGAATTCAAACCAGTAGACAGGTCCACCATTTCCTTGACAGCATACATGGTTCCTGATCCAATCAGCAAGGACAGAACCAATAATACTGTTGTAAAAATCCGAGCCTTATTAAACCAAATGAAAAGAGCAGCTAGAACTGCTACTAGTATCATCACAAAGGTTGAAATAATATTTAAATAACGAAAAGCTAAAATATTATACCTGAATATATAAACTATCAAGACAGAGATTAATAAAACATAAATGGTGAATAAACTAACATTTAAGATTTTAAAACGTCTTGATTTAGCAGTAGTTCCATTGCTTTTTCTACGAGACATGCTAAAAACACTTCCTATACATAATTACTCCATCTTATTATATCACAAAAATATTTAGATTCTGCCTTATTTTAAGAAATTTTTAAGAAATCATAGTAAAGATCCAAAGCAATTCTTCTTTATCTTTTATTAACTTAAGAAAAAAAGCAAAGTGCATAAATATAGAGTATTTTACAGAGGTCTCAAGAATTTGTTTACAAAAAATGGTCCCATATAACAGGGACCATTTTTTATATTCTATCATGGGCATCTTTGCTCTGGTTAATCGTGATTAGAGGAGGCCTTCCCGATCAACTTGTTCAAAACTTTCTTTCCCATCATTCAGCTTATCCCAGATAACTACTTGTCCAGACTGAAGGGACTTCTGCACATCAATAATGCGCTGATTGGACGAGCCACGAAACTGCAACATAAGATTCTTCTTGGTAATGTCAAAACGGCCGTCCACCAGGATGTCAATCAAACTCAGCAGCTCCAGCTTATCCTCCGTTTCCAGCATCATCTCCTCCCAAGTATAGCCCGTCCAGGACCAGATATCCTTGTCTGGAAGCTCTCTCCGAATCCGCTTGACCAAGGGCAGGAGAATGCCTGTGTTGAGAAAAGGCTCGCCGCCTAGAAGGGTCAACCCTTGTACATAAGGTTCCGCCAAGTCTTTCATAATCTGCTCCTCCAACTCTTGGGTATAAGGAATACCAGCGTTGAAGGACCATGGTGCTGCATTGTAGCAGCCCTCACAGTGGAACATACAGCCACTGACATAGAGGGAGTTACGGACACCTTCGCCATCCACAAAGTTAAAAGCTTTATAGTCAATGATGCGACCCTTACTCAGCTCCTCGCTTTTCCATTCTTGGGGTTTGGGATTATTCATGCCACTTCTCCATCTAGCTCTATCCAGTAGCGCTCGCTTCCTTGAATGGTATTGTCATAGACGCCACCATTAGCAAGAATCGTTCGCCGGCTAGCTTCGTTTTCTTCATCGCAGGTAATCAGAGCAAAGTCCAAACCAGCTCTCTTAGCCTCTATAAGGCCCAGATGCAGTTGCTCCTGCCCATAGCCCCTGCCTCGTTCCCTCGGGCGAATCGAATAGCCAATATGCCCACCCTCAATAAAGAGTTTTTCATTTAACAAGAGACGCAATGCTAGGAAGCCCAGTGGGCGGTTTTCCTCGTCAACCGAGATAAACTGAATTGCTGGTACCCATCCTTCTGGCAGATTCCCAGCATCCTCCTGCTGTCTCACCATTTGTAACCAATCCTCATAATTCTTAGCCCGCTTCCATGTGGAGCCCACACCACCATGCATATAAGACTTCGCAGCATCAAATTCAGCAATCATCTCTAAAATAGCATCTTTATCTTCCAAAGTTGGTCGTCGTAACTTCATAGGCTTTCCTCAATCTATATCAATCCAATAACGCTCTTTCCCACCTCGAATATCCTCTAATACTCCACCGTTAGCAATAATGACTCCTCGGCTGGCAGCATTATCCCTATCGCAAGTCACTAGGACTTGTCTAATATTTTTACTTTTGGCTACTTGCAAGCCTTGTCGCAGCTGCTCTTTTGCCAGTCCTTTGCCACGCGCAGACGGACGAATACTGTAACCAATATGCCCACCTTCTTGGAGCAGATAGTCATTGAGCTGCAAACGCAAATTAAGAAAGCCCACAGCCTGACCATCCGCAGCAAAAGCCACAAGCTGAATGTAAGGTACAAAACCTTCTGGCAAACCCAGCCCGGCTTCTGCCAGCTGAATGGTTTCCAGCCAATCCTCGTAGACAAAATCAGCTCCGCCAAAGAATCCGTCACGCCGGCCACCAGTCGCTTCAAAATCTGCTAACATTTCCAAAATAGTGGCCTTATCCTCTAGTCTTGGTTTCCTTAATTCTACTTTCATTTCTCTACCATACTTTACTTCTTCTTGCTAGCCTTTGCCAGAAATTGCTCCCGCAGACTAGTCACTCGCACCTTTTTATTGCTAGCTCCTGTAGAATGCTTTTCATGAAAACGTCTTACTTGAGCCTTACCTTTATCGTCTAGTTGATATTTTCCCATTTTTTCTCCTAATGATTAATGAAAAAGAGCGATACATCACACGGATGTTCTGTATCACTCCCGCTTCTTATTTAGTTTTAATCAGATCTCATTTCCTGAAAACTTAATTGTTGAGCCATTCATATGCTTGACCCGAGCAGAAATCTCTTTGTGACGGCCATTAACCATCGGACGAGCTTGCGGATTACCTAGATAACCACAGGTCCGTTTGACCACGTCAACTGTCTTGGGATCGCTGTTACCACAGTTTGGACAGGTGAAACCACGCTCGGTCGGTGTAAAGTCTCCCTCAAAGTCACACTTGTAACAGTGGTCAATTGGCGTATTTGTCCCTAAGTAACCAACCCGGTCATAAGCATAGTCCCAGACAGCTTCCAAAGCTTTTGGATTTTGCTGCAGAACAGGGTATTCACAGTAGTGGATAAAGCCACCTGAGGCCCCCTCTTCTGGATAAATCTTCTCAAAGTCCAATTTTTCAAAAGGTGTTGGATTTTTACGTACATCGTAGTGGAAGGAGTTAGTATAGTATTCCTTATCTGTAATATCTGGAACAAGGCCAAACTTCTCAGTATCCAACCGGCAGAATCGGTCGGTCAGACTTTCAGATGGCGTCGAATAAACAGAGAAATGATAGTCATATTCGTCTGACCATTCACCAACCAAACGCTTCATTTCTTTGACAATATCCACCGTAAATTCTTTAGCTTCTGGGTTGTCTTCCCACTCTCCTCCATAAAAGGCAGTTGCAACTTCGTAAAGACCGATATAACCAAGTGAAACTGTTGCTCTGCGGTGAGTAAAGAGCTGGTCGACTTGATCATATTTGCCCAAGCGTTTACCAAAAGCACCGTATTGATACAAGATTGGAGCATTAGCAGGTGTTGCTTCCTTGGTTCGCTCTACCCGATAGACCAAAGCATCCTTAGCAATTGCCATTCGCTCAGCAAATAAGGACCAGAATTTATCCTTATCTCCTTCAGCTTCCAGTGCAATTCGAGGTAGGTTGACAGTCACAACTCCCAGATTCATACGGCCGGAATTGACTTCTTGCCCATTCTCATCCTTCCAACCTTGGAGGAAGGAACGGCAACCCATCGGCACCTTGAAAGAGCCAGTCAAATCAATGATTTTATCATAAGACAGGACATCTGGATACATCCGTTTCGTCGCACATTCCAGCGCCAGCTGTTTGATATCGTAGTTAGGACTTCCTGGCTCTAAATTAAGACCACGCTTAAGAGTGAAAATCAACTTAGGAAAGATAGCTGTCCGATGTTCACTTCCCAAGCCCTTGATACGGATGTTGAGAATTGATTTTTGAATCTCCCGTTCAAAGCGATTGGTTCCCAAACCAAATCCTAAAGAAGTGAAGGGAGTTTGTCCATTAGAGGTAAAGAGAGTGTTAATCTCATACTCTAAGGACTGCATAGCATCATAAATATCTTTTTTAGTTTTTTTCCAAGCGTAATCAGCTCTTTTATCAGCTAGCACCCAATCTTTGGCATCTCTTAAATGCTTCTCGTAATTGAGTTCTGCGTAAGGAGCCAAGACTTCATCGATTCGGTCAGCTGAACAGCCTCCATACTGACTAGAAGCTACATTGGCAATAATCTGCGAGATTTGAGCTGTCGCAGTCTGAATAGACTTAGGACTCTCGACTTCTGCATTTCCAATCTTGAAACCATTTTTTAGCATGCCCTTAAAATCAATCAAGCAGCAGTTGGTCATTGGTGTATAAGGACTATAATCCAAATCATGGTAGTGAATATCGCCCTTTTGATGGGCATTGGCCACGTGAGGAGGTAGCATCTTAAGACCGATGGACTTGCCAACAATCCCAGCAGTTAAATCCCGTTGGGTGTTAAAGACATCACTGTCTTTGTTGGCATTTTCATTGACCACTGTTTGGTCTTTATTGAGCAATTTGTCAATTGTAAAATTAATATCGGTTGCCTGAGAACGATCAAAGTCACGCTGGGTTCGATACGAGATATAGGCCTTGGCAATGGCATATTCATTAGCATTCAAAAGCTCATGCTCAACGATGTTTTGGATTTCATAAATCTTCACATCCTGAGAAAAACGATGAGTGATTTCAGCAACAATCTTCTCCGTAATTCCTTCAAGCTTGGCTTCAAGCAAGGGAGACATGGGCGTCACTTCACAGGCCGCTTTGACCAAAGCTTTATAAATCTTGTCAACGTCAAAATTCACGCGCCGGCCATCGCGTTTAACTACATAAATATTAGGAATACAGGTCTCTGTTTCTTCTCTTAAAGTAATCATTTCCTATCCTCCAATCGTACATGACTCATTATAACACTATAAAATAAAAAATCAATATCTTGTGTAATATTTTTAATTTTTTTAATTAAAACACAAGATATTGATAATATTATTTAAGCTCGTAAAGCTTGAACTGGCTAGTATCTAGGCCAATTTTCTTATAATTTGAAGATATTATTTTTTTTACTTTCCCTAGTAGAGGGACTTTTTTGTTAACCACAATATAGCGTGGTAGATTCGAATCTAGCTGATTTCCTAATAAAATCTTATTCTCTTCGGTATCTAAGTATAATTTAGGACTTAGGATGGTTGCCGCAGACAAACGGCCGGTTGATTGGTAGAGGCTAGCTGTGCTGTCCCAAGCATAGATTTTATCGTCCTTAGCCGACTCCTCACGGATATACTTGCTAACCACAGCCCTTTCTGCTTCTTCCTCACCAGCTAATAGATAGCGTTGAACAACTGGTGATGCGACTAGAAAGACCATCGCTAACACAGGTAAAAATAAATTTCCAACAAAATAATTTTTCCAAATAGAAGGAGTCCGTCTTTTTCTCGTATGACGTCCTTCTGAAAAATTCTTGTTAAACCAAATCGCCAAGAGAATCATGGCAAAAGGAATCATAGGCAATAACTGGAAATTTCCATGGCTTGGCAGAAAGATATTTACTAAGAACAGAGTTAAAATTCCTAAAACCCCCAAATATCGGAAAGGCTTTGCATTTTTATCTACTGAAGACACCAATCCCATAATCAAGGCTGTTAAGAAACCAAGACCAACAAACAGGCCGCCCATTATGAGTAAAGTAGGAAGATCGGATACTTGTAAGCCCAAACTTTCAAAGCTGTACGTCACTTGGCTAATGGCTACACCAAAAGTTCCCTTCCAAACAGTGTAATATCCCAGCGGATAAAAGACCAGTGAAAAACCAAGTAAACTAGCTAAAAATTGATAAAATCCTCGGGACAAGCGTTTACGGGCAATATGAAAAATGGTCCAAACAAGAAAAACTAAACCATAGAAGACAATACTAGTGAATGGATCCACCATGAAAGCCAAGGCTCCAATAGCTCCCAGCAAGATGAAACCATTATCCCCCACTCGATCATTGACATAGCGAGTTAAGAAATTTAGGCTCCACATAATAAAAGGAAGGACAAAAATACTTGCATACAGGCCACCAAAACCAAGAGTTATGACCAAGAGATAAAAAAGCGGAAGCAGTTGCTGCGCCAGAACCTTTTTTCCAGTCATTTGATAGATAAATTGAAAAAGGAAAATTCCAGCTATAAAGAGTGCTAAAAATTGCAGGACAGCAAAAAGAAGACTTCCCATAAAGAGATTGCCCAACCATGCTATCACATAGTACAACATGCCACTCGTACCATAAAATTGACCGTAAGCTACTTGACCCTGGGTCATTGCCCAGCCGGCATATAGATTTTGCGTCTGTAGATTTGTCGCCAATGAGGTAAATAAGGGATTGGCCACGCTGAAGAAGCTAGCTATGAAACTCCAGAATAGCAAATGCCCAAAAGGAATGCTCGCAGGCTTCAAGCTTTCTTCTCGAAGTTGTACTCCTGCTTTCTCATCTTCTGGCTGGATTTCTTGTTCTTTTTTTTCTTCTATTTTCGCTTCAAGTTGCACTTCTGCCTCTTGATTGTCGAATTCATCAAACATAATAACTCTCCTCAATATAGTCTTTACTAGTATATCAAAAAGTCTTCTGTCTGTCAGTTTTCCTTTTACACACCTCTCAAAAGATTGGCCTACTTGGCAGAATCTACTTCTAGCTTTAAGACCTGCTTGTCTTTGGTCGCTTTAGACTTTGCCAAGGTTTCTAATTCCCGAAACCTTAGGTAGATTTTTGAAAACGGCCTTTCTGCTTTTCTTTGAACAAACTCTAATTTCATGAAAAATTCCTTTTACTTTTTTATTCGTAAAAAAATGAGAAGGAAATTTGTACCCTCAATAGGGTAAAACAAATCCTTCTCATTAGGTTTATCATGATCAAAGCATTGGCGCAAAAAGCTGAACGATCTCTTTCAGAAGATTTTGGTACCAAGTAGATTTAAAGACACCGTCATGAACCTCTGTTGACACCTCAAAAATATTCTCAAAATCGGCTTTTATGTCTGCTAAAGCAGGTACTTTATATAAAAGCACAGCATTCTCATAATGATGGACCAAGCTACGGTAGTCAAAGTTTATGGTGCCTACTACTGCTAGTTCATCGTCCGCGATCACATTCTTACTATGAACAAAGCCTGGTGTGTATTCGTAAATGCGCACCCCGGCCTCTAAAAGCTCACGATAAGATCCTCGGGTAATCGGTTGAATAAGCTTCTTATCTGTAATATAAGGCGTGACAATCCGAACATCCACTCCCCGCATGGCAGCATTCTTTATATTTTCAGTTAAGTCATAGTCGATAATCAAATAAGGACTGGTGATATAGACATAGTCCGTTGCCTGGCTGATAATATTCTGGTAAACATTTTTCCCGACCTGTGTTCGGTACATAGGCTTAGGTCCGCTCCCATATGGAATATAGAGCCCCTCGCCTTCTACCGCTTTGTTTTCTAAATGATACTTATCAAAATCCGTAATTTCACCTCGGTTGATGTACCAATTCATTAGAAAAAGCCTGGTCAACGCCTTAACGGCCCGACCATCTAAGCGAATCCCGCCATCTTTCCAATGGCCGAAGCGGACAATATGATTAATGTATTCGTCAGCCATATTGATACCACCTGTGTAGCCAATCTGACCATCAATCACTAGAATTTTACGATGATCTCGGTTGTTGTAGGCCACCGTCATACGCGGGATCACCTTATTGAACTTATGTGCATTAATCCCAAAGGAACGTAAAGTTTCTGTATAATCTCCTGGTAAAGTCGCCATACAGCCAATGTCATCATAGAGAAGCTTGATTTCTACTCCTTGAGCAGCCTTTTCCTTCAAAATCTCCAGAATACTATTCCACATCTTGCCTTCTTCGATAATATAGTATTCCAGAAAGATGAATTTTTCTGCTGATTTCAGGTCTTCTAAAATAGCAGCATACATATCTTCTCCCAGAGCAAAATACTGAGACGCAGTCCCATCGTAAACATCCGCATTATGGTCCATACTAAGCAAGGACTTAACTATCCCAAAAGCTGATTTATTTTTCTTTTTCAGGTCCAATCTCAGCTCATAACTATTGTCCTCACGAAACTTCATGGAGTCCATGCTGCGCAACTGCTTCATTTCTTTCCGAGACAGCCTGCGTTCTCCAAACATGAGATAAATCAGAGGCCCTACAACTGGGATAAAAGTAACCAAAAGCCAGGTTACTTTGCTTTCAGGTGTCATAGAACGATTGACAATCGAAAAAATCGTACCAACTGTTAATAAGGTGACTACAAGAATCCATAAATCCTTATTAATTTCACCTAAATAAAAGAAAAGCCAAAATATAAAGAAGAGTTCCAATAGCATGACAATGATGCTGAAACCATATTTTGACATCAATAAGCGAAACTTTCTCACACACCCACTCCTCAATTTTCTTATATTTAAGTATAGCGGGGCCTTCTCAATAAATCAAGCAAAAACAGATTGACCTTCTGATAGAAATTAAAAAAGACTGGAGTCCCCAGTCTTGTGAAGCCTTATTGTTTAGTGAAGACAATTGTGTCATCTTGATCCTGCTCTTGATCAATATCTTCAACAGTCAGCTGATTGCCATTGATATAGTAGCGATGAACATCGTCTCCAATAATCATTCGCTGATTTGTGCTATCAATTTCGACTTGTTCGATTTCTTTCTCACCATCTCGCTCCAAGGTAGTTAAAGTTCCTTTACCAGACGAAATTGTCAGGGTCAATTGATCGCCTTCATGCGTAGCTGTATAGGTCCCGTCCAATTCTGTACTTGCAGCTGTTGTTGCTGACGAAGAAGAGGTCGAAGTCGTTGCACTACTTGAACTTGAAGCAGAAGTTGAAGTTGATGTCGAACTTGAAGACACTGAAGAATTAGCTTGACTGGCTTGAGAGGGCTGAGTTTGATTATTGCCATTGCTACAAGCTGCCAAAGCAAAAGCTACTATAGCTGTTAGGGATAAAATCGTCGCTTTTTTTGAAAAAGTCATAATCCTTCCTCCTTTAATCATAGGGGGTTTTAGAGCTGGCACAGAAGTATGTTTTGCCTACTTTTTGCTAGTTCCATCCTCATTATAACAAAGACCTTTTCCAACCGTCAATTTATCTCTCCTTTTAAAAACTGACGTACCTCCGCAATGAAATAGAGAGACCCAGTTACAAACAATAAACGATGAGGATTATCATCCTGCAAATAGTCTTTTAGAAAATTTCTATAATCCCTGATAAAGGGAAGTTGCCCTGCTTCTTGCTCGCCTATTGTTTCACCATATGAAAAACTAGTCAGAAATAAACTTGCCTGAGGTAGTTCCTCTTGCAAATAATGAAGCATTTCCGAATAATCTTTTCGCTTTAAAGCCCCAAACAAGATCAAAACTTCTTTGCCCTTTTCTTGCTTAATAAACTCGACCAAGCGCTCAACTGCAGGAAGATTATGGGCTCCATCTAAATAAATGCCATCGCAGACTTTTTCCAAACGGCCTGCCCAGCTAGTTTGAGCTAAAGCTTTTTTTACTAAACTCAGATCTAGATTCCATGACTGGCGCTCCATAAATAAAAGAAAAGCTTCCACAGCTACAGTCGCATTTTCTTCTTGGTAGGTCCCTGACAAGCCTAATTCTACATCTAGCCAAGAGAAGTCACGAGCCCGAAGTTCCTTGTTCTCGAGAGAAAAATCTTGGCCATACTCATATAAGTCGATATTCAACTCCTTTGCCCGCTCTCGACAAACTTGTCGCGCAACTTCTGGCAAAGGACCGATAACAGCAGGACTGCCTACTTTAAAAATCCCTGCTTTTTGCTCTGCAATCTCCTCAAGTGTCGTTCCCAAGGTTTCCTGATGATCAAGGCCAATCGATGTAATGACTGAGACACTTCCTGTGATGACATTCGTTGTATCTAGCAAACCACCTATCCCCACCTCAATCAAGGCTACATCCACCTCTTGCTCTGCAAAATACAAAAAGGCGATTAAACTGAGGATTTCAAAATAAGAGAGTTGATCCTGGGGCAACAGTGCGTTTTGCTCCATCTTGCGCACTTGATCACCCAACCTAGAGAAATCACTCTCCGAAATCGGCTGCCCATTTAAGCAAATCCGATCATGAACAGTCTCCATATGAGGTGAAGTAAAAGTCCCAACTTTCTTTTGATGTTGGTCAAATAAGTTTTGCAAAAAGGCTACTGTTGATCCTTTACCATTCGTTCCAGTTACATGAATCGTTGGGTAGGCTTTTTCTGGATGACCAAGCAAACGGATTGCCTGCTCCATTCTACCAAGTCCAGTCCGAAAATTTAGTCCGATTCGGCTGTCCAGCCAGTTTTCTATCTTCTCCATCTTTACTCCTAGTAAAAAGAGAGCCGAGTGAATGATCAACCAGCTCTCTTTTTTCAATTAATCATATAGCTTACGTTTGAGACTCCGAGTTAACAATAAACTATCTGTTTAACAAATTTAAGTATTCGTCCCTTTTAACCAGAACAAAATTAATCTATCCAGAACATCTAAACCAGCCTCGCTCATTGAGCGAACTGAGGCAGTCTCTAGATTTGCCTTGCTTTTTTATTTGACAAAGGCTGAAATACTCTTACTCTTCCATGAAGCTGTTGAAAACTTCTTCAATCATATTCCATTCTTCTTCAGCATCTTCTGGAATAGGCTGAAGGTCACCTTCAGTTCCATCTTCATTTTCTGTGAATGAGTATGCTTGAATTTCAACTTCACCATTTTCATCTTCTTCAGCATTAGCTGGTACAAGAAGTACATAATTTTTTCCAAATTCTTCCATACCGTCAATGGTCAAGAGAATTTCAAACAAGGTTTCATTGCCTTGCTCATCCACCAAAGTAATCAATTCGCGCTCTTCATGTTCGTGGTCATGGTTATGATCATGTGCCATATTCATCTCCCTCAATCTTTCTAATAATTTCTATCTAAATAATTCTGTAAAATCAGCTGGGCCGCTAATTTATCAATCACTTTTTTGCGTTTGTTCCGGCTAACATCTGCTTGCTCAATTAGCATTCGCTCAGCTGCCACTGTTGTTAAGCGCTCATCTTGATACTCAACCGGCAAGCCAAACAACTCTGTCACCTTAGCTCCGTAGGCCTGACTGGCTTCTACACGGGGACCGCTAGTATTATTCATATTTTTAGGAAGACCGATGACAAACTTATCAACCTTGTATTCAGCAACAAGCTCACCAAGGCGCTCAAAACCAAACTCTTCCTGATCTTCATTGATCTGGATAATTTCCAAACCCTGAGCTGTAAAGCCAAGCGGGTCACTAATAGCTACTCCCACTGTTTTAGAGCCCACATCCAATCCCATAATTCTCATTAAAGATCGATGCCCTGCCCTTTCAAATAATAACGAACCAATTCTTCAACAATTTCATCTCGTTCATATTTGCGAATCTGATTGCGAGCATTGTTATAACGAGGTACGTACGCAGGATCCCCACTGAGAACATACCCAACGATTTGATTGATTGGATTGTAGCCTTTTTCATTCAGCGATGTATAAACATCCGTCAACGTTTCGCTAATCTCTTTTTTATTTGAATCGTCGAGATTAAAACGTACTGTTTCATCTGTAAATCCCACAATTACACCCTCTTTCGTTAGAATATTATTATTATACCATATTTCAGATCTTTTCACAAATGTTACAAATCAATATCAGCCCATAAAATAAGCAAAAATGACGGTCTTCTACTATTCTTCTTTTGCGCCATTCAAAAGTTGATTTTCAACATACTGAGCTGGATTCATCTTCAGCAGTTCTTTTAGCTTTAAAGCTTTTAAATATTCTGTTTCTGCAGCCTTATCTACATCCAAGGTTTGAAAATCCAGATTAGTCACACGCTTGAGCTCATTCTCATTTAAAATCTGTAAGGACATAGAGAAACCTGGTAAATCCTTTACTTGTTGATAATGTTCATCTGCTTCCAAGGATCTATTGAGTACTGCTTGAGCTTCTTCTACACCATATTCCTTTATCGCTTGCTTTAAATCATCTGCATTTGGACTAACCTGCTCTATACTTAAACTTAAAAATTGCTCGTCTTTATAAGTCACTACCTGCTTTTGCTGTGAGCCATTCTCAGTTTTTGGAAAGACCAAGGTCTTTGTTACTACTGTGTTCTTTTCCGCATTTGAAATAATCGGCAAGGTTGTATCCAACTTATCTTCAGAAGTTGAAGCGGACGAAGCAGTATGTGATTTTTTCTGACCACAGGCCGTCAGTGCAAGTAAAACAAGGCCTAACAATAGCACTATCTTTTTCATTTTTTAGCCTCCTACGCCTATTTTACCACACTCATAACTCCTGTCAACGCTAGATTCGTAAAGTAAAAAGGGTCTGAAAACTCGCCCATTCACTACCACTAGCAAATCGGCTTGTTCAGACTCCTTTTTTCTTTATAATGGGCTATTTTATAGAGCTGCTCTCAAACGCGCCTCTGCATTTTCAACGTTACGAACAGAACGTGGAAGAAAGGCACGAATGTCATCTTCTTTATAGCCAACTTGGAGGCGTTTATCGTCAACCAAGATAGGGCTTTTCAAGATACGTGGGGTTTCCATGATAATATCAATCACTTCACTCACACTTAAATCTTCAATATCAACACCAAGACCTTTTGCATAGCGATTTTTAGAAGAGACAATGCTTGCAACGCCATTTTCAGTTTTGGTCAAAATATCTAAAATTTCTTCTTTTGTGATTCCCTCTTTACCGAGGTTTTGTTCTTTATAAGTTAATTGATGGGCATTAAGCCAGGTCTTTGCTTTCTTACAGCTTGTACAACTTGAAACTGTGTAAATTGTAATCATGTAAGGACTCCTTTCACTACCCGATACTACTATCGTAGTCTATTATACCATAAAAACCATCGGTCTTGCGACCTATTTTGGAAAAATTATTCCTCGATCTCTATAGCATCGTCTAGTTCAAGTGTTACTTCTTCAATGTTTTCAGTGATTTTCCCTGTTGTTTCAGCCGCAGTTGCTTCCCCTTCTTGATCATCTTCAATCAAGCCAAAACGGACACGGACTTGACGGTCGATTTCGTCAAAGACTTCTGGGTGATCAGCCAAATATTTCTTGGCATTTTCAGAACCTTGACCAATCTTCTCATCATTATAAGAATACCAAGCACCTGCTTTTTTGATGATATTCAAGTCTGTTGCAATCTTGATAAGTTCACCAGTTTTAGAAATTCCTTCTCCGTACATGATTTCCACGAAGGCTTCTTTAAATGGCGGAGCTACCTTGTTTTTCACGACCTTAATCTTGGTTTCCTTACCAACGTTTGTATCCTTAGCGTCACCAGTTCCTTTAATTTGAGTATTTCCACGAACATCCAAACGGACAGAAGCATAGAATTTCAAGGCACGGCCACCTGGTGTTGTTTCAGGATTTCCGAACATAACCCCAACTTTTTCGCGAAGTTGGTTGATAAAGATGGCAATTGTTTTTGTTTTGTTGATAGAAGCAGACAGTTTACGCATGGCCTGACTCATCATCCGAGCTTGCAAACCAACGTGGCTATCACCGATATCTCCATCGATTTCCGCACGTGGTACAAGAGCTGCAACCGAGTCAATGACAACTAAATCAACTGCACCAGAGTCAATCAATTTCCCTGCAATTTCCAAACCTTGCTCACCAGAATCTGGTTGAGATAGCAACAGCTCATCAATATTTACACCTAGAGCAGCCGCGTAAGATGGATCCAAAGCATGCTCTGCATCAATAAAGGCTGCAATACCACCCTCTTTTTGCGCTTGAGCAACAGCATGAAGGGCAACAGTCGTCTTACCAGAAGACTCTGGACCGTAGATTTCAATGATACGTCCCTTAGGATAACCACCGGCACCAAGGGCGATATCCAAGGCCAAAGATCCTGAGCTCATGACTTGAACCTTTTGTTCTGCTCGCTCGCCCAGGCGCATAATCGCTCCCTTACCGAAGTCCTTTTCAATGTTCTTCAGGGCGTTGTCCAAAGCCTTTTGGCGTTCGTCTCCGAATTTTTTTGTAATATCATCTAGATTCTTTTGTTTCTTTGCCATTAATTTCTCCTATTTTTTCTAAAAATATCTTTTGGCTATCTTTTGATTATACCAAAAATTAACTATTTAATAAAGTCTTTCGCACTAGGTTAAAGGCGTGCAGAACAGCGATTTTTCGTACATCTCGCCGGCTACGTCCAGCAATATTGACCTTAATCGTTTCCGTTCCTGTAGCACTAGCCAAGCCAATAAAAACAGTTCCGGCTGGATGGCCTTCTAGTGAATCTGGTCCAGCCACACCTGTCAGACTAACAGCTAAGTCGCTTTCGGTCAGCTTTCTAGCCTGCTCTGCCATTTTCCCAGCCGTAAAAGCTGAAACAACCCCATGTTCCTCCAGCTCTCCCAGCGGAATGTCCAGCATCCGGCTCTTTTCCTCCATGCTATAGGTGACGAAGCCACCTGAAAAAATAGCTGAAGCTCCAGCAAAATCTGCCAAGGTTGCTTGGAAGAGACCTGCTGTCAGACTCTCTGCTGCTGAAATCGTCTTTCCTTGACTCTTTAGCAAGTCAAAAGCCACCTGAGCCAAGGAATTGTCATCCCCATAACCATAGAAAATCTCTGACAGAGACTGGTCTTCAAAAGTCTTATGTGACAAAATTTCCTTTTCCACAGCATCAAACTTGGTGTCAGCTTCTGCCTGACTCAAGGCCTTTGTGGACAGTCGTAGCGTAACCTCCCCTGTCTTTGCATAAGGAGCAATGGTGGGGTCACTTTGCTGATCAATCATCTCTGACAAAATTGTCACTAGCTGACTCTCGCCGATACCAAAGAAGCGCAGTACCCGTGAATACAATTTCTGGCCTGTGGATAAGAGGGGAACCAACTCGTTATTGACCATGGGTTTGAGCTCGCTAGGCGGACCAGGCAGAACTACATAAGTCACCCCATCAACTTCTACTAAACCGCCAACAGCTAAACCAGTCGCATTTGGTAAAGGAGTTGACCCTTCAACCAGCTGGGCCTGACGCTCATTGTTGGGCGTTCGAGCATAATCTGGTCGGCTGGCAAAAAAACGATCCAACTTTTCCACAGCATCAGGGTCGAAACTCAACTCTCGACCTAAAAACTTAGCCAAGGTCTGCTTGGTCAAATCATCCTCTGTTGGCCCCAAGCCTCCTGTCAGAATAATCAGATTACTTCGTCCTTTTGCAATCTCTAGGATTGAGAGGAGACGACTTTCATTGTCCCCCACAGCTGTCTGAAAATAGACATCAATCCCCAGACTCGCTAGTTTTTCAGATAAAAATTGGGCATTGGTATTGACAATCTGACCCGTCAGAATCTCTGTGCCCACAGCAATAATTTCTGCTTTCATAGAACCTCCTACCTTACTATTCGGAATTGGCTTTATTTTATCACAAAAACAAGCAAAAAAGTTGATTTTCATTTTAAGAAGTTAAATAGTTTGTCAACTTGCTTGACAGACTTGTCAACATGTTGTGGAAAACTTTTGAAAAGTTATCTGTTATGGAGAATAACTGTATTGTTAGGGAAATGGTTTCATTATTTTTATAATGAAGATGAAAAAAAGGAAATCATCTAAATATTTTAATTTAAAGAAAGGAGACCATTATGAAAATTTCTCAAGTTCTCAAGGATATTCGTCAACAAAATCAACTCACTCAGGAGGCCTTGGCGGAAAGGCTCAAAGTTTCCCGCTCCGCCATTGCCCGCTGGGAAAGCGAAAAAGGTATCCCCGATATTGGAAATCTCATTGCTATCAGTCGGGAGTTTAATATCAGCCTTGACACACTCATCAAGGAGGATGGGCGCTTAGAGAAAAAGGTCATCGAAGACAGTAAGGCTAAGAAATGGCATTATTTAGTCATCCTCTACATTTTTTCCATCTTGGTTTATATTGGTGTCTTTGCTTACTTCCACCATATCTTTATGGCTGGCTTCCACATCTCCACCCTTTTTATGCTTTTCTACGAGCTTCACATCTTTATCAAGGAAAAGATTTGGATGCAGAAGGAAGAATGAGGAGATAAAGAGAATAACAAAAAACCTAGAGGTCTGGAATTTCTAGGTTTTCATTTATTTATCGACAATAAAGTAATGATGAAAGCAATAATATTGTTACAACAATGGAGGGCAATTGGATACCAGATATTCTTGTCCTTTTTTAGATACAGCAAAGTGTAAAGCAAGCCTCCACCAAGATAGGAAATTGCTGTCACCCACTCTGACAATGCCCAGCTATGCATATGAAGGATAGCAAATAGAAAGGTCGTTAACACAATACCTATCCAGTTAGAGAATTTTGCCAAGAAGGTACCTAGGAAAAAGCGACGGAAGAAGAGCTCTTCCACAACTGGTCCAATAAAACAACCGACAAGTAAGAACAGATAAGGATTTTCTAAAAGCGCAACTTGAATACTAGCATCATTCTGTCCCTGCAGGGGCAAGCCTAGACTCTGTTTAATCAGTGCTGAAAGCAGGTTGCTCGCAATTGTCAAGAGAAAAACAAGTACCATATACAAGGAAATTGTCTTAAGGAAATCCTTCTTCTTAGGCAGAATCAAAGAAAGCTGCTTCTGCAATTCCTCCCGATAAGCTAAAATCCCCAAAACAAACAAAAGGAAATATACTGGATAATTCAGCCATTTTTGTCCAATAAGCTGCAACCCTCCACCTAGGAATAAAATGGTATATAGATAAATAAAAATAAGGAGAAATTTTCTTGTTTTCATTGTTCTACTTCCAATCACAATCATTTTCATGGTCATTGATAAGGCCAGCTGCTTCTAGGAATGAATAGACACAGACAGGACCGACAAATTTGAAGCCTTGCTTTTTCAGCGCCTTGGACATAGTTTCTGACAGCTCTGTCTTAGTAGGGGCTTCCTTGTAAT
Organism: Streptococcus sp. HMSC10A01; assembly: GCF_001807785.1. Taxonomy (NCBI): domain Bacteria; kingdom Bacillati; phylum Bacillota; class Bacilli; order Lactobacillales; family Streptococcaceae; genus Streptococcus; species Streptococcus sp. HMSC10A01. The sequence continues at coordinate 63,515 of NZ_KV790980.1, read as the reverse complement.
GAATGATTTGATTGTCAATCGTTTTGAAATCTACAAAAGACCAGATATAGTCATTAAAAGAGCCAAACTGCTTTTGAACAGCCAAAAAAGCTTGGGCATTAGCCCTGGTCGCATAAATTTTCATCTTGTTACGGATGATGTCAGGATTGCCCAACAAATTATCCAGATCTGCATCTGTCATCTGAGAAATTTTCTGGGCATCATAGAAATGAAAAGCTTCCCGAAAAGCCTGGCGTTTATTCAGAATAGTCTCCCAAGAAAGTCCAGCCTGATAAGTCTCCATGCAGAGCAATTCAAATAATTTCTGATCATCATGGAGGGGTTTGCCCCACTCCTCATCATGATAGGCCACATATAAAGGGTTGTTCATCTTTACCCAACCGCAGCGTTTAGTCATAACTTTCTCCTATTTCACCAACATCTTAAGAGCAGACTTGATATAGTTTTCTGCTGTATCCGTCGTTCCTTCAAAGAATTTCTTGATTTTCTTGAGCTCAGCAGCCTTGTAACCCAGAGCCAGCATAGCTTCCATGGCTTCTTCCAGTTCTTGGTTTTCATTGCTAGCTTGCACTGCAGCCTTGGCAGAAAGATCGTCACCAGCTATTACCACCTTACCTTCCAAGTCTAGCACCATCTGCTGGGCTGTTTTCTTACCAATCTTAGGAAACTTGGTCAGGTAGGTGATGTTTTTCTGCTCAATGGCTTGTACCAAGCCAGCATTATCATCAGCCGCAATAATAGCCAGAGCAGACACTGGGCCAATACCTGAGACTGAGATCAAGCTGAGAAAAAGTTGCTTCTCCTCCTCGGTCGCAAAGCCGTACAGAAGCTCCGCGTCTTCTCTCACCACCTGGTGCACATAGACCTTAGCTTCCTGATGAAGACGCCCTGAGTATGCATAGGGGTTGGCCACATGAAGAATATAGCCGATAGAGTTGACTTCCAATACAATGTATTTAGCTGTAATTTTGCTAATAATTCCTTTAAAATATTCGTACATATCTTCCTTCTTTTTGTATCATTTTGCCTATCTAGTATATCATATTTTCTGTCTGGAAACTGCAAACAGAAGTGCAACCGATGGTTGACAAAATGTACAGGAAGCTGTATTCTCAAGATAACTAAAAGCTGTTAGGATAGAGTTAGCAAAGAAAAGGAGGCCGTCACGATGAAACTCGCTGATAAATTATTTGAACTAAGAAAAGAAAAAGGCTGGTCACAAGAAAAACTGGCTGAACAAATCAATGTCTCTCGCCAGAGCATTTCTAAGTGGGAGTCTGGCCAAGCGCTGCCAGAACTCGAAAAAATTGTAGAACTGAGCAAGATTTTCCAAGTGACGACAGATTATCTGCTTTTAGAAGACAGCGACAAGCCAGAAATAAAACCCGTCCTCTCAGAAGACGAAAAAGATCGCTACTACAAAGAAGTGAAATCTTATGGCTTCTGGCAGGTTTTGTATATTTTTGTATCAGCCCTGGCTATCTTTCTCTTTTTCGCAGGTTCTAGCTTTCCAGCAAAATTCACTGCGCTGGTCTGGTTGACCTTTTTCCTCTTAATCGCATCAGCAATGGCTATTAACAAGGCGCTAAAAATTAAGAAAAAGTATCTGGACAAGGTTATAGGCCTTGATGAGGATTCTAAGAAAGAAGGTGCTCAAGATGAAGCTGAAAACTGACAATCCCATACCTGTCAAAACTCGTCTGAAAGAGCTGATTGGAGACTGGCTCTTCATCTCAGGCTACCTCATTGCTCTTTTTTTACTAGCTATGGGTTTTTACTATCTGGTTTTAGGAGGCATTCCTGCATTCACTGAAGCTCAGAGCCAACTTCTGGCTTTTTCTAGCTCCGTCCTGCCTCTAACTATCATCTTTGCTTGGCTAGACTATCGAAAAGGAAGTCTTGGCAAGCGTTGGGCAGGTTTACAGTTGGTTTACAAACATAGGAGCCTTTCCCACAGCCTTTTGCGCTCTGCTATCAAGTTTTTCCCTTGGCAGCTGGGACATATGGGAGCTATCCGTAGTGCTTATCAAGCAGATGCCCTGTCAATTTTCTTGTCAACTTCAGCAGGGATTCTCTTCCTGATTTTCCTGCTGATGGGACTACTTCGCAAGGACAAACGCCATCCAGCTGATTTGCTTGCTGGAACGCAAGTTCAGCTCAAAAATTCAAAACAGCTCTAGTTCTATGACTAGGGCTGTTTGATCTTCTATAAAGTTTAGTATTTCCCCAACTCACGTAGGCTAGTATGATTTTCCTGAATGCGACGGAACATTTTTTCCATATCTGACTTGGTAAAGTTGACCAAGACCGGCCGACCGTGTGGGCAGTTATAAGGATTGTCACACTGGGACAGCTGAAAGAGCAAGTCACGCGCAGAGTAGTCATCCAGACCGTGATTGGCCTTGATGGAGCGTTTGCAGCTCATCATAATGGCTAGCTCTGCTCGATATTTCTTGATGGAAACTTCCTTGGTCAGGAGAAGCATATCGCACATCTCATAGATGCCGGCTTCAATCTCCTCTTCCTTGAACCAAATGGGATGCTCGCGGAGGATAAATTGGTTGGCTCCGTACTCTTCTAAAAAGATGCCAGCATCTTCTAACAGCTTCATCCGCTGCTTGATTCGCAACATATCGTCCGCTGGAAATTCAAAGATATAGGGCACTAAGAGCTGCTGCTGGCTATTGTCCACATCCCCAATCTTCTCCCGATAATACTCATACTTGACCCGCTCTTGAGCAGCATGCTGGTCAATAATGTAAAGACCGCCCTTGCCCTGAGCAAAGAGATAGGTGCCATGCATCTGGCCGAAATATTCTAACTCTGGGAAGCTTGATTTCTCTTCCTGTCCCAACTTATCCACAGCCCGCTCCAGACTGGCCTGGTCTAGCTCTGGATGGTCTAGTTGTTCATAGCTGGCTGGCTTTCTCTCTGCGAATTTGACCGAAGTCGGTTGCGGTTCTGATTTTTCATCTGTCGCTTGATGAACAGGCTTTGCTGACTCTTCAAAGGATAACTGCTGCTCTGCCACCTCTGGTTTGAGGAAGAAGTCATTCCGCTCCTTATCGTAGTAGAGGCGATTTTCTTTCAGAGGAAGACTGGTCTGTTCGGGTTTAGTCGCACGCTTAACAGTTGATTTGGCTAGATTTTCCAAAGCATCTGGGATAAGGTCTTGCTCCTTGAGACTGGTCGCAATGGCTTGCGAAATCAAGGCCATGAGTTCGCGCTCTTTAGAAATCCTCACCTCTTGCTTGGTCGGATGGACATTGACATCGGCCAGATAGGGATCAATCTGGATATTGATGACTGCTAGTGGAAAGCGGCCTACCATAAGCTTGCTGCCGTAGCCGTCCAAAATAGCACGATTGAGCAGGAAATTCTTGATATAGCGGCCGTTAATGAGAATCGTAATATAATTCCGATTCGCGCGAGTCAGTTCAGGCAGACTGACATAGCCGCTCACTTCAAAGTCCAGATCTGAAGCAGAGATTTCCACCATTTTCTTGGCTGTTGCCAGACCATAGATGCCTGCAATAGCCTGACGCAGATTGCCACTGCCGGCAGTCCGTGTCATTTCGCGGCCGTCACTGATAAGGGTGAAAGCTACTTCCGGATGGGCCAGACTGAGCCGATTAATCACATCAACGATATGGGACAGCTCAGCCTGCTGGCTCTTCATATACTTGAGCCGGGCGGGAGTATTGAAGAAAAGATCTTCTATCTTGATTTTCGTTCCCACTGGACTGCTGGTAGGCTCGTGCTCTTCTATCTCACCGCCTTGGGTAACTAGCAAAGTCCCGTGCTGGCCATTTTCTGTTGCAGTCTCAATGGTAAAACGCGAGACAGAAGCAATGGAAGGAATGGCCTCGCCACGAAAACCCAGTGTCCGAATCCGAAAGAGATCCGCCTGCTTCTTGATTTTACTGGTAGCATGGCGTCGAAGAGCCAGAGGGACATCTTCGTAATCTATACCTTCACCATTATCCGTTACCTGAATGCTCTTGAGTCCAGCCTCCTCGATTTCGATGGTAATTTGGCTAGCACCCGCATCAATTGAATTTTCCACCAGCTCCTTGACCACGCTGCTAGGTCGCTCAATGACCTCACCAGCCGCAATCTGATTGGCTAGAATTTCTGGAAGTTCGATAATTTTTGACATCTTTTTCTCCGTATTTGTTCTGCTATCTATTATAACACATTGGGCTCTTTCTATCAGAAGGCAGCCTTTTCTCAACCACTCTGCTCACAAGACAAACCAGATAGACACAAATAGCTTCCACATAGACAAAAGGGCTTGTTTTCGCTGCCAAGTTGCGGTTTAATAAAGGCGAAAGGAGGAAGTTATGAAAGTTAAGCTAAGAATCGATTCTCAAGTCACCGAAGACTCCGTCAGCATTGAGGCTCGACTCATGACCGAAAGCATTCAGGAATTGGTCCACTTTGCTCAACATCTAGGCAAAGAAGACAAGATTCATGTCAAGAAAGAAGACGAAATCTATCTACTGGATGCTAAAGAAATCCACCGAATCTATACAGAAAATCGTTATATTCAGGTCCGAACAGCAAAAGACGGCTATCGAGCTCAACAAGCTCTTTATCAGTTGCTACAGGTCCTGCCGGACTATTTTCTGCAGATTTCTCAGTCGGAAATTATCACAGCCGACAAATCAGCCACCTCAAGCTGACTCCAAATGGCCTGATTCAAATATTTCTGAAAAACGGTGATCAGACATACTCGTCCCGTCGCTATCTTAAATCTATCAAAGAAAGGTTGCAATTATGAAAACTCGTCTTAAAGAACTCTTTTTCGGAGGAATTGGAGGGATTTTCATCGGTCTCTTTTCCTCCATGATCATTTCTTATTTTTACAATCCAGCTTATCTACCGCTGCACCCTCGCTCTCCTATCGGCCACTTCTTTTTGAGCCAGCATGTCCATGTTTCCCTCATTATGCTCTACTGCCTGCTTATCTGGTTTATCATGGGAGCTATTTTCAGATGGAGCGGAAGCTTCTTCCAAAGAGACTGGAGCATCCTGCGCTCCGTCGTCAGCCACTATGGCGTGATGATTCTGACCTTTGCACTTTTGGCAAATCTAGCCGGATTTTTCCCAAGAGAAAAAATAATTAGCCTGACACTGACTGCTGTCGGGGAATTTACCCTCATCTATCTAATCATTTCAGGCGTCATCTACTACCACACCTACCGCAAAATTCAAAAAATTAACAGTAGTTTGTCTAGCAAATCGTGAGAAATAAAAAACAGTTCAAATTTGAACTGTTTTTATTCTACTGGCGGAATTGGAGGCATAAACAGCTCTTTCAAATCATCAACTGTATCTGCTCTCATCCATTCTGCCATTCCTGGTTTCCAGACTAAGGTCGAAGGGAGGAATTGCCCTGATAGAGACATTTGTGTTAGGGTATTTCTATCATAAGGTCCAGATGCTTGTCCATTGTCAGCAATATGGTAAGCAGTTGTTGGAATCGGAGGAGGCGAAACCACTGACTGTTGTTGGGAGTTGCCTGACATCATATTATTCATAGCTCCAGCAATATTTTGGCCTACAGCACCTCCTACTGCCATTCCTGCCATCATAGCAGCGGGGTTGAAGCCTGAATCGCCTCCCAGAGAAACTGTTCCCGAACCATTAGCGCCCATTTGCCCCAATGCATCAGCGCCAGCAATACCAACTTCGGACTGCTTTTCAACTTGAAATGCACCTAGGTTTGCAGATTGTGTTTGCTTATGTTGCGCATATTGTCCTTCTTCACGTTGGATACGTATCCGTTCAACATAGTCAGTAGTTTCAGCTTGTATTTTAGCTGTGGTAACATCCTTGGTAACCAACATAAGCTGTTGATAGCCTTGACTTGATTTATCTATCTCTATTGCAGCTATATCAAGACTTGAAACAGTGACACCAAAATTCTCCTTTAATCTTTCCATGACATCATGTTCAAGAGCTTCATTAATTTGTGAAATTTTGCTTTCAAGATTAATGACAGGAATGTTATTCTCTGTAGGAGCATTGGTTACAATATGTTTAGCATATCGGGCTACAGCATCCCGAATCTGCTTTTGAAAATCATCAAGATTAAAAGTATTCAACCTGTGTAACTTAATAAATTCTTTATAATCAGTAATTTTAAAATTAATCGTACCACGAACCGCAACAGGAACACTAAAGTCTAAAAACCTTGGATCATAGACATCAAAAAACGGTACTGCAAACTTGACTTGAATAATTTGCGCAAGATTGATGAAATAGACTTCTGCTGGAAATGGTGTGCCACCTTCATAAGCCAGACCTACTATGCTTGCCAGCACAGGAAAGTTAGAAGTCTTAATAGTCTGATCATATGGACCTACAATAAAGTCCTGTAGTGTCCCATCTTTTTGTTTATAGACAAAGACAGCGACCTCTCCGTCTTTGACTCGCAAAGATGATCCCCAACGAATGGCATTTTCTCTATCACCTGTTCCCTGCTCTACTCCTGCAGGATGCCACTTCCATATCAAATATGACGGTTCATCACAACGAATTTCATCCATGAAACCGCCTGTTTTGTTTCTGCTAAATAAATTCATTCTTTCTCCTTTAACTCATTAAAACTAAAAATTATTTATTTGTCTTCTTTTTCACCAAGAAGTGCATATCCAAAGGCCCCCATAATCGGAAAATAGCCAACTAAGGCAATCATATAAAAAGGAGAGTTGCTGTCTCCTGTTTGGTCTCCTAAAACAAAACCTACTACTACCATAATTATACCAACAGCTCCCAACAATAGACATTGTAGTATCTTGGAACCCATAACAGTTCTTATAAAATATTTTAGCTTCTTATGTTTTTTAGATTTAGTATACAATTGATTGATATATTGAAATTCCTCAGTATTTCCAAAAGAAAGAGTTGCTTTCTGGTATGCTTGTTCTAATTTTGAATTCCACGCTTCAAAATCATAATCATATGAATTCATATTTGAGGTTGCAAGGATAACAAACTCGTAAATATCCTCTTTAGTATTAGGGACATAGAAATTTCGAATAAGATCAATTTTCTGTCCTTTATTTTTAGTAGACTCTAATTTTTTCGCTAATTTCTCAACTTTACTAGCTCCCTTTGCTCCCCTCAATTCATATCCACAAGTTGGACAAACGGTCATAAAAGAATCTAGCCTCTCAGCACAATTCGGACATTTATATAAATCCCCATCATATACCGTTTTCCGTTGCGATGTATCAGTTTCTCCCTTAGCTGTACCGCAGTTACTACAAAAATGTGCACCTTCGGCAAATGCTTGGCCACAATTTGTACAAAATTCCATTTTCTTTTTCTCCATTCTCCCATTTAACACCAATAAATCTATGGTCATATATTCCATATTATACTGCTTTTTTGTTACCCTGTAAATCCTAATCACTACTCCTTCAAAAGGTTCTAAGTGCCTCCAACAAGAGTACTAAAAAAGAGCTTGATTAAGTATCAAGCTCTTATTTTTTACAACTTCTTCTTCAACTCGGCTACCGCCGCCATGACTTCCAGGGGAGTCATATTGTAGATGTCCAAGTCTCGGAGTTCAGCCAGGGCTGGATGTTCCGTTTCTTCTTCAAAAAGTGACATCTGCTCAGACACCTTTTGGGAGTCCATTCTGGACACTGAAAGAGAAGTCTCTCTTTTCTCTTGATTTTCCAAATCTGTCAAAATCGCATCTGCTCGCCTTAACAAATCCGTAGGTAAGCCAGCAATTTTTGCAACATGAATCCCATAGGACTTGTCAGCAGGTCCTGCTTCAATCTTATGCAAAAATGTCACTTGGCCATCTTTCTCTAGAGTTGCCACATGGACGTTTTCTAATCGTGTCAAGCTACTTGACAGGTCTGTCAACTCATGATAATGGGTTGCAAAAAGAGTCTTGGCCTTGGTACGATCATGAATATACTCAATAATTGCTTGCGCCAGAGCCATCCCATCATAAGTCGCAGTCCCCCGTCCCAGTTCATCAAAAAGGATCAAAGAGTGGTCACTTGCTTGTCGAATGGCCCGATTGGCCTCCATCATTTCCACCATAAAGGTCGATTGACCAGACACCAAATCATCTGCCGCACCTATTCGTGTAAAGATAGCATCGAAAATCGGAAGACTGGCGACTTCCGCTGGTACATACGATCCCATTTGAGCCATGATGACAATCATTGCTAGCTGTCGCATGTAGGTTGACTTCCCGCTCATATTTGGTCCGGTAATCAGCTGAATATCTGTTCCTTGATCCAGCTCGATACTATTTGGGATGTAGCTTTGGGCTCCCATGACTTTTTCGACAACCGCATGACGGCCTTTTTTAATCTGCAAACTACGACTGCTTGTAAAGCTTGGACGGACTAAGTGTTGACTTTCAGCCACAACCGCAAAGCTCTGTAAAACATCGACCGTAGCTAGGGTTTGAGCTAAGGCTTGTAGCCGTTGAATATATTTTCCGACCTCTTCACGAATGCGCATGAAGATCTCATATTCCAGATTAGCAGACTTCTCACGCGCCTCCAACATCTCGCCTTCAATGCGCGCCAGCTCTTCCGTACCAAAACGCTCAGAATTTTTCAAGGTTGCTTTCCGGAAAAAATGGCTAGGGACATTGCCTAGTTGAGAATTGGTGACATGGAAATAGTAACCATCCTTCTTGTTATAATCAATTTTCAGATTAGTAATACCACTTGCCTCTCGCTCCTTGGCTTCAATGTCCGCAATCCAGCTAGTCCCCTCTCTCATGACCAAACGGTACTGGTCCAAAGTCTCGTCAAAACCAGTTCGAATGATATTGCCCTCAGTAATTACTTGTGGAGCATCTGGGTCAATCGCAGAGCTGATTAGATTTTCCAGTTCAGGAATCGCATCTAGCCTTGCCACCAAACTCTCCAGAGCTGGGCTTTCAATCGTTTCTAAAATTGACCGAATCTGAGGAACATGGCTCAAAGTAGAAGACAATTGCAGGAGGTCCTTGGGATTGGTCTTGCCAAATGACACACGACTTACCAGGCGTTCAATATCATAGACGCCCTTGAGACTATCTGCCAAATCACTCCGCTCAAAGAAATAATCCAGAAAGACCTGAACAACATCTTGACGCTTGATAATTCGTCCCTTATCAATCAAGGGATGCTGGATCCAAGAACGAAGCAAGCGTCCTCCCATGGCTGTTTTTGTTTCATCCATGAGCCAAAAAAGACTACCATGCTTCTTGCCCGTCCGGGCATTTTCAGTCAAGTCCAGACTGGTCTTTGTCGCATAGTCCATCTGAAGAAAATCTTTTATCTCATAATGATGGGCCTTTTTGAGATGGCTGAGCTCCCGCATCTGCGTCTGAAAAACATAGGCCAAAAGCTTCCCTGCCGTCTGCTTTTCTAAAGATGACAACTCATCTCCTAAGAGCTGAACGTCCTCCATTGCTTCCTCGACTTCTGACAGGAGTAAATTCATTTGTTTTGACAAAACCTGCTGCTCATCTTCTGACAAGCAATAACCCACGACCACTTCCCGAGCTCGCAGATTTCGAATTTCTCCACAAGCTTGGTCAAAATCTGATAGGCTGGTTACCTGAAATTCTCCCGTAGCCAGATCCATATAGGCCAAGCCATAAGCTTGCTCCTGCCTATCCAAAGCAACCAAAAAGTTATTTTCTCCGGCTGGCTTACTAGAATCCACTACCGTACCCGGCGTAATAACCTGGACCACTTCACGTTTGACCACCCCCACGGCCTGTTTAGGATCTTCCATCTGCTCTGCAATGGCAACCTTATAACCAGACTCAATCAAAACATCAATATATTGCTGGGCAGAGTGATAAGGTACACCCGCCATTGGAATGGGATTTTCTGAATTCTTATTACGGCTAGTCAGGGCAATCTCGAGAATCTGTGCCGCTTTAACAGCATCCTCGTAAAACAACTCATAGAAATCACCCATACGAAACAGCAGGAAGGCGTCCTGATAGTCTTTTTTAATATCCAAGTACTGCTGCATACCTGGCGATATTTTTTCTGTTGCCATAGTTTCCTCTCTCGTTGACAAGTTAGGCCTGTATGCCCCAACTCTCTAATCACTTAAATCCTGAGCACCTTTTGCTATACCATGAACTCTAATGGTTACCCAAGAATCATCTTACCTGATTTTACCATAAATAGAAAAAGGTTGAAACTTTTGTCTCAGCCCTATTTCATTCTTCAATTTACATCTTTGCCAAAATCTGCTCTTCGATTTCTTTGGCAGTATCCTGGTTACGGCAAATTAATAGGAGTGTATCGGCACCTGCTAAGGAACCTAAAATCCTCTCATCCCTATTTTCATCAATGATGTTAGCCAGCACTGCAGCTTCTCCCAAGCGTGTATGCAAAACCAAGGTAAATTCCGCACGGGCTACCCCTCTAAGATGGTAAGACAAAACCTCAGTCAAATCAATTCGAGCCGTTTCTTGCGCCAAAACATAATAGAGCTGGCCGTTTTTCTTGACTTTAATTAGACCAATTTCTCGCAAATCGCGGGATAAAGTCGTCTGAGTTACATAAATACCCTCTTCTTCCAGACGTGTCTGGATATCCTTTTGTGTCCCTAACTTCTCCTCTTTAATCATTTTCTTGATTAAGTCATGACGTTTTTTCTTTTTCATTTTCCCCTCGGTAGTTGTATATTTATACTCTAAATTATACCAAAAAATTGTTATGATACCCAAAAAATTTGAAGATTCCTTTAAAAATGTGATAAAATAGTAATATTAAAAGACTCAAAGGAGCACCTATGGATAATAAACAAATCATTGCCAGCGAATTGGCCAAGGTGATTGACAGCCTGGACCAAGACGCTATTTTAAATTTACTCGAACAGCCAAAAAGTTCTGATTTAGGAGATATCGCCTTTCCTGCTTTCTCATTGGCCAAAGTAGAACGCAAGGCTCCTCAAGCTATTGCAGCTGATATTGTCGAAAAGATTGACACAACTCACTTTGACAAGGTTGTTGCAACTGGACCATATGTCAACTTTTTCTTAAACAAAGCTGAGATTTCTGGTCAAGTGATTAAAGAAGTAGTTAAAGAAGGGGCTAACTACGGACAACAAAATGAAGGCAAGGGCGAAAATGTTACTATCGACCTTTCAAGTCCAAACATTGCCAAGCCATTCTCAGTTGGTCACTTACGCTCTACCGTTATCGGAGATGCTCTTTCTAACATTTTCCGCAAAATGGGCTACAATACCATCAAAATCAACCACTTGGGTGACTGGGGTAAACAATTCGGTCTCCTCATGGTCGCTTATAAAAAATGGGGAAGCAAGGAAGCTGTCGAAGCCAATCCTATTGACGAACTGCTACAACTCTATGTCCGTATCAATGCCGAAATCGAAAACGACCCCGCCTTGGATGACGAAGGACGCTTGTGGTTTAAAAAGCTAGAAGATGGTGATCCAGAAGCAACTGAACTTTGGCAATGGTTCCGTGACGAAAGCTTGGTGGAATTCAACCGTATCTATGAACTTCTCGGGGTTGAGTTTGACAGCTTAAACGGGGAAGCCTTCTACAACGACAAGATGGATGAAGGGATTAAAATCCTTGAAGAAAAAGGTCTTTTGGAAGAATCAAAAGGTGCGAGCATTGTCAACCTTGATGATGTCAACCTTCCTCCAGCTATGATCAAAAAATCTGACGGAGCTACGCTTTACATCACTCGTGATATTGCAACTGCAATGTACCGTGCTCGTACCTATAACTTTGTCAAAAGTATCTATGTCGTAGGTCAAGAACAGTCTAACCACTTCCGCCAGCTCAAAGCTGTACTTAAGAAGATGGGATTTGACTGGAGCGATGATATGACTCACGTAGATTTCGGTCTCGTTACTAAGAACCGCCAAAAACTGTCTACACGTAAAGGAAATATCATTCTTCTTGAGCCAACCTTGCAAGAAGCGATCAGCCGTGCAAAATCTCAAATTGAAGACAAGAATCCAGAACTTGAAAACAAAGAAGCTGTTGCTCATGCAGTTGGTGTCGGTGCAGTTAAATTCTACGATTTGAAGACAGACCGTCGCAATGGGTATGACTTTGACTTGGAAGCCATGGTATCCTTTGAAGGAGAAACAGGACCTTATATCCAATACGCTTATGCTCGTATCCAATCTATCCTTCGTAAGGCAGACTTCACACCTGATGCAAATGCTGACTACCGTCTAAACGATGCTGAAAGCTGGGAAATCATCAAGCTCCTCCAAGACTTCAGCCGTGTTGTAAAACGCGCTGCAGATAACTATGAGCCATCATTGATCGCTAAGTATGCTATCAGCTTGGCTCAAGCCTTCAACAAATACTATGCACACACACGGATCTTGGACGAAAGCCCAGAACGCGATAGCCGTTTAGCTCTCAGCTACTCTACAGCCGTGGTCCTAAAAGAAGCTCTCCGCCTACTTGGTGTTGATGCTCCAGATAAAATGTAAGAAGCTAAAAATGCGCTCTAAAGAGCGCATTTTTAATTTTTTCAACTAGCCGTATTCTAACTGATCCAGCTGGATTTAGCATTTTTTTCACAGCATTTTCTAACAATATCATCAAAGAGCGACCATAGAATAATCTACTGCTTCATTCGTCTTATTTTTATTTGTAAAACAAATGCACCTCCTAAAAAGGTGCATTTGTTATGTTATATCCAAGCAACAATTACTTGTTTATTCCTCCACAAAACGTCCTAAGATATGGACGTTCTCTGAAACAGAGACAAAGGCTTGCGGGTCGGTTTTACGTATAATGTATTTAAATTCATTATACTCAGCCCGAGTAATTACTGTGATCAGAATTGCCTTTTCCTGATGATTGTAGGTCCCTTCTGCACCATTGATCATGGTAGCTCCTCGATGCAAGCGGTTGTGGATTTTCTCAATAACCTTATCTGGACAACTGGTAATAATCATGGCCTGCATTTTCTTTTGCTTAGTAAATACAGCATCCGTTACCCGACTGGATACGAAGATGGTAATCATCGAATAAAGTGCATAGGTCCAGCCAAAAGTCAGACCTGCAATCAGCATAATCACCCCATTCACCATGAAGGAAATACTACCGACATTACGGCCTGTCCGCTTACGAACAGTCAAACTGACAATATCCGTTCCGCCACTAGAAATATTATTTTTCAAAGCAAAACCAACACCAGTTCCCATCACGACGCCCCCAAAAAGAGCATTGATAATAGGGTCCTGTGTTAAAACTACCTCTGGAACAATCTGGATAAAAAAGGAACTCATACTGACAGTTATGAAGGTGAAAACTGTAAACTTATGTCCAATTTGATACCAGGCCACAATCATCAGCGGAATGTTGATTAAATAGAAGGTAAGGGAAACTGGAATTGTCATCCCAAGAAATCTCTCACTCAAGGCAGAAAAAATCTGAGCTAGACCTGTTGCCCCACTAGAATAAACATGCCCAGGCTGAAAAAAGAAATTCACAGCAACAGCTGAGAGAAAACCATAGACAATCGAAGCCGAGATTTTCTCATCATATTTCTCCTTAGAAATGCTCTGTAGCACTTTCAAGAGCCGAAAATTGTAGGCCAATCGGCGAATCCTATAACGTAGGATCTTATAAAACTTAGTCTTTTTCATTTACTTCCACTTGTAAATTCAGTTCATCTAACTGTTTTGTAGCCACAGGACTCGGAGCCTGTGTCATTGGGTCAGTCGCCTTGTTGTTCTTAGGAAAGGCAATCACTTCACGGATATTTTCTTCGCCTGCTAAGAGCATCACAAAACGGTCAAGCCCGATAGCCAAACCACCATGTGGTGGGAAACCATAGTCCATAGCTTCGAGAAGGAATCCAAACTGGTCATTTGCTTCCTCAGCTGAGAATCCAAGAGCCTTGAACATCCGTTCTTGGAGTTCTTTTTGGTTGATACGAAGACTACCACCTCCAAGCTCATAACCGTTTAAGACGATATCATAAGCAATGGCACGAACCTTGGCCAAATCACCTTCTAATTCGTGAGCGGTCTCTACCTGTGGAAGAGTAAATGGATGGTGGGCGCTCATGTAGCGGCCTTCTTCTTCAGACCATTCAAACATTGGCCAGTCAACCACCCAAAGGAAGTTGAATTTATCGTTATCAATCAAGTCAAGCTCTTTGGCAATACGTCCACGAAGGGCACCGAGGGTTGCATTGGCTACCTCAAGCGTATCCGCTACAAAGAGAACCAAATCCTTATCTTCAAGACCAAGTGCTGTCATCAAGTCTGCCTGGATAGCTGTCAAGAACTTAGCAACTGGTCCGTTTAATTCTCCATCCACAACCTTAACCCAAGCAAGGCCCTTAGCTCCATACTGCTTGGCTACTTCGGTCATCTTGTCGATGTCTTTACGTGAATAGTTATCTGCAGCCCCTTTAACGACAATTGCTTTTACTGCAGGTGCTTCTGAAAAGACTTTGAAGTCTACACCTTTGACCACTTCTGTCAGGTCCTGAAGCAACATGTTAAAACGAGTATCTGGCTTGTCAGAACCATATAGGGCCATTGCATCATCGTACTTCATACGGGGGAATGGAAGCGTTACTTCGATTCCTTTTGTTTCCTTCATGACGCGCGCAATCAAGCCCTCTGTGATGTCTTGGATTTCTTGCTCACTAAGGAAGGAAGTTTCCAAGTCGACCTGGGTAAACTCAGGCTGACGGTCGCCACGCAAGTCTTCATCGCGGAAACACTTAACGATTTGGTAATAGCGATCAAATCCAGCATTCATCAACAATTGCTTAGTGATTTGAGGACTCTGAGGAAGAGCATAGAAATGGCCTTTATTGACACGAGATGGCACCAAATAGTCACGCGCTCCTTCTGGTGTTGACTTAGAAAGGAAGGGTGTTTCCACATCGATAAATTCCAACTCATCCAAGTAGTTGCGAATAGAGTGGGTCACCTTAGCACGAAGTTTGAGATTTTCCAACATCTCTGGACGACGAAGGTCGAGGTAGCGGTAACGCAAACGTGTATCGTCATTAGCTTCAATGCCATCTTTAATTTCAAAAGGAGTTGTTTTAGCGGTGTTTAGAACCTCCAGGCTTTGTACGTGTAATTCTACAGCACCTGTTGCCAATTTATCATTAGCCTGCTCACGCGCAACAACCTGGCCTGTCACCTCGATAACAAACTCGCTGCGCAGACTTTCTGCTGTCTCCATCACATCCTTTGAAACAGTCTCAGGATTGATAACCAGCTGCATGATGCCTTCACGGTCTCGCAAATCAATGAAAATCAAGCCACCCAAGTCTCGTCTACGAGCAACCCAGCCTTTCAAAGTGATTTCTTGACCTACGTGCTCCTTGCGAACACGTCCAGCATACATCGAACGTTTCATTATTTTTCTCCAAACTTTTAATTCTTGTTCTATTTTACCATAAAGATAGAGGGATAAGCTTGTCCCTCAAGATTTTTTTAGAAAAATCAATTTTTGCAAAATAAGAGAGCTTGAAAAGAGTCGATTCAAGCCTAGTCTGCCTTTTTGTCCTCTTCAAATAAAGCAGGTGCCAAGGCCTTGCTGACCATAGCTGTTAAAAATCGAAAAAGACCTGCCGCCAAGCCAAATATAGGAGCTAGATAGCGGAAAAAGAAATCTCCCCTAATAAATAAACACAGAAGACCCGTTATGATAAATAAAGCGACTGCCTGAATAAGGGAGAGCATGACTATTTTTTTCATTCAATATTCCTTTGTAGATGATCGTTTGTGATTGTTCAACTAAAACAGAGGGCTGGAATAGAATTCCAGCACCTGTTGCTTTCACTTGCCTAGAGTCCAATTTGGGCCAAAACACCCTGAAAATCTGTCTTAATAGCTTCGAATGCTACTGTCACTTCTTGACGCGTAACATTATTTTTGACAGTCAGCTCGCCACTTTCCAGCTCGCTCTCTCCAAGGGTAATAATAGTCTTCGCTTGGAAGATATCCGCTGATTTAAACTGGGCTTTGATCTTGCGGTCCAAATAGTCCCGTTCAGCCGCAAAACCTTGTGCTCGGAGAGACTGGACTAATTCCAAAGCTTTGCCATTGGCACCAGCCCCCAAAACAGCAATATAAGCGTCCAGGCCCATCTCAATCGGAAGCTCTACACCTTGCTTGTCCAAGACGAGAAGCAAACGTTCCAAGCCCATACCAAAGCCGACACCTGGAGTCTCAGGACCACCAAAGTAAGCAACCAGCCCATCATAACGGCCACCCGCACAAATGGTCAACTGACTGCCAGCCACCTCAGTCGTAAACTCGAAAATCGTGTGGTTGTAATAATCCAAACCACGGACCATGTTGGTATTGATAACATAAGGTATCTGTAAAGTCTCTAGCATAGAGCGAACAGCCGCAAAGTAAGCACTGCTCTCCTCATCCAGATAGTCCAGAATAGACGGCGCACCCTCTACGGCCACCTTATCCTCAGGCTCTTTAGAATCCAGCACGCGCAGGGGATTTTCTTCCAAGCGACGTTGACTGTCTGCAGACAGACTAGCCTTCAGTGGAGTCAAATAATCAATCAAAGCCTGACGATAAGCCGCTCTGCTCTCAGGATTCCCCAGTGTATTTAGCTCCAAGCTGACATTGGTGATGCCAATTTCCTTAAAGAATTGGGCTGCCATGGCGATCATTTCTACGTCTGTTGCAGGATTGCTAGATCCAAAGCACTCTGCTCCAATCTGGTGAAACTCCCGCAGACGACCAGCTTGTGGACGTTCATAGCGGAACATAGAGCCCATATAGTAGAGCTTGACAGGCTTTTGAACTTCCGGTGCGAAGAGCTTGTTTTCCACATAAGATCGAACGACAGGAGCTGTCCCTTCCGGACGAAGGGTGATGTGGCGGTCGCCCTTATCATAGAAGTCATACATTTCCTTGGTCACGATGTCTGTCGTATCTCCAACAGAACGGCTGATAACTTCATAATGCTCAAAAATAGGAGTACGAATCTCAGCATAATTGTATTTCCTAAATGTCTCACGGGCAAATTCTTCTACATATTGCCACTTGGCAGACTCTTGTGGGAGAATATCTTGAGTTCCCTTTGGTTTTTGTAATTTCATCTTCTCACCTCTGTCTTCTTTAGTACCTATATTTTACCACAAGTCCAGCATTTTTAGGAGTACAAATGGCATTTTCCAGCGGTAAGAAGTAAATCCGTTTTCATTTTGGAAAATATCTTGAAAAAATGTCAGAATTGTGAGAAAATAAAAACAATTCCAGCCAGAGAGAAGGAGATACCTATGAGAGACGATATCAAAATCAACGACCGAGCAGCTGCAATTCAGGATAAACTAGTAGAAAAACTCGAGCGCATTTACGATCCAGATGTAGAGCTAGATGTATATAACCTAGGCCTGATTTATGAGATCAACCTAGACGAAAGTGGCCACTGCAAGATTGTCATGACCTTTACTGATACTGCCTGCGACTGTGCTGAGAGCCTCCCCATCGCCATCATGGACTCTCTGAAGAAGATTGATGAGATCGAAAGTGTCTCTGTCGAGGTTACTTGGTCACCTGCTTGGAAAATTACCCGTATCAGCCGTTTCGGTCGTATCGCACTAGGGATTAGTCCTAAATAGAAAAACATTGAAATAAAAATATTGAACCCGCTAGAAAGCTAGCGGGTTCTTTTGTTATACATTGGCTATTTCTTGCCGGTTTCTTCTGGTTTCCAGAAGTCGGTCACAGCACCTTTAGCAGCAGAGGATACCATATGGGCATATTTACCAAGTACCCCGCGGCTATAAAGCGGTGGAATCGTTGTTTCTGCCTTGCGTTTCGCCAGCTCTTCATCAGAGACAGCCATGGAAATTTCCTTGGTATCTTGATCAACGGTTACTATATCGCCTGTGCGGAGATAAGCGATTGGGCCACCATCCTGAGCTTCCGGAGCAATGTGTCCGACAACCAAACCGTAAGTACCACCTGAGAAGCGGCCGTCTGTCAGAAGGGCAACCTTGTCCCCTTGACCTTTCCCTACAATGATAGAAGAAAGTGACAACATTTCTGGCATACCAGGGCCACCTTTTGGTCCAACGTAACGAACTACAACTACATCACCATCTACGACTTCATCGGCCAACACTGCATCAATAGCGGCTTCTTCTGAGTCAAATACCTTGGCTGGTCCGACGTGGCGACGTACTTTAACGCCAGAAACCTTAGCAACAGCGCCGTCTGGAGCCAGATTACCATGCAAGATGATCAATGGACCGTCTGCACGTTTTGGATTTTCAAGTGGCATGATGACTTTTTGACCTGGTGTCAGATCCGCAAAGTCTGCCAAGTTTTCTGCTACTGTCTTACCAGTACAAGTGATGCGATCACCGTGTAGGAAGCCGTTCGCCAAGAGATATTTCATCACAGCAGGCACCCCACCAACCTCATAAAGGTCTTGGAAGACGTACTGACCAGATGGTTTCAAGTCAGCCAAATGCGGTACCTTCTCTTGAATGCCATTGAAGTCATCAAGCGTCAGCTCAACATTAGCCGCATGAGCCATAGCTAGCAAGTGCAGAGTAGCATTAGTAGAGCCACCTAAAGCCATGGTCACTGTGATCGCATCTTCAAAGGCTTCACGCGTCAAGATATCAGAAGGTTTCAACCCCATCTTAAGCATATTAACAACCGCACGTCCAGCCGCTTCGATATCCTCTTTCTTGTCAGCAGATTCAGCTGGGTGAGAAGAGGAGCCTGGCAAGCTCATACCCAGAACTTCAATGGCTGTAGCCATGGTATTAGCTGTATACATACCACCACAGCCACCAGGGCCAGGGCAGGCATTACACTCGAGACGTTTCACGTCCTCCTCGGACATATCTCCGTGGTTCCATTTTCCGATTCCTTCAAATACGGAAACTAGGTCAATATCTTTCCCATCAAGGTTCCCTGGTGCAATCGTTCCACCGTAGGCGAAGATTGCGGGAATATCCATATTGGCAATGGCGATCATAGAGCCTGGCATGTTCTTATCACAGCCACCAATGGCCACAAAGGCATCCACATTGTGCCCGCCCATGGCAGCTTCGATAGAGTCTGCAATGATATCACGAGAGGTCAAAGAGAAGCGCATACCTGGCGTACCCATGGCAATCCCGTCCGCAACGGTAATCGTGCCAAATTGTACAGGCCAAGCACCAGCAGATTTAACTCCTTCTTTTGCTAGCTTACCGAAGTCGTGCAAGTGCATGTTACAAGGGGTATTTTCCGCCCAAGTCGAAATCACCCCTACAATAGGTGTTTCAAAATCTTTATCCGTCATTCCTGTAGCCCGAAGCATGGCACGGTTTGGTGATTTAACCATGCTATCGTAAATCTTACTTCTATGACGGTTTTCTAGCTTATCTGTCATGTCTATTCCCTTCCTATCAGTGGTCTTTGTGTCCTATATTATACCACACTTGCCCTCAAATGAACAGAAGGAAATTTTTAAATTTTCAGAATTTTATAAAAATAATTGCTCTGCTATTTTCAAATTAAATAAAAAAATCTGTCAAGTAACTTTACTTTACAAAAAAGTTTTGATATACTGTTAAAGTTGATGTAAATCATCAAACTGAATCGAATTCATAAACTAAAAGGAGAAACAAACAATGGCAGTACCTGCACGTCGCACCTCAAAAGCGAAGAAAAACAAACGTCGTACTCACTACAAAGTAACAGCTCCATCTGTAACTTTTGACGAAACTACTGGAGATTACTCACGTTCTCACCGTGTATCACTTAAAGGATACTACAAAGGACGTAAGATCGCTAAAGCTGCTGCAGCTGAATAATAGAAGGGAGATACCATGCGCGTAAATATTACACTTGAACACAAAGAATCTGGTGAACGCTTGTACCTTACTTCTAAAAACAAACGTAACACTCCAGACCGTCTTCAATTGAAGAAATACTCACCAAAACTTCGCAAACACGTTGTGTTTACAGAGGTTAAATAATAGGTCATTACGTTTCATTAGAAACGAGAAATCCTTGATTTAACGCGATTCTTGAAATTTTAAATTTCAATGTATTGCAATAAAAATCAACCGAATGACTACATTTTTGACTACATTTTTTGTGAAATAAATTAGATGTTCGGATATATAAGAAACACCCTAGTTCAGTGAACTAGGGTGTTTCTTATAAGCTAAATCAATAATCTTCTTATATAGATAAATGAATTACTAGATTAGATCATGAGATAATAAACAGGAAGAACTAACTTCACAACAAAATTAAATGTAATAAATTCTTCAATTTCTAGAAAATTGATTTTGAACTAATGTAGAAATTCTGTAGTATAATGATTTTAAAGAATTCATAGTGAAAAATCAATAAAGTAGGATGGACATATCATGAAAAATGATGAAGATCAAGCTTTGGAACAATTAAAATCAGATTTAGAAAAATATTTTAAAAAAATAATCCCCCAAAAAGGCGTAAAGATTTTTTACTTTAATGATAAGGAAAAATTTTTAGAAAAGTTTAGCCCTTGGCATCAAGATAAGGGTAAAAATCTGATTAATGAATTTATAAAAAAAGTTGAGAAGTCTGAAACAACTATGGACTTCTCTTGGCTGAAGATTCTACCGGATGACTTAAAAAAAGAAATAGAAAAAGTAGGTAGACATTTGAATATGCGCTACCAAATTCCAACTCATTTTCATGGAGATATAGATACAGCTACTATTTTCCACTGTTTGGAAAATCCTAGAGGCTATTTAGGGGCTTATCAAGATAATCAAATTGATAAAGGCCTCGAGGAAACAAGCCTAAAAGGATATTATGGAAAAACCGAGATTTTGATAACTGATACTGAAAAAAAGAAAACTATTAAAAATATTAAAAAGATCTTAAAAGGATATAAAGAAAAGGAAATTGATATTAAATCAATTATAGAAAGAAGATATAAATTAAAAAGTATTAAATACGTCAAAGATATCATTTATAGTAATCAAAGCAATTTAATGAGTGAAATTAACCATATGTTTGATTTAAAATCTAAGTTCGATTTCAAAAACAAGTCTAAAAAAAGTCAAAAAAATCTGTTAGAAAATTATTACTATTTGAGAGAGTATTATTCTCAACTCATTCAGATAAATAAGGTATTAGATTTTATAGAACTGGAAGGAAAGCAAAAGGAAATTGAAAAGATCGCTCAACAAATATGTAATTTAGAAATTTATCCTTTTTCATGTGCTCAACCTGATTTAGGTGAAAATGGCATTGGTGAAAAGATTATTCTCAATTCAGACTTATCTAAGTTGGGTGCGTTCATTGTACTGAGAAGAATCTATAAATATTTAAATAATAAGGAATCACAAAAACCGGTTTTTGTTTTTCGTAAATATGATGCAGCATGGGAGAAATTGTTTAGAAAATTATTTAAAGAAGCAATGGGGGAAGATTTTGCTAATAATGTTATGGAAAGACTAGAAAATAATTTCTTTTATTGTCAGTTACGACCAATAGGTGGAGGAATAACCGATGGAAATGTATTATCAGTTCCAAACTATAGAAAATTCATGGATATGAAAGAGTCTGCTTTTGATGAAATTACAAAATTACTACCTCGAATTGATGTAAAAATAATTGAAAAAGATAACTTATAGCCAAATGGAAAAATTACAAATAAGCAATACGTCTAAAATCAAAAAAGAGCAATATTGCTCTTTTTAATATACGTATAAACTCTCAATCACGGTCTTCTGGAATAAATACATGAATATCAGCTTCATCACTTTGATTCCAATGAATGAATATTCTGCGACCTAATATCTTTTCTTCTATCTTAATTTCTTCAATTTCATAATAAACTTCTTCATTTGCATTAGTACTTTTCTCAAGATATTTTTTCACTTGTTGCTCGAATCTCAACTGTCCAGCATATTCCTTGGAGTTTCGATTTGCTCTAAAATCTTGAGGTGAGATATTGCTTTTATTATTTATACCAAAAAATTGATTGGATTGTGAGTTATTAGCATTACGTTCATCATTTGTAAGTAAATACTTATCAAATGAGTCAGCAATAAAATGACCTCGATCTTTTGTATTCTCACCTGGAATGGATGGGTCATCATCATTATGACTTCTGTCCTTAACATGGTTAACATTACTTAGAGCATCAATGAAATAATCAGCTTTAGGTTCTTTTCTAAGTATAACCTTCCACATTATTGGGTTATCACGATATATAGGTTTTTGGACTACTCTACAATCCATTTTTACTTTGTCCAAAAATATATAATATTTACCATCTTCAATTGGTAGCATTTTCCAATTTTTAAACCCACAATTCCAGTCATCAATGTTCAAATTATTACCGTGAGAGGTCCGTGCTATTTGCGTTAATGTAGTTTCTATAATATTATTTTCTTTTGCCATAATATATTTCTTAATTTATCTTTCTAAAATGGATTCAATCATTGGTTCAATCCCATTTTCAATAAGGTTATCTATCATACGCTGAGCAGAAAAGCGCCCAACTTCATAAGCTACATAGTGTAAAATTTGGGCAGCCACTTCATTAACATTGAAGGAAAATTGTCCCTTTAAAACTCTATAAGAAAGAGAGGCAAAAGGATCTGCATCTTCAAATCGCTTCAAATATTGCTCGTAGTTAGAATGAATCGTCTGAATGATATAAATTGCGTGCGTATCATCTAACTTCATAAAGACCATTAAGCTTTCAATAAAAATATCACTTTTTTTGATGCATGATTGACATAACTCTCTTGCTGGCATTTCATAGATATAGTTTTCTATATCGTCATCAAAAACACCGTGGCCAATTTTTTCCCATATTGTTTTCTTAAAAGTTTTATCGCTTCTAATGCTCAACCATGCATTTAATGCACTCAACATTTCAGTAGCATCTTGATACCTATAATCAGGTTCTAAATTCGTAGCTTTTTCACTAACAGAACGAAGAGAATGTGAAAAAATAATAGGATTTTTAGTCATAACAAAATTAATAATACGTCCCAATGAATACACATCACTTCGTTTATCTGCATCTTTTAAAAGGGCTAGTTGCTCTGGTGCGCAATAAAAGAGTTGACCGAAAGAAGTTGTATCCATTGTTTGATGAGAAGTCAGAGTATTTAGGTTTTTTCCTAATCCAAAATCAGCAATCTTAATTATCCCATTCACGAAGAAAACATTGGTTGGACTTAAGTCTCTATGCAGAACATCTCTTTGGTGGACAAGAGACATAGTATAAAGTATTTGACGCAATATATTGAGCTTAGAATCCTCTGTCAGCTCACTTGCTTCAATATAATTTCCCAATGTATCATCGGCTTTTTCCATTGTGTATGAACAATTACTACTATCGAAATCAAATACTCGAATAATACTCTCAATATCCGAACAAGACTTAGTTATTTCATACTCTCTTTTTAACCTGCTCCTCAACGATTGTCGTCTCACAGATTCCTCATTTAGTTTTTTTACCACTAATCCTGTAGATTTTTGGAAATAAATATCAGCAAAACCACCCTTTCCAATCTCAACTAAATCTAAATCAATTTCTACTAAATAAAATTCATTTCCTTTTCTTGAGAGTTTTAAAGAATAAACAGAACAAATTTTATCTAATTCATTTATTATTTTCTGCTGATGCTCTATAGCATCCACTTCACTTATCTGACGCTCTGTTAAAAGATATTGTTTGCTGAGTATAAGGTTGAAAAATGAATTGATAATGCCTCTATATGAAAAGTCCAACAGCTTGTCATTCACATATATCCATCTTGTAGGAAAACCCTGACCATAACTATCTTGGGTATGGAAATGGGTATTGAAAAAAGAAACTAGCTGAGGACCTGATTTATAAGTAAACAGCTCTATCTCATCTCCACAGAATATCTTTGCTAGTCTTTTGTAAAAATCTGGATTGATCAATAGCTCGTCCTCCTTATAGATGGTAATTTTTTAATTTAATAAATGTAGGCAGTGACATACAATCTACTTTCTCAATTAAACAGAGGGTGTCGTCTAGAATAGAAAAAATATAAAATCTATCTTGAAATATAGTTACAAAATAGGTATCAAATCCCTTCGCTTTTAAATCTCTGTATTCAAATAATGATTTGAAATCATAATTTAACGCGCTTACAATAATATCATCTGAATTATCTGTCTCGAGTATATCAATCAGCTCAAACGAATATGGAAAAAATAATAAAAGGTTTTTCTGTTTTTCAAGCATTTTCAACACTTTTATGATATCTCTTTCAATACCATACTTTCTAATATTTAAAAAGTTTTCCCCTAATCGAGTGAGCTCTGATATATCTCTTGTTCGGAATGCAACATGAATCTGAGTAGCTTTTACTTCACCGAATTTCTTTTTACTTTCATGAATACCAATTATACCGTCACCGTCATTGCTAATACCTGGAGAAAACAAATGACTAGCTTGTAATCTAGTGCTAGATGATAATAATTTAAAGTCTATTTCATAATTTTTTGATATTGCATCGCATTGACCATTATTCTCATTTAACGGTTTAGAGAAAAGAGATTGTCCTTTTTCTTTAAAATGAGATGACTTATTAAGTAGCTCTAGCAAATAGTTCTCATAATTACAATCAGGTTCTCCGTCAACAAAATTTTTAATAATAGTAGCTGGTGGCAGTAGTTTAAATTTTATTCGTGGATCAATATTAGGGTTTAAATTTTCTTCCATAGTAATTCCTCTATGTTATTATACCATTAATATGTTAAGAAGTTGGTTTGTTGAAGTAATAACTCATTATAAAATTAATTTAGATGTATGACTCTAAATATGGCTCTTAACTAGTAGAATTAATTATTTATAGCTCTTACGATATTATTAATTTCTTCTGTTTATCAATATTTTAACCCAAAATAAGATTTCTATAATTTACTTTCAAGTTTATAATAGCATTTTTTTTGAATTAGGTATAATATAGCATATATGATATATTATTGAGTTAAGGAGTAGGTAAAATGGGAGAGAAATTTAAAGAATTCTATTTCACTGGGGATCAAAGAATTCATAATTTAGATGAATTAGAAAAGGAATATGAACAAAAAAGTGGAGATATTTCGAGTTACCGTGGTAGAATATGTTGTCCAGAATGTAGGATTGCTGAGCTAGCATTTACTCATAAAACATCAAAAAAAAGAGCTTTTTTGTCTACATTACCGTCGTCAGATCATATGGCGGATTGTTCTCTCAAATATGAATCTGTATCCAGGAAGGAAATCAAGGATTATGTTAGTAATTTAGGTGAGGAGGAGATGCAAGATAGACTTGAAGCAATGTTAAATCGAATGTTGCTAAGAGAACGAGAAGAAAATCAAATTCCTGCTAACGATGTAGGCGATAATCCTTTTACAATATTAGTCAGAAAAGAAGGTCAACCTAATACTAGAAAATGTATCCCCAGAAAATCTTTGAATAGCTGGTTTGATAAGGACGAAGAAAATAACATCTTTCTATTTTATGGGAGTGTTCATTTAGAAGTTAAAGAAATTGAGACTAAATGGGGAACTAGATACAAACTGATTGTTAAAACCAACCAACAAGGCGAGTGGAAAACAAAGACAACTATATTTAGAGGGGAAAACAGGGATGAAATAGACCAACATCAAAATTATGATCTTGCTATTATTGGGCAACTCGAATTCTATAACAAACTTTCACAAATTAAAACTGTATCTAGATCTTCAATCATGTTCAGAATAAGGCAAGAATAAAATTACAAAAAACCTCGGAAGATTACTTCTGAGGTTTTTTGTGTCATAAAAATATTAATTGGTTTTTTGTATAATTTCTTCATACATCTCAAATAATCGTGCAACTGTTTCACTTTCAGTTAACCACGTTCTCTTCCCGTCTACGATCTTTGTCATACCATAAGCTTCCATAACCGCTCGATCATTTTTTTGGTGTGCTGTTCTCAGATCAGAAGGCATAATATTGTCATCGTACAACGCAGCAAGACTGCTTGTAGAATATTTAGTTCTTACATTTAGTATTTCTTTGGCAGTTTCCTCTATTCCTTTTCTTTGTTGTTCACTAATTTCTACCCAAGGGAAAGTATTATAAACAATTGTACTTGAATATCGGTAATCAGATTTTAACTTACCTGCAACAGTACGCATCCATGCCATGTGAACATTTGAGGTGACAACACCGAATTCATATAGACTTGCATTAGGTATGATTTGAGTGGCATCTGTCGCTATTACCTCTGGTTGAATATAACCGATTGGAACATATCGTCTATTCTCCGATGATACTCTTGGTACAATAAGATATGGAGTTTCAGGTTGAGCATTTTGCTTAAACTCAGTTGGTCTATCAGCAAATTTTCTTGTCGATTCAGCTTTACTTGATAATCTAAACTCTCTGACTTTACGCACTCGTTCATAGATCATAGGACTATTTTTTAATTCTTCGGGAGTTATATCAACTAACCATAAACAATACCGTTCAATGTTATTTATATACTCTTGAGCTCCTAAAACCTTATGGATATATTTTAAAGATTGAGGTTCTTTTATTACAAATTCTTCTCTCTCTTCTGGAGTTAAGAAGAAGAAACCACCATCGGTTGGCTTACTACCGAAATACATAGGA
This sequence comes from Streptococcus sp. HMSC10A01, assembly GCF_001807785.1. Lineage (NCBI taxonomy): Bacteria > Bacillati > Bacillota > Bacilli > Lactobacillales > Streptococcaceae > Streptococcus > Streptococcus sp. HMSC10A01. Next base: position 36,880 of record NZ_KV790980.1, on the reverse strand, counting down.
GATACATTCCCTAGTGGTTTTTTTTGTGACTCGACAAATATAGTTTTTCCTGGTAATAAATAAGGAGAAATATTTTCAACGAGTTCTAATGTATTTGAACCTGTATATAGTTTTTTAATTCCTTTATTTGTATCGGAGCTAAATCCAACAATGATACAGTGTACAGCTGCCTTATCTTTTGCTTCACTATTCCATTTGAACGTCTGGTAAGCAAAGTCAATCGAAATATTAAATCTATCATAAATAGGTTTCCAAACACCTGCAACTTGCTCCCCTTGGCAAATTGAGTTGGGAGATACAAACGCAACTTTAGCAGCTGTTCCGAAAATTAATTCAGAAGCTTTGAAATACCAACCCGCAACATAATCAATCTTTCCGGCCAATGAATACTCTTTGCCGTTCTCATCAACATATATTGCTCGCATATCCTTTTTTTGCTCTGCATTTTGGATTGAGTGCCCCACGAAAGGCGGATTCCCAATTATATAGTTTAGTTTATCTTTAGGTACAATGGTTTCCCAATCCGTCCTTAAAGCATTTCCTTCAACAATATTTGTATAGGATTTTAAAGGCAAGAAATCAATGTTCGCAAACACTATGTCTTTGGTTTCTTCCAACATTTGACTTTCTGCAATCCAGAGAGCCGTTTTAGCAACAGAAACCGCAAAGTCATTAATCTCGATACCATAGAATTGATTTAACTTCACCTTAACAAGGTCTTGACCTAAATCCAATGCTACTGTATCCCCCATATAAAGCTTGATAGCTTCATTTTCTAAGCGTCTGAGGGATATATAAGTTTCTGTCAGGAAGTTCCCTGAACCACAAGCTGGATCAAAGAATGTCAGACTAGATAGTTTTGACTGGAACTGTTTAGCTCTTTGTTCAACCGTTTTAAATTGCTTGAATTGACGAATCTCATTCAATTCATCTCTTAGTTCATCTAGGAAGAGTGGATCAATTACTTTATGGATATTTTCAATAGAGGTATAGTGCATACCACCGCTTCTACGTGTTTCCGGGTTCAGCGTTGATTCAAATACTGAACCGAAAATTGTAGGACTAATTTCTGACCAATCAAAGCTAGATGATGCATGTTCCAAAATCAACTCACGGAGCTCGTCTGTAAATTTGGGAATTTCCAAATTATTCTCAGCAAACATCCCTCCGTTGACGTATGGGAAGGCCAGTAATTCGTCATCTAAGTAAGGATCACGGTCCTCAATCGGCGTATTTAAAATCTTGAAAAGGTCTTTTAAACCACTACGAAAATCACGGCTGCTAAAACGAGCCAGGTAATCATGGAACATCATCTTATGTCCAAATATACCAGCGTCCTCTGCATACAAGCAAAAAACTAAACGAACAACAAGTTGATTAATCGCATGAAGACTATCTGGACTATCTGGATTAATGTACTGTTTAAGAAGTCCTTCGTAAATTTCTCCAACGATTTCTCCAGCTTCGATAGAAACCTTCATTTCACGTTCTAGGTGTTCATTTGTCTTATCTATTAAAAACTCCAGACGGTAAGCCTCTTTGTCCAAATCTTCTAATCGAACAATCTTAGGCTCGCTGTTTGGTTGTTCCATATCGTATATACGAAACTCTTGGAAATTTGACACTACAATCCATCTAGGATACCTTGAGAATCCAATTTCTGTAGCATATTTCTTTGCTTGCTGGAACGGAGTCAATTTAGACCCATCAGATTGTACAATTGCTTTTGATAAATCTTTAGTCCTACTTTTTTGTTCAATTAAGACTCTAGTTTTTTCAATGTACCCATCAATAAAACTTGTTGTATCCATCTTGACTGGATTTTCAAATGTTATGTATTCCGAAGGTTTTTCAATACCATATACTGACTGAAGTAAATCTAGCCAGAAAGATTGACTATCCTGTCGCTCATTCCCACGATTTTCCCAACGTTTAATAAACGCTTGGGCATTTTTTTTCTGTTCTTTGATATTCATTTCAACTCCAATAATATTACTACTTGATGTTATTATACCATTAAAAATGATCAATTTATTTTTTATGAAATCTGAAATTTTTTAAATCGCTTTTTGTGGCATACTACTATTACAAATTAAAAAATCAAAGAGCCATCGGTCGGATGGCTCTTTTTTTTGCCTAAAAAAGGAGAGTAGTATAATGCATAATAAAGAAATCATTGTTCAAATATATAGAAAAAAATTAGGAAAGTATTTGAAAGAACAGATGAAAGAGAAGAGTTTAAAACAAGATGAAGTAGGTCGGACATGTGGTCAATATGATATTGAGATGTTGAGTAGTACTACGGTTAGAGAAATTTTGAAAGGGAAGCGAAATATGACAAATAAAGCTGCAGACTCATTTCAAGAAAGCTTGGGAATTAATACTCCTAGAGATCTCTTTTTCCCAAATGAGACGTTTTGTATAGGCCTTATTTCAGAAATTTTAGAAGCTATAAAAACAGATTCACATTTTGAAGAATCATTGCTACGAGCCCAACTTTTTATCTTTTTAAACAGAAGATATGAAAAAAATGATATTAAATTTGAAAATTTTGAAAAAAATATTATTGACAAATTTATCGCAAGTTTGTTAAATCTTTTTCCAACGTTTCCAGTTGAAGAAACATCCGATGAAATTTCGGAGAAAATTTGCGACTGGCTTATTGAATTAGCTTGCTTATTATCACAATAATGATTTTTAAACCGTCAAAATTTTTGACGACTTATAATTTGTTCCTTTGATAAACTAGATTCAACTTAGCTAAGAAAAAATAAAAGGAGGTACGTTTATGCGTACAAAAAATCGAAAAAATGGCTATTCAGCTAACACTGCTAAACAATATGTTGATCAGAAGCAAGCGATTCATTGCTTGAGTACTGAATTTGAAGCTCAAATTAAGTTTGAAGATGGTCAGCCAACAGGTGAGATTATCGGTCACAAAGCCTGGTTCTCTCAAAAAGGGTTACCACCGTTCCAGGTGAAGTTTGAATCTGAAGTAACTCTTCCATCGTATTTAGCGATGGTAGACTTTGATGGATTAGAAGCATGTGAAGTCGGCTACAATGTCTATTTCCGTGCGAATAACATCAAAGAGGTCAAATAATGACTACTAAAGAACTTGCACAATACTTGCTCCAAGCCCTAAATATGGGGCTTGGGAGTATCATGCAAGGAGAGACTAGCTACACTAATAGTTTTGACATTAAAATCATGAATGATGGTTTTATGTTTATACCGAGACTACCAGCTGGATACATTATTGATGACGATCTTTATCAGAAGATTTTTCTTATAGCTAATGCAGCTCTCTATCCAAAGTATACGGTACTTAAACAAAACTCAGCATATTTTGTGGCACTAGATACAGATGACATTCATGTCCAGCGGGGGCTCTTTTTTCCTTGGAAAATCGGTATCTCTGAACGCTTAGTAATTCCTGATTTAGAAGAATTCGTAGGCAATCAAAAAGGGAATTTCATTCCAATTATGAAAAATCTTACTCTTGACTACAACAAAGTAACTTCGATGGCTATTGCAGGAAACAGCGGTTCTGGTAAGTCTTATGCTCTGACCTATTTTCTGTCTATGCTCAAAAATATTTCTGACTTGATTATTGTAGATCCTAAATTCGATACTCCTAGCCGTTGGGCACGAGAAAATGGAATTGCCGTTCTACATCCTCAGAAAAATCGCTCCAAATCAGACTTTGTTTCAGAAATCAATGGACATCTCAGTTCTTGCTTAAATCTTATACACCAAAGACAAGAAATCCTCTATGATAATCCAGCCCATAAATTTAGGCATTATACAGTTGTAATAGATGAAATGCTTGCGCTATCCGAAGGAGTCAATAAAACTATAAGGGATTCATTTTTTTCACTACTTTCAGAAATAGCTTTGCTCTCGAGATCGTCAAATATACATCTTTGTATGGTGGGGCAACGTCTAGACCATACCGCAATCCCAGTTTCGGTTCGGGAACAACTGAATGTGCTTATTCAGATTGGAAACATCAATCAAAAGACAACACAATTTCTGTTTCCAGACTTGGACCCAGAAGGGATTGTGATTCCAATTGGCAAAGGTACAGGGTTAATTCAAATCATTGATAATGAGCATCCTTATCAAGTTCTTCCGCTGCTTTGTCCTACTTATTACACAAAGAAAGGAATTTTATAATGGAGAAGACATTTTTTCAGAAGACATTCAATCTCTCTAGATATCTACTGGTTTTTGTAATACTTATTACTGTATTGAGTATAACTTCTCGTCTTTTAATTCTTTTATTTAATAATGAAGTTTTTTCAAGAAAAATTGTCGTAATACAAAATAAATTGTATTTGCTTTCTATGATATTTTTATTAGTTGTTATTATGCTGTTTTTACTTCTTTCAATTTTATTAACAATTGAGCTGACGGATAGATATAAAACAGACAAAATATCCAACTATTTTGAATCAGTGAAACAAACTATCAGACTACGTTATTTTTTAATACAACATGAGACTATCTCAACTTCTGCAAATAGTTTTCAAAGAAATCAAATTTTACGAGATTTCAATAAATCACTCTCAAATTGTATTGTTGATGTACGAAATGAGAGTGTGCTAGTTGTTTTAAAATATCCTGTAGCTCAACAATCACAGCACATTTTAAAAAATATAGAATCACATGTAAAAGAAGAAATCTCGAATTACAATCCAAACTTTTATTTTTCATCTGCGGTGCGAATTGGGAATAAATTGTTTTACAAAGGTTCAAAAAGATAAGGGAAATGGAGTGTTTGACTCACATAGTGAAGGTCAAACACACTCCATTTTCTAAAATCATTCATTCCTATTGGGGAGCACTACGACCAATGGATCAATAATCAACAAACAAAAAGTTAAGTCAGTTTACGAAAATTATCATATTTGTTTGGAAAATACAGTGAGGAAAAAACGATGTTAAGTTGCAAACGAACCAACCAATATTTTGTATTGTTAAATAGAGGTAGCCCAGGTATAAAATTCATTGATTTAAATAATAGGGAAAATTTTATTAATAAAAGAGGTAATATCTATGATTAAAAATAGACGTGCTAATAAGTGGACTTTCTTGCTTTATCAAGATAGCGCTCCTGAAAATCATAAAGAAATTCTTGAAAGAATGGGAGTTCCTTTCGTTCTTAGCCCATGGCATGATAAGGATATCAATGAAGAAACTGGGGAATTTAAAAAAACTCATCGACATGGTGTGCTTTTCTTTGATTCGCTCAAGAGCGAAAGCCAAGTTTCTGAGCTTCTGACTGAAAAATTAAATACACCAAAGCATGTTGAGGCTGTTATGTCCCCAACCGGAATGTTTCATTATTTGACTCATGCTCAGAATCCGGAGAAAACACAGTACGATGTTAAAGATATTGTTGCAGGTTGTGGATTTGATCTTGAGCAGTTTATTATTGAGAACAGTAAAGATAATTATTTAGAAACGGCTATCGATATCATTAATGAATATAATTTTACAGAATTTGGTAGTCTAGTAAATTATGCACGTAAAAACGAGCCCATTCTTTTAAAATTAATTGTTCAGAAGCCATTCTTTTTTGTAAAATTGTTGGATTCACTCCGATATAATAAGAATAAACAAGATTATATGATTAAACAGATTAAAGAAGATGAGGCTTACTATCGTAAACAATATCGTGAAAATAAAGAACAACAGAAGAAAAAAGAAGACGACTTACTTTATCTTAAACAGGATTATATCAGAGAAAAGAAACGTTTGAAAGAAAAGAATGAGGAATATCGACGGAATCAAAATTCTCATAGAGAAAATAATCATTTGAAAGACAAAGAGATGGATAGATGACCTCAAATCAATTATTAATATTGAATCGAATTGAACAGATTTTGACTTGTTTACTTGCTATGATGCAGAAACAGCAAGATATTCAAAAGAATGTGAGTATTCTAACTCAGAAAGAGCTGCTTTCTATACTTAAAATTTCACCAAATACATTGAAATCGTGGGAGAAGACAGGTCTTAAGCGTCTTGAACCACCTATCGAGGGTACTCGAACTGTTTACTACAAAATGGAAGATGTGCTGAACTATTTAACTCCTTAATTTTAAAAATGTGCTAAAATAGTAACATCACATAAATAGTGTGAGGTTGTTATTTTAGCCTTTTATATATCCGAACGTGAAAGGCTACTATGCAGAAAGAAACTATCATTCACAACAATCGGAAAGTCATTAAAACTACCAAGAGTAATGGAAGTATTAGCTATACGCAACGTGGAGTGTATATTGGTGTAGATGTTAAAACTGGAAAAAAAGTTACATCATCTATAACTGCTAAGACTCTAAAAAGTCTTGATAGAAAAATCATTCAAGCTCGGCTTGAATTTGAAGCGAAGGGCTCAACTCTAAAAGAGACTTTGCTGATTAATAACTTCGAGGAGTTAGCAGAAGCCTGGTTTGTCAGTTTTGTAACTTGGGTGACTTCTCAGAATACGATTAACCGAGTCCGAAGCTATCTTGATACCTATCTCATCCCTAAGTTTGGAGAATATAGGCCTGAAGAAATAAAATCTGCAGATATTCAGATTTGGGTTAATAAGCTAGCCCAGCAATCTAAAAAGTCAGTTGAATCAGGTATGAAAAAATCTAAAAAGGGCCATGCAAAAGATTTCGGTGCAGTTATCTATAAGCTCAGTGATATTTTCGATTATGGGATCACGAATTTTGAACTAACAAATAATCCCGCTCGTACAGTGAAAATTCCTCCAAAACCAAAGGTGGTAAAGGAGAGAATCATGGTATTGCATGGAGAGGATTTGGCTACTTGGCTGAACTATCTGAATACTTTACCTGATACACGAGCTAATCGAAGATTCAAAGTTATCTGCGACACGCTGCTAGCTTCTGCACTTCGAATCAATGAGCTTCTAGCTTTGACGATTAATGATTTGGATTTTGATGCTAATGAAATTATCGTCAATAAAACACTAATGTGGAAAGCTGGAAATAAGAAACTTGAGATTAAGGGCGAGATTGTTTGTAAGAACAGTGCCAAGACTGATGCTGGCAACAGAAGAGTTGCAGTCCCGAGACAAGTCTTAGATGACTTGAAAGCTTTTCATGCTGAGATGAGTGATTATTTTGTGAGTCATGATTTACCAACTGTGGATCTAATTTTCCCGACAATTTACGGGAACTATATGTGTGATAGAAATGAACGTGCAACGCTTAAAAAGCGTTTGACTGAGTTGGGACTACCAAACTATGGTTTCCACCTTTTCCGTCATACACATGCTTCTTTGATGCTGAATGCTGGTGCGAACTGGAAAGAACTCCAGATAAGAATGGGCCATAAATCGATTAAAACGACAATGGACACTTACGCTGAATTGGCACCGAAAAAGAAGGCGGAAGCAGTTGAAATCTATCTCAAAGAAATTGCGAAATTGACGGCATAGCAAAATGACTACATTTATGACTACATTTTCTATAGAATAATCTAAAAACGTTGATATGAAGGCGTTTAGAGGGTGCTAAAATAACATTCACAACCTTTACAGAAGTGAAATAGGGATTCAATACACGTCAACAGACGTTAAAAACCTTGATTTTAAGCGATTTTTGAAATTTCAAATTTCACTACATTGCAATAAAAATCAACCGAATCACTACCTTTTTCACTACCTTTTTTGAAATAAGAATATTGATTCGGACAATTATAAGCAAGAGAAACTTCATTATGAGGTTTCTCTTTTTATATTCTCGCTCCACCATCTATTTTTCTTATCGTTGTGTTATAATGGAATAGATTGCAAATTCATGCATAGGGTTTTAAAAATCTCATCAAAAAATTTTTAATTAAATCTGTCTATTCTATATTCTAAAATTCTTTAACTGAATTTTGATGAACAATATTCGCGTGATTTTCGCGTGATTTTCGCGTGATTTTCGCGTAACTGCTTAAGATGAAGTCCCAGAAATACGATGAAATCAAGGATTTTAATCTCCTGTAAAATTTGCTTTCTCGCGTGACAATCGTTTAAAAACAAATTTAAGTAACGTTATATTTTAGAAAGGAAAAATATGAACTTAAAATTTGAAGGAGTCGATTTAGAATACAAAAAAGCTAAAAACAGTCTTCCAGAATCCTTCTGGGAAACCTACTCAGCATTTGCAAATACTAATGGCGGGAAAATAATTCTCGGGATAGACGAAAAAAATATTGACCCCTACCAAGGAGTTAATAATCCTCAAAAAATACGAGATAATCTATTTGCTTTAGTCGCAAACAAACAAAAAGTCAGTTGTAATCTACTTACCGACAACGATATCGAATACGTTAATATCCCAAACAAAAATAAACAGCTTATTGTAGTCACTGTAAGAGAAGCTAATCCTGACCAAAAACCCGTTCATCTTAAAAATGATTATCGTAAATCATACAAAAGGTTAGGCGAAGGCGACGTTCAACTTGATAAAGAAGAACTCAAATATCTTATGACTAGTTCACATGATGATATTGATAGTGAGTTACTTAATAATTTTGACGAAAATGACCTAAATATAGATACGATAGAACATTATAAGCAATTATTAATTGAACTTACTGGTAAAACAAAATACAATAGCATTTCTTTGAGAGATTTTCTAATCGAAATTGGCGTATTTAAAAAAGACAGGACAGATAATATATATAAATTAACCGCAGGAGGACTGATATTCTTTGGAAAGTATAACTCTATCATTTCTCGTTATCCCAAATTCCAATTAGACTATTTTGAAAAAGATACATCTCTTTCAACTAGGTGGAACGATAGAATTTCAACAGGTGATATGATGTACCCTGATTTGAATATGTTTGACTTTTTCAATTTAGCATATAATAAATTAACCACTACAACAAATGATAGATTTGAGCTCAGTAACGAATCTGCTCATCGTTTACCATTCAAGAAAGACCTATCTGAATCTATACGTGAGGCTTTAGTGAACTGCTTAATGCATGCTTACTATGATTTTGATTCACCTATAGTTATTACAGCATACCAAGACTTCTATGAATTTAAAAATCCAGGTAAGATGAAAATTTCTATTCCCGAATTTATACATGGTGGAACTTCCAAAACGCGAAATAGTACAATCTCTTCATTATTCCGTAGAATTGGGATGTCAGAAAAAGCTGGGTCAGGTGGACCGAAAATTTTTGATATTTCCGAAAAATATAAACTAAAAATTCCTGAAGTAAGTACAACTTTTGATAGTACTATTGTTACAATCTGGAAAGTAGATTTACTGTCTTCTTATGCAGATACATCAGATAGTGAAAAGATTATACTTGAATATATCATTAAAAATGGTAGCATTACTAAAAATGATATCCTTGAAAATTCTCTAATGACTGAGTATAAATTTAGAGAAAACTTGAAATCCCTACAAAATAAAAAATATATTGAAATAGAAGGTAAGGGACGGTCTACAAGATATGTTCTCCCTAAAAGTTCAACTGAACAATACCACATTATTAAACAACAAATCAAAAGTCTTGGAGATTTCATGACCAAATATTAAATATTTAATTCTCATTCCTAAAAATTTTTGAAATAGCGTAGTCTTTTCTAAAATTTGTGGAATTCAAAACGCAGGCTCATCCCAGCCTGCGTTTTTTATTTTGTCACAACTTCTTTTGTTGCTTTGATTTGTTTATCAGCATATAAGACAACATCTTTAATAGCTAATTTTTTAATAGCCTGTACTAAAGTTGCCATGTAATCAAAATACCGACAAAATGCCTAAAATCCCAACGACTTTCGGGATTTCTATATTCAAACTTTCCGAAAAATACTTATTTTCCTGAAAGGGAATTAGTGTAAAATGATGAATATGCAAGACTTACTTTAGATCCTTAAAGCATCTACATGACTAGAAATCTTGTTTTTAAGGGCTTTTTTTGATTTTAACAAAATATCTGAATTTTATATTATCTATTCTAAACCCCAAAATCAATTTGAATTTTTTATATAGGTACAGTTTCTTTGATATTCAATTTATCTAGATAACAGAAATTCACCAATTTTTACTTTTAATGTAGATTCTAACTAGCTTAATTATAGGAATTACGTTATAATGAAGCCAAAAAATGGCACACGTGGTGGCGAGATTATGTTTTATAAAACAAGACAAACTCATTTGGAATATCCAATGAAGTTCAATAAGGTAAAGTCAAGTCCAAAAAAGTAATAAAAAATTATAACTAAAAAGGAGAATTACAATGTCTAGACAATGGAAGAAATTGATTCTTACTCTCTTCACTCTCCTAGCACTCTTCGTGATTGCTGGCTGCGGACAAAACCAAAAGACAGACAAAAATGTCGCTCAATCTGATCAGAAAACGGCCACCCTGTCTGGAGAATGGGAATCTGTAGACGAACTTGAATCGATTCAAAAAGTGTTCATTCCCAAAGGTATGAAGGGCATCACTTTTGCAAGATTCATTGAAGCTTTCAAAGACTTTAAAATGGCACTAAAAGTTGACGGAAATACTGTTAACCTAAGTTATGATTACGATGTCACACCTTTTGCAAAAGCCTTTTATTCAATTTACAGAGATAAAGATAAAACAACAGAAGCTGATTTCATTAAAGAAGTTTATAAAGGCGAGTCAAGTTTTTCTGAAGAATTCAAACAATATAAAGTAAGCATGGATAATGACAGTGGCATTTTCAGATATTCTGCAACAGGAGATATTGATAAAAGCAAACAAACCATCTCATTTAAAGAAGGGTTGTCAATTCTTAATTCCTTCCCTGCTTCTGTAGGCGATAAATTAGATCCAGTCGTTTACAATTATGAGATCAAGGATGGTATTCTCTATCTTTATGCAGACGGTACCACCACAAAGGAAGGACTCCCTGCTCACTTTGAATTCCGTTTCAAACAAGTTCAAAAACAAGAGAAGAAATAGAAAGGAGAAGCAAAGATGTTTAAAAAATATATGAAAGCATTCTTAATCGCTTGTTGCTCTCTCTTTGTACTCACAGGATGCGGAAATGATTCTAACTCTAGCTCTAGCACTGCCAAAACCTCTACCCTTGATGGAAAATGGAAAGCTGTTGACTTTAGAAGTTCAGTTGAACGTAGTTTAGGCTATCAAGACTTTGATGAAGAAAAGGCTACGCGGCTAAGCTATTCTGACGGCTGGAAAGATCTAGCACCTACATTGAATATTTCTAACAATAAGGTTGAATTTGAATATACAGCTCCTATGCGAACTTGTCTCGGCAATTTCTACGATTACTACCTAAAGAAATACTCTGCGTCAACTATTTCTAAAGACGGTTTTATAAAGGCAAGATTTCGCAAGTTAAAAACAGATTTAGCAACTTATCAATCCCATATGAAATACACTACTTATGATTCTAACGACAATGATTACACGGTCCATTCTTTACTTAGAAATGGTAAAATCGATACTAAGAATCATACGATTACCTTCCCTGAAACACCAAATATTTTGCAATTAGTCGTACTTTCTATTGCAGATGTTAAAAATGAAAAAACGTATAACTATAGTATTGAAGGCGACATTCTTACATTGACTTTAGAATCACGAGATGAGGTAAATGATGTAACCGCCTATTTCAAAGTGAAATTCAAGAAAGTCCCAGAGACTAAAGATAAAGAATAAAAATCAAAAGACACCCTTTAGCACATTGAGCTAGGACTCAAAAGGGTGTCTTTTTATGCTCCCTTGTCTTACTACTAGTAATATGGACTTGTATCACAGTAGCTTTTCATTTTTTAAAAGATAGGCAACAAGAGCTTCATTGTAGATTTTGGATAGCGTGATAGTCTTGCCTATTTTTATTTGACAAGAAAAAGTAGACAGTATATACTAAAAATAGATAAGTAGACAGTGTATACTTTTGGAGGAGATACATGAAACGCAATACTGCCCAGCTGAAAGAACAGCTCATTCAAACAGGGATTGAAGAAATCGGAAAACATGGAATTGAAAAGCTTTCGCTCAGGACTATCGCCAAGGCCTGTGGTGTAACTCACGGCACTCCATACCGCCATTTTGAGAGCAAGGAAGGCTATCTAAAGGTCGTTTTGGCCCGGCTTTCACTGTTTCTCAATCAGGAAATCAATGAAAGTATTGATGCGACAGGTTCTGCGCGTGATCAGCTGACCCAGCTTGGTCTTAATTTCATTATTTTTGCCAAGACCTACCCTTATTTTTTCGAAGCTCTCTTTATCAAATTTCCTTTTAAATATATGAAAGTGACCCAGGACACCATTCTCTTGGAGTCCGATTTGCCTGGATTTGATAAATTTAAGGAGCTTGTTTTAAAGCTTCGCAAGGAGGAAAATTTTAGCAATAGCGAAGCAGAAAGCCTTTTTCACTTTTGGAGCTTTATCACAGGTCTAGCCGTTCTGGCCAACAGTCCTATCGGACAAGACCTTGATCCTCAAGCCATCCAAAGCACGATCGAGCATATGCTTGACATTTATATCAAAGGAGAACGATCATGAAAACCTTGATTATTTACACCCACCCCAGCCCAACCGGCTTCAATGCTGCTATTCTCAAAGAAGTTCAAAGCAATCTTTCTAAGAAGCATGAGGTGAAAACCTTGGACTTGTATGCTGAAAATTTTGACCCTATCTTGCGCTTTGACCAAGAACATAGACGCCGCGACCTGCACAAAGACCCTGAAATGGCCAAATACAGGGATTTGATTACTTGGGCAGACCATCTGATTTTCATTTTCCCTATCTGGTGGAGCGGTATGCCGGCCATTCTCAAAGGTTTTATCGACCGCGTCTTTGCTGCCGACTTTGCCTACTCTTATAAGAAAGTCGGACTCCAAGGCCATCTGCAAGGGAAATCCGGCTGGATTATCGTCAGTCATAATACACCAGGTTTTGCTCTGCCTTTCGTCCAAGACTACGGCAAGGTACTTAAAAATCAAATCCTGAAACTTTGTGGTATTTCTCCAGTCAAACTGACAGAGCTCAACGGAGTAGAACGCAAAACAGATCAACAACGCCAAGAAATGCTCAAAAAAATCGGGCAGCTGGCCAGTCAAATTTAAGAACAAGCAAATAGGCACTTCGTAAGAAGCGCCTATTTCTATATTTAATCTAAGCCTACGCGTTTGAAGATTTCATCTACGCGCTTGGTGTAGTAAGTAGGATTGAAAATTTCATCAATCTCTTCCTGAGTCAGACGGGAAGTGACTTCTGGGTCCGCTTCGAGCAAAGGCTTGAAGTCCACTTGATTGTCCCAAGACTGGGCAGTCTTTGGCTGCACCAGATCATAAGCCTGCTCTCGCGTCATGCCTTTTTCAATCAAGGTCAACATAGCCCGCTGGCTAAAGATAAGACCAAAGGTCGAGTTCATATTCCGCTTCATGTTTTCTGGGAAGACGGTCAGGTTCTTGACGATATTACCAAAGCGGTTGAGCATGTAGTCGATGAGGATGGTCGTGTCCGGAGCGATAATCCGCTCAGCTGATGAGTGGGAAATGTCGCGTTCATGCCAGAGAGAGACATTCTCAAAGGCTGTCACCATGTGACCACGAATGACACGCGCCAGACCAGTCATATTTTCAGAACCGATTGGATTGCGCTTATGAGGCATAGCTGAAGATCCTTTTTGCCCCTTGGCAAAGAACTCTTCGACCTCGCGCTGCTCAGACTTTTGCAGACCACGAATCTCGGTCGCCATACGCTCGATAGATGTCGCAATCAAGGCTAGAGCTGAGAAGTATTCAGCGTGGAGGTCACGTGGCAGAACTTGAGTCGAAATCTCCTGCGGACGTATGCCTAATTTCTCACAGACATAACTTTCCACAAATGGTGGAATGTTGGCAAAATTCCCAACCGCACCAGAGATTTTCCCAGCTTCCACACCCGCAGCCGCAATCTCGAAACGCTCAATATTGCGCTTCATTTCGCTGTACCAAGTCGCAAGCTTAAGACCAAAGGTCGTCGGCTCCGCATGCACCCCGTGGGTCCGTCCCATCATGATGGTGAACTTGTGCTCCCGCGCCCGCTCTGCAATGATGTCAGTGAAGCGACGCAGATCCTCACGGATGATGTCATTGGCCTGTTTGTAGAGGTAGCCGTAGGCCGTATCCACCACATCGGTCGAGGTCAAGCCATAGTGCACCCACTTGCGCTCTTCACCAAGCGTCTCAGAAACCGCACGTGTAAAGGCCACCACATCATGGCGAGTCTCCTGCTCAATCTCCAAAATGCGGTCAATGTCAAAGCCTGCCTTCTCACGAATCAAAGCCACATCTTCCTTGGGAATCTCACCCAACTCAGCCCAAGCCTCATCAGCCAGAATCTCTACCTCCAGCCAAGCCTTGTATTTATTTTCCTCAGTCCAAATGTTCGCCATTTCGGGGCGAGAGTAACGGTTGATCATTGTTTGTTTTTCCTTTCTTTTGATGTTTTACTTAGCTAGAATAAATATTAGGGAAACTTTAGTTCCAATCCTATTGTTGTTCTTCAATAGCTTTAGTTTGTCTATATTCAAATGCTTCTGCATTTTCTGTCAGCTCTACTGTTAACTCTTTATGAGTATCTAAAATATCTTTAATGATTGCAAAAGGAACTTTGAAATATTCTTTGCGACCATTTACTTTGTTAACTTTATATTGAGAAAGCTGGTTATGTAATTCTGTTTCTAAAGCAAATGCCTCTTCACTAAAAATCAAAGCATGTATGTCAAATTGGAACGGTACAGATGCACTGCTCAATTCCCTAATACGCTCTAAAGGTTCCAAACGTCGAGTAACACCAATTTTATAAACATTTTCTCCAAAAGAGCCAATATTAGAAATAACATAAACATATCCAGCCGTAGCATGACCTTCACGATAATCTATATCTTCTTCAATTTCATCTAATTCTGAAAGTTTGTCTTGATACTCCGCTAACTGAAGTTTTAATTCTTCAATTTCTTCATCCCTAGCATTTTTTAACAATTCTTCCACTTTTTGAACCATATTCTTAAAGTGAGCCCTATCTTTTTCCAACTGTTTGCGACGAGCTTTAATCTCAGCTTGAAGTTTTTTGTCCTCACGTTCTTGTTCCCGTTGTTCACGAAGTAATTCTTTTTCTTCTTGTTTTTGAAGTTCATACTCCGCTGCTAAACGTAACTCCTCAATTTTTAATTCCAGATATTGATAAGTAATTTCAATTAAATTTCGTGAATACATTTTATTCAGTTGTTCAAATGCTTTTCTTAGAGCCTTAACTTTTTTATCAACATTTACCACTGAAACCTTAACTAATAAAGCATCAGCTTCTCCATTAAATCCTCTTAAAGCCGCCTTAATTAGTTGGTTTTGCATAGCCCTCCCCTTACTTTTGCTATTATTTAAAAGCATCGGTGAGATTATTCTTCCAGCAGTACCATTTTTAGTCATGGATTTTTGTTCCATTCTTAAAGTGTCTAGTCTATCTTTATACTTTGTGCTATCAGAAAATTTATACTGCCTTTCAAAGAAACCGAATTCTTGTAAATTTAGATTATCATTAGCAACAGCTATCTCCTCATTCAAATGTGCTAACTCTTCTTTCTTGAGAATAAGTTCAGTATCTAATGAAATAATCTCTTTACTTGTTCTTATTTCTTGCTTTAATTTTGCTAAATCTGACTTTTTTGCTTCAATATCAGAAGTAAGCTTCTTTAACTTAGCCTCTAAAACCTCATCTTTTGGTTTTCCAAAATTAAATATTCCCATAAAATTCCCTTAATACTTTAAATCTCCTCTTATTTAACCAGCCACTTCGTTACTTTCTCTGCATGCATTACTGTTGTGTCGTAGATAGACAGATCAATATCAGATTACTTGACACCAATAGTTTTCATAGGCTATTCAAACTCCTCTTTCCCAATAAACACAGATGGATAATGATCCAGTGTATTCAAATCTGTATCCAAGGGTAAATCATAAATTGCTAAATAGTTTTCGGGGTATTGAGCAACTAGCTCTTCATACTTGGCTTTCACTTTTTCGTGATTGCTACTAGCAAACAAGACTTCTACAACTGCTCCCGTCTTATCCTTTTCCACAAAAGCATTAACGATGATTTGAATCATAGATTTTCTCCATTAAATTCTAAAAATTTTCTTCTTCAGGATCTTCGTAAACACAAAATTCAATCGAAAGTTTTATAGGGCGACTTGTTAATCCAAAACTCTTTATATAATCATAGACCTCATCATCATCGCGCGTATGCTCTATAACTAGCTGATTATTTGTTATCTCTACAATATGAATGCCTTCTGCATCCGGAATTTCTGGAATGACTACATCATCCGCATAAGTAAATGTCAGAGTAGTAATATCATCTTCAAATACATCATCGAATTCTTCTATCATTTCAAAAATCAATCCCCTCCCCAAACTCAACCACGCTATCCGGCACATCACTAAACAAAGTCACATGTCCCATCTTGCGGTTGTGCTTTGCTTCTAGTTTACCATATAAGTGGAGGTGGGCGCTTGGATTTTCTGTGACATATTTTTCAGCAGCCTCGACGTGTTGACCGAGAACGTTGAGCATGACTGCTGGTGCATGTAGTTTAATGTCTGGCAATGGTGCTCCCAGAACGCCCAAGATATGGGTATCAAACTGCGAGAAGTCGCAGGCTTCAATTGAGTAGTGGCCAGAATTGTGTGGACGTGGAGCAATCTCATTGACGATGATGTCATCAGCCGTCGCAAACATTTCCACGCAAAGCGTTCCAGACAGCTTGAGCTGTTCTGCGATTCGCACCGCCATTGCTTTGGCCTTGTCTGCTAGGCTCTCTGAAATGCGGGCTGGTACGATGGTCTTAGACAGAATATTGTTGCGGTGGATATTTTCCTGAACCGGGAAAACCGTCACGTCCTTGCCATTTCCGGACACGATGACAGAAATTTCAAGGTCAAAGTTGACGAATTCTTCCAAGACACAGGCTGCTGAGTCAGCTAGGGCATAGGCTTCTGCTAAGTCTGCTTCTGAGCGAATGACCTTTTGCCCATGCCCATCGTAGCCACCAGTCGCAGTCTTGAGAACATGGTTTTTGGACAGGTCAATATTTGCCAAGTCTTGGCTAGAAGTCACGACCTTGTAGGGTGCCACCGTGACTTGGGCCTTGTTTACGAGAAAGTCCTTTTCAAAGATCCGATTTTGAGAAATGCGGAGCAGGTCCGTCCCTTGAGGGAGCTGACCATTCTTGATAACGGCATCCAAACCGTCTGCATCAACATTTTCAAACTCATAGGTCAGGACATCGCAACGCTCAGCCAGCTGACGCAGGGCGTCCACGTCATTATAAGGCGCTACGATAATCTCTGCCACGCGAGAGGCTGGGCAATCCGCCGCAGGATCCAGCGCGATGACCTTGTGCCCCATGTAGATAGCAGAAATGGCCATCATCTGACCCAGCTGGCCACCGCCGATAATTCCGATTGTTTTAGATGAGCTCATTTGTAGACTCCTCAGCGATTTTTCCTTGTTCTTCTGCAAAATCCGCCAATGCTGTCGCGATAGCCTGATCCTCTACTGAAAGAAGGCGGAGGGCAAAGAGAGCCGCATTTGTCGCTCCTGCTTCACCAATAGCCATAGTTGCCACAGGTACACCGCCCGGCATCTGCACAATCGAATAAAGAGAGTCCAGACCGCTGAGAGCGCGTGATTTGACCGGTACGCCGATGACAGGCAGAGTCGTTTTAGCCGCTACCATTCCTGGCAAATGGGCTGCGCCACCTGCACCTGCGATAATGACCTTGATACCGCGACTGCGAGCTTCTTCCGCATGTTGGAACATGAGGTCCGGTGTACGGTGGGCAGAGACGACTTTCTTTTCATAGGCTACACCAAAACGGTCTAAGACTTCAGCTGCTTTTTGCATGGTTGCCCAGTCGGATTTGGAGCCCATAATGATGGAAATAATTGGTTTCATATTTTCTCCTCTGAATAAACTAATTCTTTTGCTCAATATTTTTTACAGTAGCTGATTCAACACTATAATGTTGAACAGTCTGATTAACCAGATTTTCAACGCTCTTAGGTCTTATCAATAAACGAAGTATAATTGTCACAAGAGGTATAATGCTCGGCAAATCCTTCCAGACAGGTGTCAACACTTCTTCACTATCACGTCTTAAAAGCCAGTACTTTATTGTCTGCAATATTTTTCTTCTACTTTTCGTCTTCTCAGCTATTCCAATAATCAAAGCCATCAGACTATGCGTCTCAACGCCTGCTTGACCAAGAATGACCTCAGATTTAGCGTAGCTATGACTAGCTAGTTCTATCATGATTTTTGGAAAATTAACTCCTGCTTTATAGGCGTTAGCAGGCTCTACCATTCTAGGGTTACACTCTATATAGTAAAATTGGTCTCCCCTACGTATAAAATCTAGGGTTAGGCAACCATGCCATTGTATATATTGTCCTAATTTTTCAACATGCTCTCTCGTTCTTTTAGATTCTATGCTTAATCTTGCCGCAGCCGAACCACCCGCGCCAGAACCTACTTTTACGCTAGAATGCACTGCGAGTAATTCTCCATGATCAAACACTGCTTGAACCTGACCATAGTCTCCAACTATGTCTTGCTGAACCATCCATTCCTCATCACTCGCTGTTAATTTGCTCGTCACTTCAGCCAAATCTTTCTTACTTGAAATCTTATAAACCGAGCGACCGGCAGTACCATAATCTGCTTTCAGCCAATAAGGATAGTCTAGCAGAATAGAGTCTGCATCTTTCACGTACTCCCACTTAGGTGTAGGCAGTCCTAACAAATCCGCAGTTTCAGCAAAAGCAATCTTTCCAGCCAACTTTTTAAACTGCTCTTTATCAGCAAGGGCGATTGGTAGCGATTGAGGCAAAAATTGTTTCCCATTCGCCAATAACCAGCCTTCTTCATGTGTTGGCAAAATGGCCTTGTAATTGGTTTTATGAAGCAACTGACTAACCTGTCTCAGATAATTTACAGGAAAACGATTCACATCAACTATCGGAACTCTATGGGTTAGACGACTGAAGTATGCAATGGAAAATCTTCTAGGAGATAACACATCAATTTTATAGCCTTCTTTCAACAAAACTGTCAAAGTTTCTCGTGAGGTCAAGCTTGAACCTTCTAAAAATAGCAACCTATTTTTCATTTTTCAAACACCTGAAGTCTATTTTTAAGTCTCACGGCTAAAAGTTTCATAGATTTGATTTACAAAGCCTTACCACCAATATCATGCCTATAAAAGAGGCCTGTAGTATCTTGTTTTTTTAGTTGGTCGTAGATTTTTTTCTGCGCAGCTGAGACGGTATCTGCTGTGGTGACCAACATGTACACTCGGCCGCCATTTGACAGCAATGCTCTGCTATTTTCCGCAAACTTAGCTCCAGCATAGTAGGTGATAATGTCGCCGTCTGTCTTCGCCGGCAGAGGCAGACCTTTCTCATAGTCCAGTGGGTAGCCCTCTGAGGCGACAACCACGCCAAGGGTCACGCCTTCATCCAGCCAAGTGATAGCAGGCTCTTTCTTGTCCAAAATGTCCGTGATGTTCTGCGCAAAGTCAGACGTCAGACGGGGCAGGATAATCTGGGTCTCTGGGTCGCCAAAGCGCGAGTTGAACTCGATAACCTTAGGGCCATCGGCTGTCAGAATCAGCCCAGCGTAGAGCACGCCCAGATAAGGTCGGCCCTCAGCTATCATGCCTTCGAGAACGGGCTTGATAATCGTCTCAACTGACTGATCCACCACGCTTTGTGGCAGGTGAGGAACTGGCGCATAGGCTCCCATACCGCCTGTATTGGGCCCCTTGTCCCCATCATAGGCCCGCTTGTGGTCTTGTGCTGTCGGAAGGATGTAAAACTTGTCTCCATTGACAAAGGCAAATAGGGAAAATTCCTCGCCGTCCAGAAACTCCTCGATGACCACACGCGCACCACTGTCGCCGAACTTATTGTCCAAGAGCATATCGTGAGCTGCTTCGACTGCCTGCTCTACGGTCTCCGCTACGACTACGCCCTTACCCAGAGCCAAGCCGTCCGCCTTGACCACAATAGGCGCCCCCTGCTTTTCGATGTAGGCTTTGGCTTCCTCAAAGTCGGAAAATGTGCTATAGGCTGCTGTCGGCACACCGTATTTGACCATGATTTCCTTGGCAAAATCCTTGGACCACTCCAGCTCCGCTGCTAAACGAGATGGACCGAAAGCCTTGAGTCCAGCTTGGTTAAAATCATCTACAATTCCAGCTGCCAGGGCATCATCCGGACCGATAAAGGACCAAGCAACATCATTCTTCTTGGCAAATTCGATTAGTTTGGAATGTTCGGAAATTCCAATGTTCACTAAATCCAACCCATCCAAGGTCATGCCATCATTTCCAGGAGCGACAAACACCTGCTCCACACCCTGAGACTCCAACAATTTCTTGGCAATCGCGTGCTCACGACCGCCTGAACCCACAACTAAAAGCTTCATAGCTAAGATACCTCAATATCCAATATCACAGGCGCTTACGCACCAAGCTAACACATCACGTAAAAATCATTGCCATTTTTACGAATTATTCATCTAAATTATATCACAATCGTTCGCTTTATGCCATTTGAAACGAAAGAAATATGCTAGAAGAAGCTTGATAATTTCTAAACTTTGATTTTTCCAATAAATTTCCCGAATAATATAAGTGGAGTTTTCCAAAAAAATATTGTAAAGGAGATGTATGAAAAAATACAAAAATTTCTTACTGCTTTCAGCAACCTTGCTGACCTCACTATCCGCTCCCTTAGCTGCAGCGAATGAACAGTTTAGCCCATCCCAGCTGACGGCTATGACCAGCGAAGTTTCCGTTCAGCTTGAAGGACAAACAGCGATTGTTCAGTATCAACCGACCACTGCGCAAGAAGCTTACCCCATCCAACATGCCGTCTGGTCTGAGGAGGGAGGCCAAGACGATATTGTCTGGTATTCAGCTGATCAAAGTACGATCAGGATTGACTTGTCTCAGCACAAGGGCCAGGGCAAATTTCTCATCGAGACTTATCTCAATGTGAATGGTGTCAAATATCACTTGAGCAGTAAATCGGTCTTTCTAAACAAGCCGGTTCAATCAGCCGAAAAAACTGTCCCTGAACAACAAAACAGCACTTCGTCTAACAATGCTACACCTCAAGCGCCTGCTGAGCAAAAGCCAACTAACCCAGCACCTTCTCCAGCTCCGGCCCCCGCGACCAATAGAGTTGAAAACCCTCGGAACTCCTATCAAAAAGTCGAAGATCGAAACAAATCTCTTCCTCCTCAAAAAGTAGCTGACCCAAAGGCGACGCCCCCTCAGGCAAAGCCAAACAACAACAAACCTCTGCAAGCTTCAGCTGCCAGAGTGCCGGCAGAGCCTGTCAGAGACAGCAAGCCACTCATCAGTATTACCAACATTAATAAGGAAAATGGGACCTATACCGTAAGGGTCCAAGAAAGTCCTTATTCCAAGAGAATTAAAAGTGTACAAGTGCCTATTTGGAGCACCGCAAATCAAAGCAATCTTAAATGGTATGAGGCTTCAAAGACAGGTAACGGAAGCTTTTCCGTTCAATTCGATATACGAAATCACCAGCAGATTTACGGCAACTATATCAATCACGTCTACATTACCTATGAAGACGGTAGCCGAGTTGGCTATGTTGCTGAAAATGTCAATCTGCCTCAGCCAGCACCCCAACCACTAACTCCGAGTCTGCAAGTGGTCCATAAAGGTCAATCAAACTATCAAGTTATCTTACAAAATAGTTTCGGTGACGGCCATATCCTCTTCCCCATCTGGTCAGATATTAATGGCCAAGACGACCTCCGCTGGTATACGGCTAATTCTCTTGGTAATGGGCGCTATTCGTTAGATTTCAACGCCAACAATCATATCGGTGACGGTCTCTATCATGTCCATGTCTATCGACAATCTGGTGGGAAAGTAACTGGAGTCATGGCTTCTAATTTTCAAGTGACACGTCCAACAGTAGCTGTGAGAAAACCTCTTAACCATGCAACCGATCCAAGTAACACCTACCCTGTTGGTGAATGTACATGGGGTGCCAAGGCTCTCGCTCCTTGGGCAGGAAACTGGTGGGGAAATGGTGGGGACTGGGCAGCCAGTGCTCGCCGAGCAGGATTCCGTGTAGGATCCACACCTCAGGTCGGAGCCATTGCCTGCTGGACTGACGGTGGATACGGACATGTCGGCGTCGTCACGCATGTTGATTCACATAAGCGTATCCAAATTCAGGAATCCAACTACGCTGGACAGCGCTATATCGCTAATTTCCGTGGCTGGTTTGACCCAACCATCGCTCAGGGCACGGTTTCCTATATCTACCCAAATTAACCCTATCATTTAGCACCTCCCTTATTTCGGAGGGCTTTTTTATATTACTGTAAAACATCCAGTGAACTACAAAAAAGGGCTTCTCGCCCTTCTTTTATCACAAACTAAACTACGTTCTTCAACCAAGATTAAAAAATTTTTCCATATAATAGCTGAAATAAGTCTTTTGCCCAGTTACCATGACAAATTTACCTTCCAAGCCATAGCGGAGCTTCTTAGCTTGATCTTTACTAACAGCCATTTCACATTCTACTTTAAAGAAATTTCCTTGTTTGGTTTGAGTAGCATTGGCGTCAATACTGGAAATTTGGGATGTCAAAATCATTTGTTTGTTAGCGTCATCAGCAGTGATAAAGCGCACCTTGTCTCCATTTTTAATAGTAGATACATCCTTGGAAGAAACATATGTGACAATTTTGATTTTTCTTTCACTAGTGATTTTGGGGTAAATCTGAGCCAAAGCAGTTCCTTCTGCCACCAGAGTAGATCCTTGTACTTCTGGATTTAAGTGAAGCAAGCCATCCATTTCAGCCAAAATCTGACCTCGCTTAGAGACTGTTTCTTGAAGTTTAAGATTGCTCTCGGCTTCCAAGATTTGCTGAGTCAGAGTGGTCAATTCTTGTCCTACCTTGACCAGATACTGGGCTTTCAGTGAAGCCAACTGACTGGATAAATTGCTAGCATAGGCTTGTTGGGCGCCTGCACCAGCATATTGGACACGATAAGTCGCAGCTGTTGCTTCTAATTGAGAGATTTGCCCATCTAACTGAGCTACAATCTGACTTTGAGCTGTTGCCTTATCCTCTGCCAAACTCAACTGATCACGATAGGACTGATACAAGGAGTAAAGAGGGTGCGATGCATCTATACCCACCCCACTTTGAATGGCATTTTTTAAGTTTCGATGGTCATTTAGCTTGCTATCCACATCGCTGATAACACCACCAAGTTCCGCCTGAGACTGACTGGCTGCTGCATTTTGGGAAGCAATCGTAGCATTTTGCTGATTCACAGAACTAGTCATACTCTCTACTTGATTCTGGTAGTCTTTAAAGCTTTGTTCATAGCCATAACTATCTGGCTCAGTGAATTGATTACGCCCACTTTCTAAACTGGAACGCAAAGTTTCTAGTTTGCCCTTTTGATCTTTGAGTAAGTCAAGTTGGCTGGAAAACTTCTGTTCCTGAGCCCCCTCTCCTTCTACTGCATACTGGATTAGCAGGTCCCCTTTTTTGACCTCCTTGTTTTCTGCCAAATGATTCGCAATGATAGGCTGGTTACTAGTCGACTGAATCTGAGCTAGCACTCGGCTAGCTTCTACAGAAGCACGGCTAGAAATCGTAATTTCTTTTTTAGCCAGCATGGAAAAACCAACTAGAAATACTAGTAAAATAAGACTTGGCACAATTAAACAACTAGCAAAATTATGATAACGTTTCTGATAAAACTCTGCACTTTCTAAAAATTGTTCATTCATATTTTCTCCCTAACTATTGATCAAATGGTGGTAAAAACCTTCTTTTTCGATCAGCTCCTTATGACTTCCACTCTCAACAATCCTACCTTGATCCAAAACGACCACCTGCTCCGAACGTTCCGCAATAGTCAAACGATGCGCGATGAAAATAATCGTCTTATCAAGCGCCATCAGATTATCAATGATCCGCTTCTCTGTTAGAATATCCAGACTACTCGTTGCTTCATCTAAGATAAGCACTGGCGCATCTGTCAAGAGAGCCCTCGCTAGAGCAATACGCTGGCGTTGACCACCTGAAATCCCTGCTCCATCTGCTGATAGCTCTGTCTGATAATTGAGAGGCATCCGCTCAATATCCGACCTAATTTCTGCCAATTCTACCGCCCGCAGAATATCTTCTTGAGTCGTGCCTTCACGCGCACCTAAGAGTAAATTTTCCAAAATAGTTCCATTAAAAACATAAGGTTGCTGGGGAAGATAGTTGATATATTGGCGCAGTGCCTGCTTATCCAGCTGATTGAGATTGACACCTCCCAGACAAATATCCCCTTGATTCGGACCGTAAAAATGCACCATCATCTTGGCCAAGGTTGTTTTTCCTGATCCTGATACACCAACAAAGCTGGTCTTACTTCCAGCAGGAATATGCAAGTCAATTTCTGATAATACATTGGCCCCATAGCCATACTTATAACTGACTCCACGAAAATCGATGTCAGCCGGAAAGTGGCTCAAGTCTTTAATAAGCTTCTCTTCATTAAACTCAGACTGGACTAAATAGACCTCATTGAGACGCTCGTTGGCTACACGAGCAGACTGTAACTTCGTTTGCAAATTGATAATATTTTCTAAAGGATTAGTAAAGTAGACTAGGAGCGTATTATAAGTGATGAGCTGACCAAGACTGATTTTTTGATCCATGACAAGTGTGGCTCCTAGCCATAAAATCAAGACGTTTAAAATCAAACGAGCTGCTGCTTTCAAGACTTTTTGTAAACTCTCAGAACGTCCATATGCAAAAGACTTTTTCAGATAAGTCACAAATTCCTTGTCAATCTTCTGATAACGTTGTTTTTCGCTGGTCAAAGACTTGATCGTTTCAATCCCATTGATATCTTCAATAATGGAAGACGACAACAGACTATTTGCTTCCATCGTCTCATGATTCATCTTTTCAAAAGGCTTCATAAAAAGAAAAATAATGAGCGCGTAAACTGGGATTCCTAGCAAGGTCAAAAAGAAAAGACTGCTATTTTGTGAAAAAAGAACAATCGCAATGATCGATACAATCGACACATCCAAGAAAATAGACAAGATTGTACTGGCCAAGGCATCAATAATCCGATTGGCATCCGTAAAACGAGAAACAATTTCCCCTGTCCGCCTTGTCGCGAAAAATGACATAGGTAGCTGAAAAACGTGCTTGATATAGGATAAGATCACATCAATTGATAGACGTTGCCCCAAAACCAAGAGTAAATATTCTTGGGCATAAGACAAGAATTGCTCCAAAATGTAGACAATAATCAAGCCGATAGAAATCATACCCAGCGTCGTTTTCATATGATCAGGCACATAAGTATCAATAATCGATTGAAGGTAGTAGGATCCAACAATATTGATCAACGTTACCAGCAAAGTTGCAAGTACAATATTAGCAATCAATCCCTTCTGCTTGATCAATAAGGGAATGAAATCTAAAAGCCCATTTTTCTTTTCCTGACTAGGCTTATAGGCCGGACTAGGAGCCAGGAAAATGGTAATTCCTGTCCACTCCTGTTCGAAACGCTCTCGCGAAATCTTTGTCATCTTAACTTGAGGATCTGGGTCTGCAATATGAATCGTATGTTTATCTTGTCCCGTTACAACATAATAATGCAGGAGTTTCCCTTCCTTAAGTACATGAACGATGAAGGGATAAGATACATCTTCCAGATCAAAGATTCCCATATCAGCTTTAAAAGCCCTTGTCTCAAAATTTAAGCCCTCAGCAACTTTCACCAAACCCAAAGCAGTTGTGCCATCATTAGTCGTTTTTGCCTTTTCTCGTAGTGTAGCCAAGGAAAAATACGATCCATAATAACCAAAAACCATAGCCAGAGCTGCCACACCGCAATCCCTAGTATCAACTTGCGCTCTGTAATGCCGTTTCCTAAATTTCATAAAAACCTTTTCTCCATATGCATTTATACTTGATGAATTTATGATAATAAAAAAACCTACCTGAATGATAATCTATTGGCGACTTGCCAAACTTTTTTTCTCAGATGTTCCTCATTTTTAATTGCTCTTTTTTAAAATGTCATGAGCTTTTTGTCAGATGACAGCTAGCTTTCTCACTAGATTCCTACAAACCACTCCGGATCGACTCAACTCCAAACACATTTATCAGCTAATGGAAATGCTTCTTAAACATCCACTTCTAAGTGACTTCACCTTACCCATGACTATGGATACACACCTCTCAAAAGAGAAGACAAAAAAACAGTCACATTCTATGAGACTGCATTAAAAAGTTTATAACTGAACAAACCCAGAAATCAACGTTTTAAGACAAAACAAAAAGCCCACTGTTGTAGGCTTTTCGTAAGATATATCCTAAAATTAAAGCATTTTGTTGTAGAATTCAACGACAAGTGCTTCGTTGATTTCTGGGTTGATTTCGTCGCGTTCTGGCAAGCGAGTCAATGAACCTTCCAATTTTTCAGCATCAAATGATACGAATGCTGGACGTCCAAGAGTTGCTTCAACAGCTTCAAGGATTGCAGGCACTTTCAATGATTTTTCACGAACTGAGATCACTTGACCTGGAGTTACGCGGTATGATGGGATATCAACGCGTTTGCCGTCAACAAGGATGTGACCGTGGTTTACGAATTGACGTGCTTGACGACGAGTAGTCGCAAGGCCAAGACGGTAAACAACGTTATCCAAACGACGTTCCAAAAGAAGCATGAAGTTGAAACCAAGGATTCCTTCTTTGATCTTAGTAGCTTGAACGAACAAGTTACGGAATTGTTTTTCACCTACACCGTAAGTGAAACGAAGTTTTTGTTTTTCAGCCAATTGCAAACCGTATTCTGACAATTTAGAACGGTTGTTTGGTCCGTGTTGTCCTGGTACGTAGTTACGACGTGCCAATTCTTTACCTGTACCTGTAAGTGAAAGACCAAGGCGACGAGCTTGTTTCCAAGATGGTCCTGTATAACGTGACATGTGTATGTCCTCCTGATATAAATAATATTTCGGTGGAAATAGTCACTTAGAAAGCCCTGATTCGTGCAGATGCCCTTCGCCTAAACAGCCAAGGTTACTTGTCATAAGACACCTGTTGACGAGCTTCATGCTTTCCTGCTGCTATTTCACACAAAGGCTATTGTACCATGAATAAAGTCAAAAGTAAAGGGCCTCATACAAAAAATCAAGCCAAAAGGCTTGATTGAGGTTGTTTCTTGAAAGTAAAGGAATTCAGGCAGCTACTTCACACTCCCAAAATCTTCAAAATCTCCTGCTTGTATCGCAGCTTCTGCAGTTCTTTATCCTCGCTGTCTGACCAGATAAGCTGGAGATTGGCGACGATTTGCCCTGGACGATTTTTCAGAATATAAATCCTATCGCTCAAAGCCAGAGCTTCCTCGATGCTATGGGTGATGAGAAGAGTCGTCAGACCCAGCCTACGATGAATGTCCAGATACCAAGCGTGCAACTCCATCTTAGTCAGCTCATCCAAAGCACTAAAGGCCTCGTCCAGAAGAAATAGCTTGTGGCCGAACATATAGGTCCGTAGCAGAGCCACGCGCTGTCGCATCCCCCCACTCAGCTCATGTGGATACTTGTCTGCCACATCAAAGAGCCCGAACTCCTTCAAAATCTGAGTTGCCTGCTCCGTCGCTTCCTTTTTGGATACTTTTCGGATTAAGAGGGGCAAGATAACATTACCCAGCACCGTCTTGTGCTCCAGCAGCAAGTCCTTCTGTAGCATATAACTCACCTGGCCCTTAGGATTTTCCTGCCCATCTAGGACAATCCTGCCCGACTGGACCTCCAAAATCCCAGCAATGAGGTTAAAAAGAGTCGATTTCCCAACGCCACTAGGACCCAAGATTGCCACTACTTGGCCAGCTTCCACCTCTAGGTTGATATCTTTTAAAATTTGCTGTTCATCATAAGCATAGCTTACATTTTCAAGTTTAATTACTGTCATTATTTTATATAATCGTTGCTAAATCCCTTGTCACTCAAGTCATTTTTTACAAGACCGTTATCCTTGGCCCATTTGTAAAAGGCATTCCAACGGCTAGCCTCAAACTGACCCCACTTGCTCTTATCTGACGCATATTGCTCAGACAAATATTTTTGAGAAGCCAAAACAAAGTCACGTTTGTTTTTCAATTCTGGTGCATTTTTGATTAAAATGTCTGCTGCTTCTTCAGGGTGCTCCATAGCATATTGGTAGCCTTTTTTAATAGCTTGCAAGACTTTTTTTGCCTCGTCCGGATTCTTCTTCAGATAGTCATTATTAGCAATGATGACAGGAGAATAATAGTCAAACTCCTTGACATAGTCCTTCATAAAAAAGAAATTAGTGTCCATGCCCTGAGTCTGTGCCATGATACCATCCCAGCCATGATAAATCCATGCCGCATCAAACAAACCATTTTCAATTGGTGTGATAGAGTTAGAATCATTATTCGGAACCTTCTCTACATCATCAAACTTGCTACCTTGGCTTTCTACCAATGTCTTCAGCATGCCCAACTCCACAGGGTCATTCCAGGTGCCATATTTCTTCCCAGCCAGATCCTTAGGACCATTAATCCCTGCAGATTTCTTAGAAATGATACCTGAAGTATTGTGTTCTACAATAGCCGCAACAGCTGTGATTTCTGCGCCCTTATCCAGTTTTTTAGCCATAGAATCCTGGAAGTAAATTCCAAAAGGAGCTTTGCCATTAATAATCAGGTCAGAAGTGCTATCTTCTGGTGGCAACTTAATATCAACATCCACACCTGCTTCCTTAAAGTAACCCTTCTCCTTAGCTACATAAAGTCCTGTATGATTGGTATTGGGTGACCAGTCCAAAATAAAATCAATCTTTTTGTCCTTGCTCTCAGACGTAGATTTCGACTGAGCGCAAGCAGCTAGACCAAAGAGTGATACTGCAGCCAAACCTGCAAGGAACAATTTACAACTTTTTTTCATCATAATCCTCTTTTCTTTTTTGGAAAATAGCAGAGCTAAGCCCCTATTTCCACTTGATGACAAATTTTTCACTAATAGCTACCAGCTTCATACCCAGAAGACTGATAACTGATACTAAAACGATAATGGCAAACATAGTATCGTACTGGAAAAGCTTCTTAGACTGGATCATATAGACACCCAGCCCTTCAAAGCCGCCCAGCCATTCGGAGACCACAGTCGTGATAAAAGCATAGGAAACACTGACCCTCAGACCCGCATAGAAATAAGGTAAACTAGCTGGAATCTTAAAATGCCAGAGAATCTGCCAGCGATTGGCCTGCATGAGTTCAAAGAGAGTCAAGGTATCTCTATCGCAATGCCGAAAACCATCCAGAATACTGACGATAATCGGAAAAGTTGTCGTCAAAATAATAAGCACAATCTTGGGCAAAATCCCATAACCCAGCCAGAGAACCAGAATTGGCGCTAACGCAATGGTCGGAATCGTCTGCACCACAACCATCATGGGATAAATCAAATCATTGAGCCAGCTCAGACTATCCATGAGCACTGCCAGCAAGCAAGCTATAATGACTCCTAGCAGCAAACCCAACAAGGCAACTTTTAAAGTCGCCCAACTGTGTATAGCCAACAGTTGTGCATCCCTAACAAAAGCCTGACAAATTTCCAAAGGCGTCGGCAAAATGAACTTAGGCAAGAGCTTGAGCCAGCCCATGACCTGCCAAATAGCAAGCACACCCACCATCCCTAAAAGACTAATCTGCTGGCGCAGAATATTTTTCAAGTTTCTCATCAATAGACAAAATCTCTCCATAATTTATCTTCACATTTGCAAATACATTATCCGCTTGACTACCAGCCAATTCTATTGCCTTTCCCAATATAGGAAACAAATCTTCCCATTCTCCTTCTAAAACTGTTTCAAAAGGAGTTACCAACTTGCCTCACGGGCTGTTTCTGCAGATACTCAATTACTTCCTCTATGACTGCCAACCGTCCTTTATCAGTTGACAAGGGCAGAATTTGCAAAGCAATGCTTGCTTTCATCTCTTCACCTCCCTGCATTCAAACTCTATCTGAGAATGATGCATACAGATACGATTCCATTTACTAACCAGACCGTTCTTTCCCTAATGAAAGAGATCGCAAGCTCTCTTTATAAAAACCTTGCACTTCATACAAAAACACCTTCTCCAATATGGAAAAGGTGTAGCATGCATCAGTATCCTAAAGATAGGCGAATCACTCGCCACTTTTAGTAAAACCACAAGGTTTTTACAAATACTTTTCCCTACGCTGGCATTACCCAGATCAGGTGCGGTCGAAGTTTACACTTCCTCTCAGACTGTACACAGACTCCCATATATGTATATTATGATAGCGCAATCAGGACTCTATGTCAAGATTTGTGCTTAATCCCACTGAACCAAACATCCCCTTAGAAAGTAATAAACAATCCAACGCCTCAATATTTTCCAATTCGCTCTTGGCCAATATTGTCTCAAAGCCCATTTCCCTTGCCGTATCTAGATTGACCTGAATGTCGTCCATAAAGACCGACTCTTCTGGTTTAAGATTATATTTCTCAAGGAGTTCCTGGTATATTATTTTGTAAGGTTTTACTACTTTAACTTCTGAAGAGAGAATATAGCCTGACAAAAGAGGAAAAATTGGCAATAATCCTGCCTGTTCAATCCTATAAAATATCTCACAGGTTGTTGATAAAATGTAAATATGATAGCCTAACTTCGACCATTGCTCTATTTTTTCTTGCAAATTTTGGTAGACATCCACAGCCTCATACCAGTGAAAAAATATTTTTTCAACTACAGCTTCAAAAGATGGATCTAGATTCTGTTGAGCTAATTTGCAAGCTTCCGACAAAGACAAGGACCCCCAATCCGTTTGGTGCCATAGGTGTGAATCAAAAATTGCTTCTCTCAGGGATTGTCGTCGTATTTCATCCGCTTCAAAATGCCTGAATATCTTATCTGGATTCCACTCAATCAAAACATTTCCTAAATCAAAAACCAAATTTTTAATCATAGTGTCCACCTCTGATCCCATTATAACATGTTTAAAAAATATAAAAAAGGCGAAAATAAATTCCGCCTCTTTAATAACCTATCTAGTAGGAGTATATGTCAATTCTGACCCATGTTTCGCAAGGAAAGCACTCATTTCAGAATCTGGAATCTGACGTAGGTAGAGGTTAGAACGAATTGTCTCATCCTCTTCACGACAGGTTGATAACACAAGATATTTATCACTTGCTCTTACCGTGATGTTCTTGTTCTTAGTTCTAGATGCTTCATAAATACTCTTGAGCTGATCTGTAAAGTCCTTATCTCCATCGAAGCTAGTCCGATAGAAAGCAGTCTCCTCTGGTACAATAACCAAGCCCATTGCTTCATAGTAGAACTTACGCTCAGGTGTTTCAACAACAACATACTTGTGCTGATCGAAAAATTCCTGATTGTCATAGAAGTTGACATCGTTAAACATACGATTGTCCGCTACTTTACTTCCACGAGCATGACCAAAGAGCCAAGTCAAGCGATCACTAAAATCTTTCTTATTATCTGTGTCCATAAAGACTGTCCCCATGTAAGGCTCATTCCCGCCTTCAAAGGTTTTATCAAGATAAGTAGAATTGTCTTTCGTCTGTACAACAGGTTCATCTAATTTTGTACCTGGAGCATAAACATAAGCAATAGCTTCACTATTAATAGCCTTTAAATCTGCAAAGCGCTTGGCTAAATACTCTTTTTCTTCCTTGCTTGGTTGATAAGTATTCTTTGTAGAACTTTTTGTTACTTGACTAGTAGAAGCAGTCGTATTCGACTTAGGCGCTGACTTAAATGGATTAAAAATCAGCATTGCAGCTGCAACAGCAACAACAATGATACCTAATAAAGCACCAAATAGTTTTAAATTCTTATTTGGAGCCTTCTTAGTCTGTCTTTTAGCATTTTGACTCATAATATTTAAGTATTCCCCATTTTTTTCTAAGAAAATATCACTGAACCAATGGCCCAGTGATATTGTTTACATCAGTATCAATAAAGAATTATTTAACTGCTGAAGTTTTTGGAAGTGCTTTACCTGCAGCTTTACCTGCGTTTTTAGCAGCAGCTTCTGATTTTTTAGCTTCTTCTTTAGAAGCAGGAGTAGTAGCTCCTTTGTCTTCTGCAGCTGGGTTTTGGTTGTTAGCTGCACCAACACGTTTCAAGTAACGAGCGTTAGCTTGTTCAGGAGTTTCACCTTGGATGTATGTTTTGCCTTCTTGTTCTGTAGCGTTGTTGTATGTAGCTTGGAATTGTTGTACATATTTGTTACGTACAGCGTTGAAAGCGTTGTTGAATGCTGCTTCATAAGCTGCTTTAACTTCACCATAATTGTGGCTTCCACCTTCAACTGCATCAAGAGCAGCTTTAGCAGCTACTACTGCTGGATCTGCAGCAGCTTCTGCACGGATTTCACCATCATGTTGAGCCAAGTATTCGTTTACTTTATCAGCATTTGTGAATTGAGTTTGAAGGTAGTATGCGCCGTCGTTGTTACGAGCTGCATCAGTAGCTTCATCAGCAGAGAAAACTGGTGCTGCAGCTGCAAATAATGTAAGTGCTACCACGCTTGACAATAAAACTTTTTTCATCGTTTTATCTCCTTTTTCTTTTTAAAAAAATTATTCGTAACTCGGAGTTACTACCTATATTATATATATTTGCCCTATTTTTGTCAATAGTTTTTTTTATTATTTTGAAATTCATCATATGGTAGAAACGGCTTCGTTTCAATAAAAAATCCCCCTTATCTTGTGGTCAGAGGGAAGCATTTCAGAAATGTGTAATATTGTAACACTTTTATAATATTAATTTTTTCCAATTTCAAACAAAGGAGAAAGAGGACGTTTTTCATGGATACGAATTATTGCTTCTGAAAGAAGATCAGCAATAGAAATCTGCTCAATCTTATCAATTAAACGTTCTTGCGGAAGATAAATTGTATCCAGAACAACTAATTTCTTGATAGCAGATTTCTGAATATTTTCCATTGCAGGACCAGATAGAACTGGGTGAGTGCAACTAGCATAAACATCAACTGCACCTGCTTCAGCTAAAGCATCTGATGCGTGACAGATGGTTCCTGCAGTATCAATCATATCATCGATCAAAATACAAGTTTTGCCCTTAACGTTACCAATAATATTCATGACCTCACTAGTGTTCATCTTATCTACACTACGACGTTTGTCAATAATAGCAATCGGTGTTTTTAGAAATTCCGCTAATTTTCTAGCACGTGAGACACCACCATGGTCAGGGCTCACAACAACATAGTCACTTCCAATCATTCCACGACGTTCAAAGTAATTAGCAATGAGAGGCGCTCCCATTAAATGATCAACCGGAATGTCAAAGAAGCCTTGAATCTGTGAAGCATGTAAATCAATTGTCAGCAAACGATCAACACCAGCAATTTCTAGCATATTTGCTACTAGTTTAGAAGTAATCGGTTCACGAGCACGTGCCTTACGGTCTTGTCTAGCATAACCATAGTAAGGCATGACCACATTGATAGATTCAGCACTTGCTCGCTTAAGCGCATCCACCATAATCAAAATCTCCATAAGATTATCGTTAACAGGTGAGCTCGTAGACTGCAAAATAAAAACATGCTTGCCTCGAATTGATTCTTCAATATTGACTTGAATCTCCCCATCCGAAAACTGACGTACCGTCGACTTTCCAAGCTCCATTCCTATCCCTTTGGCTACCCGCTTGGCCAACTCTTGGTTAGAAGAAAGAGCAAAGAGCTTTAAATCAGAAAATGACATGTTTGCCTCCGAAAATTTATTCCATTTACATTTTAACCCTTTTTAAGGAATATTTCAATTTAGAATAAAGCGTTTTACAAAAAATATTTGAATAGTCTTACAAATACTTAATCTTGTGCTAAAAATAAAAAGGTTGGAAATTCCAACCTTCTAAATTTATTAATTTGGATAAATGTAACTTACTGTACCTTGTGCAGTTGTTGGGTCAAACCAACCACGGTAGTTACCAATTGATTGTTGACCAAGATAGTTAGCTTCTGATACTTGAATGCTAGTTGAAGACTGAACTGCTGTTACTACAGCCACGTGTCCATAACCACCATCAGTCCAACATGCAATCGCTCCAACTTGCGGTTGAGAACCTACACGGAAGCCTGCCGCTGCTGCACTTGCTGCCCATTGACCACCATTACCCCAGTAATTACCAGCCCAAGGTGCCAATGTTTTAGCTCCCCAAGTACACTGACCAACAGGGTAAGTAGAAGCGTCTGAAGAATAAGATACATTAGACACTGTCGCTGCTGGTGCAGGTGCTGCTGCAGCAGGAGTACCTCCAGAAACAGCTTGTATTTGTGCTGAGAGGTTTGTATTACCAGATGCTTGAATTGCTTGAAGTTGAGAAGCTTGTTGTGAACGGTAAGCTGCTTCA
This sequence comes from Streptococcus sp. HMSC10A01, assembly GCF_001807785.1. Lineage (NCBI taxonomy): Bacteria > Bacillati > Bacillota > Bacilli > Lactobacillales > Streptococcaceae > Streptococcus > Streptococcus sp. HMSC10A01. The sequence continues at coordinate 2,310 of NZ_KV790980.1, read as the reverse complement.
GCTGCTGCTGCTGCTTCAGCTGCTTTTTGTGCTGCTGCTTTTTGTTCTAAAAGAGAATTTTTCTCACCTTCGGCACTTGCTTTTTCAGCTGCAAGATTGATTTGTGCAACCTTCAATTCAGCTTCTTTAGTTGACAACGCTTGAGCATCATCAGCCAAGGTTTGTTGGTTCGCAATAACTGTATTGATTGCTTCGTTATTAGCAATTTGTTTCTCAGTAATAGCTTCTTTATCCGCTTTTTGTTGTTCCAACATTTTATTGTTAGCGGAAATGATTTCATTCATAGCTGTCACACGTGAAATTGCTTCAGTGATAGAGCTTGAGTTAACAATCGTATTAATATAGCTTGTAACAGTTCCACTTGTTTGAGCGCTACGAGCTTGGTTTGCTAATGACTCATTACGTGCTACAATGTTTTTTGACAATTCATCGATTTCAGCTGAAAGTTTTTCAGATTCTGCTGTTAACTTTTCGTTTTCTGCTTGAAGCTTTTCTTGTTGTGATTTAATTGCTGATACTTGACTTTGAATTTGATCAACTTGAGCTTGTGCAGCTTGTTGTTGAGCATTTAAACTATTAATTTTATTGTTCTGTGCAGCGATCTTGTCATCTGTTGTATCGGCATGCACATTCACTAGACTAGCACCTTGAGTAAGAACCAAAGCACTTAATAACATCGAAGTGATAATTTTTTTCTTCATAAATAATTCTACTCCTATCCAATAAGACAATAATAAGTATAACAGAAAAAGACGTAGAATATGTTACGCCTTTATTACATTTTTATTTCTTCTTTTTTATCATAAATAAACTTTTTCCAAAACCGGTTGCAAAAGTAGTAAAAGTAGGGAATTAAGCACCATTGTCGGAGCCAAACTATAGACAATAAAACTACTTATTTCCATACTAGTTAAAGAAACTAGATTGGCTAATAAAAAAGAAACAAATTCAAACAAGAATACTAGTATTAAAACGGACAAGAATCGAGTGATTTTATTGCTCATCATGATTGTATTATATTTATTGACTAATACACTCAACAGGGGAAGTAATAATGTGGCAATTCCAATTACATGAAAATAGTAAGCATCATAAAGAATACCTATCACTAAGAATATTGTAAATGCTGTTACATCAGACACTTCTACTGAAATAAATAGCAGAAAGATCAACACCAAATGGCAAACTAAATGGAAACTTATAGGTAAAAAGGAAGCAATTAAGGTTGAAATCTGGCCATCTAATAACATTAAAAAAAGCAATAACAACGGTATTCCCACATATTGTTTAAAAAGTCGCATATCAATTCCCCACCAAAGTTACCACACGAATGTCAGAAAAATCAGCACTTGGTTTAATATATACTTCTTTTGTCAAATAGTCACTACTTGAAGCTACAGAAGATACTTTCCCAACAGAAATATTTGCAACGGGATAAGATCCTAAGCCACTTGTAACAACTTTTGATCCCTCTTTAATCTCATCAGAAGTATTCAGCTGACTAACAATAAAGGCTGACTTTTTTTCACTATACCCTACAATAATACCATAAATAGTTTTTGAGCCGCTTTGTATTCTAACAGATATATTTTCGCTATTCTTTTTATTCGTTAATAGACTAATTCTACTAGAATGTTCATTCACTTGATCAACACTCCCAATCAAGCCACCATTGCCAACAACAAGCATGGTTGAAGCTACTTTATTTTCTGATCCTACATTAACTGTCAACTCATTAGACCATGAAGCAGGAGTGCGAGCAATAACATCAGCAGATAGTTTCACATCACTTTTAATAGAATTCTTCATATCAAGCATTTCTCGAAGTTGGGCATTTTCTTCTTTTAAATCTGAAACTTCATTTGACGCTGAATCAATTTCATTTAAAGTAGCTTTTAACTCTTCATTCTCATGATAAGTATTAACCAAATGTTCCAAATCACTTTTCACATCAGTAAGTAAGTGGAATGGTTTTGACAAAACATTATCAACAAGGCTTAAAGCATTTGATGTCCCATTTACAAACCAAGTAGAATAAGTAGAAAGTAACAAAGCTGAAGCAGTTAAAATTAGAACAATGATCATTACAATTAATCTTGATTTTTTAAATTTTTTCATCTCAATACCTACAATCTCACAACAAAGTACAAGAAAAGGAGATAGCAAATGCTAAACTCCCTATTGACGGAGAATGGGGGATTCGAACCCCCGCGCCAGTTACCCGACCTAACGATTTAGCAAACCGTCCTCTTCAGCCTCTTGAGTAATTCTCCAACTATAAAATGGGCACGAGTGGACTCGAACCACCGA
>NZ_KV790979.1:0-544 GCF_001807785.1 Streptococcus sp. HMSC10A01 | reverse complement strand
TCCAGGTCCATTCTTAGCAGGTGTCAACCAAGTCATCCCGTATGAAGCTTTCGGTGGTGACGGTATGTTGACGCGTCTCTTACTCAAATCTTCTGACAAGGCTCCTTGGTCAGACAATGGCAAAGCGAACAATCCAGCCCTCTTGCCACTTGAAGGCTTAGCTAAAGGTCAATACTTCTACGAAGTGGATTTGAACGGCAATACTACAGGTAAAGACGGGCAAGCCCTTCTTGACCAACTTCGCATCAATGGCACTCAAGCTTACCAAGCGACTGTCAAAGTCTATGGTGCTAAAGATGGTAAACCAGATTTGACCAATCTTGTAGCGACAAAAAATGTAACTGTTAGTTTAAATGGCCTTGTTTCAAAAGAATCAGTCAAAGACTCAGTTACCAAAAATATTAAAGACCATATTGATGTTCCAGCTAGCTACTTAGAAAAGGCGAACGTTCCTGGTCCATTCTTGGCAGGTGTTAATCAAGTTATTCCGTATGAAGCTTTCGGTGGAGACGGCATGTTGACGCGTCTTTTGCTCAAATCTTCT
>NZ_KV790978.1:0-750 GCF_001807785.1 Streptococcus sp. HMSC10A01 | reverse complement strand
TCAGCGGTTCGATCCCGTTAACTCCCATAGGTCCCGTAGTGTAGCGGTTATCACGTCGCCCTGTCACGGCGAAGATCGCGGGTTCGATTCCCGTCGGGACCGTTGGAATCGGAAGAAGATTTCAAAGAAGACTCGTTAGCTCAGTTGGTAGAGCATTTGACTTTTAATCAAAGGGTCACTGGTTCGAGCCCAGTACGGGTCATAAGCGCGGGTTTGGCGGAATTGGCAGACGCACCAGATTTAGGATCTGGCGCTTAACGGCGTGGGGGTTCAAGTCCCTTAACCCGCATAAGAAATAGGCCGGCTTAGCTCAGTTGGTAGAGCATCTGATTTGTAATCAGAGGGTCGCGTGTTCAAGTCATGTAGCCGGCATTAAGAGAGAAGAGGCGTATGCGAACGTAGTTCAGTGGTAGAACACCACCTTGCCAAGGTGGGGGTCGCGGGTTCGAATCCCGTCGTTCGCTTAGAGGCCGGGGTGGCGGAACTGGCAGACGCACAGGACTTAAAATCCTGCGATTGGAAACGATCGTACCGGTTCGATTCCGGTCCTCGGCATAAATATTAATGAGCACCCTTAGCTCAACTGGATAGAGTACCTGACTACGAATCAGGCGGTTAGAGGTTCGACTCCTCTAGGGTGCATATAGTGATAGGAGATATTCGATCACGACGGGAAGTAGCTCAGCTTGGTAGAGTACTTGGTTTGGGACCAAGGTGTCGCAGGTTCGAATCCTGTCTTCCCGATTGTAT
>NZ_KV790977.1:0-61163 GCF_001807785.1 Streptococcus sp. HMSC10A01 | reverse complement strand
GAAGTGTGCGTCTGCTCCATTGATGGTTTCTGAAGTCTTGTCATATGACTTGAAGCTCCATGTGCCTTCTGCTGTCTTAACCTCGGTTTTACTTGGTTGAGTCGGGGTTACTTGGCTTCCATTAGATAAATTCTTTTCTGTTGCTGGAAGCAGGTCTTTCACTTCTTGTGGAAGTTCTTTACCTGGAGTTCCACTCACAAACTCATGATGCTTCTCATAAAGAAGAGCAGTACTTACCTGATTAGAAGGAGCTGACAAATTATCAACATGCAATGTTACAGTGTTGTCAATTTTTTCAGAACCTTTTTCTTCTACCTTTTTGTTTGTAGCTGTTTTATAGGTAATAATGATATCCGACGAAGAGTTCCCTTTTAGGTATTCAGGTGTCATTTTAACGGTAACTGTTTGACCTGTCTTTTCAATCGTATAATCACGACCTTCTTGCAGAGTTACTCCACCTGATTCAACTTTAAGTTCTTTATAGTCTAAGCGCTCATCAAATTTTTGGACCATTTCAATAGATGAAGGAGCAGCTCAAATATCCTTACCTGGAACCGGAACTTTAAAAGTAGCTTTATAGGTTACATCTTGTCCGTCCTTGGCTGGCATCTCAGCTGGATCAACCTCAAGAACTGGCCGAGGATCAATCTTTTCAATATAAAGTCCAAATACAGCCGAGCAGGTTTCAGTTGATGAATAACCGAAATTCATACTGTTACTATTTGAACGAAGCGCTAAACCTGAAACGTTATTTTCATAGTAACTACCACCTGTTATTTGAGTGGCAATCCATGAAGTACGGTCACCTGCTTCTTCCTGTTGTAAGACATTGGCATTGTTCATTAATCGAAGATTCACATCATTCTGATAGTTTTTAACGTAGAATGTTTCCTTCAAATTATTTGCATCAATCGCATCAATATCAGTTGGTTTCATGACTAATTTTAAGTCAGTCTCTGTTCCATCTGCATAGCGAATTTCTGCCGTAACATCAGCATCAATCCAAAATGCCTTATTCATGATGTAATCATGATTCGCATCCACATAAGGGACATTCCCAATTTCAAATGCATTGCTTTCCCACAATTCTGAGATTGAGAAAAATTCAACAGTAGATTTTTGAGCGCTATTCATCTCAGATTCTGCTTGAGCAGTGTTTAGATAGTGTAGGGTTACTTTATTGAAATTTAGATAAGCATCTACTTGCTTACCATTAACGGTTCCAATATTTGTGAATTTTAGAGAAAGAGGATTTTCAAAAACTTGATCCTGTTTTTTACTTTTATCTACTTTGAGAGTAAAGTTCTCCATCTCACCTGGATAGGCACCACCACTTAGATATTCATAATGGGGATTTGATAAATGAAATTGATCAACAGACTGTGATTTGGATAAAACACTGACATTGTTGATATTCAAATTAAACTTACGAATATCCAAGGTAGAGATATCCGTTCCATTTTTAATCTCTTCTAACGCAGCATAAGACTGAATTGGAAGAAGAAAAATAGAAAAAAATAAAACGATTAGGCCTATAAACGCCTTCATTTTTTTACCAAAATTGGTAGTAAATCGCATCTTCATCCGACTTCTCCTTTTCATAATTTATCTCCAAATTAAAAATGATTAGTATTCAATCATTTTAAATAGACATATTCACCACATTCTATCACAAAAATATTGCAAATGAAAGTACAATCAAGAAAATAATTACTATTTTGTATTTTTCCATTACTTCCCTCAGTAATAGATATATCAATGATATTATCATCTTAATAAAAACAGAAGTTATGCCTTTTATACCATAGTTTTCACTATCTGATTTACAATTGACATGTATCTCCTTATTGCACCAGAATTTTTCAATAAGCAAAGTACACAATTATATGTGCAGTATTTTTCATCCCCAATTTTATGAATCACAATAGGCTGAGAATCGCAGAAAAAAAGCAGAAATCAATCTGCTCTTTTTCTTTATTCAGTTTCCTTCTCTACTACTTCAGAGGTGTCAGATTTGGTAGGATTTGCCGGTTCATAAGCTCGAATAATCTGCGCCACCACTGGATGGCGGACTACATCTTTAGCCGAGAAATGCACAAAGTCAATCTGAGAAATATTTTTTAATTTTTCCTGGGCATCAATCAAACCAGATTTAACATTACGTGGTAGGTCAACCTGGCTAATATCTCCATTAACAATCATCTTAGATTGGAAGCCCAGCCGAGTTAGAAACATCTTCATCTGCATGATGGTCGTATTTTGCGCTTCATCTAGAATTACAAAAGCATCATCCAAAGTTCTCCCCCGCATATAGGCCAAAGGAGCAATTTCAATAATTTCTCTCTCCATAAGGCGCGTCGTCTGGTCCTTGCCCAAAATCTGATACAAGGCATCATAAACCGGACGCAGATAAGGATCTACCTTTTCCTTAAGGTCACCAGGCAGAAAGCCTAGGCTCTCACCAGCTTCTACTGCAGGTCTAGTTAAGATGATCCGCTTGACCTGGCCTCGTTTGAGAGCTGTTACAGCCAGGGTCACTGCTAGAAAGGTCTTCCCTGTTCCGGCTGGCCCGATTCCAAAGACAATATCATGATTTTTAACGCTGTCCACATATATCTTCTGGCCAAGTGTCTTGACCCGAATCGGCTTACCGTAACTATCCTTGATGATTTCTTCTTCATAAAGGGCAACAAACTTATCAATCTCATCATTCTTGGCCATAGTAATTGCTGTTACCACATCAGGCGTTCCAATGGTCATGCCACGATTGACCAAGACCAAGAGAGCTTGAATCACTTGTCTAGCCTCTTCACAAGCAGTCTCTTCTCCCAATACCTGCACAATTTCAGTACGGGCATGAATCGTCACCTTTAATTCCTGCTCCATCAGACGCAGATGTCGTTCATTAGATCCAAAAAGGTGGAATGAATCATCTGGATGGCTCAACTTAATTTCTACTGAATGTTCCTGCAAACAAAGAACCTCTCTCATTTATTTTTTAATGAATTACCTTTATTATATCAAAGCAAGCAAAAAAAGACTATTTGGAACCTTTCTCTAATGTGCTTGATATTCCTCCCAAATTGCATCAAAGTCACCTAGATTAAAAGGAAAACTAGCATGCTCTTCCAAGAATCGACTGACCTCATCAAAATCGTCAGTGTGCTTGGGAAAAGCCGTATCCTGAAAAGCTAAATCAGCTAAAATCGCCTTTGGTTCATTGCTCTTTGGATTGCGCTCAGTCATGAGCCAACTATAAAATGATTTTCTCACTTGATTCCTTTCTGTCACAATTCTATAGAATTGCACATACTTTAAATATTACAGTCTATTATATCAAATAAATCAAAAACAGAAAGCCTAAGCCTCCTGTTTTCTAACTATTATTTTCCAAGGTAGTATTCTTTTACCACGTTCAATTTTTCGTCGAATTCAAATACCAATGGTGGGAAGTTAGGAATTTCCACACCCATGATTTCGTCATCTGACAATTGTTTGATGTGTTTTACAAGGGCACGAATAGAGTTACCGTGAGCTCCTACGAATACGTTTTTACCATCTTTAAGTGCTGGAGCGATTTTGTCTTCCCAGAATGGAAGGGCACGTTCCAAAGTCACTTTCAAGTTTTCAGCATCTGGAATTACTGAGTCGTCAAGTGAAGCGTAACGACGGTCAGTGTGTGCTGAGTATTCGTCATCACGAGGCATTGCAGGTGGCAACACATCGTATGAACGACGCCAGATGTGAACTTGCTCATCACCAAATTGTTCAGCAGCTTCAGCCTTGTTTTTACCAGTCAAACCACCGTAGTGACGTTCATTCAAGCGCCATGATTTTTCAACTGGAACCCACAATTGGTCAGCAGCTTCAAGAGCCAAGTTTGTTGTTTTGATCGCACGTTTCAATACTGAAGTGTATGCTTGGTCAAATTCGATACCAGCTTCTTTGATCAATTTACCAGCGTCAATCGCTTGTTGTGTTCCTTTATCAGACAAATCAACATCAGCCCAACCAGTGAAAAGGTTAGCTTTGTTCCATTCAGACTCACCGTGGCGAGCAAAAACTAATTTTACCATTAGAAATTCTCCTTTAATTTTTGAAAACTGTCATACAGCTACCATTATATTTTACAAAATTTTTCCTTAAAAAGCTAGTCTCAGTAAGATATTTGTGATATTTTTAACCAGAATGTTGAAGCTAGCAAAAAGGGAAAGCAGTCCCAACTTCCCCTTTATTTTTAACTAGCTTCCTGCTGTCTGGCCACACAATCTGGACAGATACCATAGACCACCATTTGACTCTTAGTGATTTGATATCCCGTCTGGTCTGCAGCTTCTTGCTGAACATCTGGTAAATCTAAATCCATATCAGCAATCCGACCGCATTTTTCGCATATAACATTAAGGTGCTGATGGCCCATAAAATCATAATAAGTCGTAGTCTCATTCCGGACCTTAAGCTCGGAAACAAATCCCTCATCAATCAGAACCTTAAGATTATTGTATACTGTCGCCAGGCTCATATTTGGAAATGCAGGCAACAGTGCTTGATAAATCATATCAGCACTAGGATGATCATGGCTTTGGATAATAAAATCAATCACAGCCTTTCGAGTCTCTGTAATACGGACTCCTTTTTCTCTCAAATGGTTTAGTACATCTTGATAGTACTCTTTATTCTGATCCATATGATGTTTATGTTCTTTCATATTCTTCTTCCCTATTCTTACTAGCTACCTACATTATATCATGTATTAGCTATCTTGACTATTAAGAATGATTGTAATTAAGAAATTTTATCAATAGATTTTTTACTCTCTATCATTAATCTGACTTGGAATAATTTTATTAAATCATTTAATTACAAAAAGCATTGAAAATAATTGAACATTAAAAGTAGTTATCTTTCAGATTCTATGGCTATTATATAACTACTTACACACATCACTTAAAAATAGACGTACATATTGTTAAACTATTAAACAGATAATGTCCCCAACTTTGCCCCAAAGCAACAAAAAAAGCCTATTGCACAACGTCAAAACGTTGATACAATAGGCTTTGAAAATCAAGATTATTTAACAGCGTCTTTAAGTGCTTTACCTGCTTTGAAAGCTGGAACTTTAGAAGCTGCGATTTTGATTTCTTTACCAGTTTGTGGGTTGCGACCTTTACGAGCTGCACGTTCACGAACTTCAAAGTTACCAAAACCGATCAATTGAACTTTTTCACCTTTTGAAAGGTATTCAGTTACAGCTGCAAATACTGCATCAACAGCTGCTGCTGAGTCTTTTTTAGTCAATTCTGTAGCTGCTGCTACTTTTGCAATCAAATCTTGTTTGTTAGCCATTTAACAAATCCTCCAAAAATTTTATCGGGTAATGAATACCCTAACATGTACTATCATAACTTAAAAACGTTTTTAGGTCAAGCCTAAAACAACGTTTTTACAATTTTTCTAGGCTGATTTCCTTTGATTTTTCTTATTTAATACTTAGCGGTATCGAATTAAAATTGCCCAAGCATTTTCGCCAGTATGCGTTTGAATAATCGACCCAGTTTCGAGTACAGAAATTGATTTTTCAACAAACTTTTGCAATCTTTCTTTCATTTCTGTAGCATAAGCAGGAGTTCCTGCGTAGGAAATGCCAATTTCTTCTATATCTGCATTCGTCAACTTATCCTCCAGCTCATTCAACCATTTTTTAAAGGTTTTATCCCCTCGGCCTTTTACAATTGTTTGGAGCTGGTGATTTTTCATTTGCATCACTACTCGGATATTAAGCAATGAGCTGATTAAGCCAGTCACCCGACCAATTCGCCCCCCCTTAACCAAGTTCTCAAGGGTCGAAACACCAATATAAAGTTCGGATTTTTCTTTTACTTCTTCTATTCTTTGTAAAATATCATCCAAATCAGCGCCAGCTTTAGCTAGTTTAGCAGCCTCTACTACTTGAAATTTAAGAGCCTGATCAGTAAAAGAGCTATCAATGATAGTCACATCTGCATTAGCCAGAGTAGCACCCTGCCTTGCTGCTTCAATAGTACCAGACAAAGCATGTGACATATGAATAGCTATGATATGATCAGCTGTTTCTGCCAGTGTTTCAAACACCTCAGCAAAGACTCCCACCGGAGGCTGACTAGTTTTCGGTAAATTCTTACTTTCCTTCATCAGGCGTAAAAACTCACCCTCTTTTAAATCTGAATCTGAATAAACTACACCGTCAACCATGACAGAGAGTGGAACAATTGTGATATCTAAATCTTTTACAACTTCTGGTTCAATCGTGATGGAAGAATCGGTTACAATTTTTATTTTTGCCATTTTTTCCCTACTTATTGCATTTATTGTTTTTATTATATCAAAATAATTTCATTTTTGGAATGGCTAACCTTCTAAAGAACATTGGTCATTTCTTATAAAGTAATGCTCTTTAATCCCCGAATCATCAAGAAGCAGTCCGTGCAAGACTCCACCATAGACAGCACCGCCATCCATACCAATTTTTCCATCTGATGTCTGCCAAAGCTGGCTGATCCCCGGTTTTTCATGGAAAAGATAGAAAGTTGGTGTATGGCCAAACACTATCGTCTTCCCTGTACGATTGTCTCCTTCATGGAAAGGAGCTCGAATCCAGACTTTTTGATAGTCGGAAGTATCGTGCCAATCATCCAAGTCTAATTCAATCCCAGCATGAACAAAAATATATTTATCTGTCTCCAGCACAAAAGGCATTTTACGGATAAATTCAACTAAATCTGGTGCCTTTTCTAAAACAGCTTGCGCATCCAATACTGCGTCAACAGGAGCATCCAAAGGCCGTCCCAAAATAGAATTAATAGTTGTATCCCCACCATTTCGGCGGTAATGGTCATAAGACTTAGCTGGATTATCCAACCAAGTCAGAAACATAAACTCATGATTTCCTGATAAGCAAATCGCTCCTTGCTGATTTACCAAGTCTCTAACTTTCTCTAAAACAGCTCGGCTATTTTCCCCACGATCAATCAAATCACCTAAAAAGACCAACTGAGAATGACCATCCCACTTTTGCAATAAGTCATTAAGCATGTCATACTTGCCATGAACATCCCCAATAACAAAGTAATCAGTCATCTTTCTCCTCCTATTGATCAAAAGTATTTCTACAAACCTATTTCTTTAATAATTCACGCGCCTGGGTCAAAGCGGCTTCTGTTACATTTTCACCAGCTAACATCTTAGCAATTTCTTCCACTCGCTCATTGAAGTCCAAGAGACGAACAGTTGAAACAGTAGAATTTTCATCAGAAATTTTTTCAATAAAGAATTGCTTGTCCGCAATAGCAATAACTTGAGGCAGATGAGAGATTGCTAAAACCTGACCATTACTGCCAATCTTATGGATTTTTTGTGCGATCGCTTGGGCTACCCGACCCGAAACTCCTGTATCAACTTCGTCAAAGACTATACTAGTCTTTCCTTCTTTCCGAGAAAAAGCTGATTTAATTGCAAGCATCAGACGAGATAATTCCCCACCTGATGCAACCTTAACTAAAGGCTTAAAGCTTTCTCCAGGATTAGTTGAAATATAAAACTCAACTTGCTCATTACCTTCACGGTTAAACTTGCTCTTGTTAAATTGAACTTGAAAATTCGCTTTTTCCATATAGAGATCTTGCAGTTCCTGCTTAATCTCCGACTCAAGCTGTTTAGCCAACTCATGTCTTGCTTGGCTAAGCTGTCCAGCAAAATTTACCAAACGCTTTTCTAAATCTTTAAGTTCTGCCTCTAAATCTTCAGAAGATGAGTGACTGCCTGTCAGTAGCTGGTACTCTTTCGATATTTGTGAAAAATATTCTAAAACATCATCTACTTGGCCACCATATTTACGAGTGATACTGTTAATCAAATCTAAACGACTTTCAACCTGCATCAAGCGGTTGCCATCAAAATCTAGGCCATCTAAGATATCCTCCAACCGTTTAGTCACATCTTCCAGAACGTAATAGGTCTCAGAAAGACTAGAAGATAATTCCTTGTATGTTGGGTCATATTCTTCAATAGACTCCATATCGTTCATAGCTGAACGCACATTAGCCAAACTAGAAAAATCCTCGTTATCCAACATAGCGTATGCATTGGTCAAGGTATCAGCAATCAGCTTGTGATTGAGTAAGCGATCACGTTCTTGGTGGAGAGCTTTGTCTTCACCAGTTTTCAAGGAAGCACTATCAATTTCAGCCATCTGAAATTCTAGCATTTCAATGCGAGCCTTATGCTCCTCTTGATTTTTATGCAAGGTCAGAACTTGTTTACGAAGCTGTCGATAGTGATCAAAGGTTTCTTGATAGAAGGCTTTCAAGGCCACGAAATCCTCATCTCCAAACTCGTCCAGCATGGCTATATGAAGCTGAGGGCGCATTAATTCTTCCTGATCATGTTGACCATGAATATCTACTAGATGTTGACCAATAGCCTTCAAAACGGATAGATTAACTAACTGTCCATTAACCCGGCTGACGCTACGGCCATTTTGCAGAATTTCTCGGCGGATAATAAGTTCATCAGTCAATTCCAAGCCCTGCTCTTCAAAAATTGCTTCTAAAGCTGAGCTATTTTCCAATGAAAACAATCCTTCAATTTCAGCCTTAGTAGCTCCATGACGAATGACATCTGTAGTAGCACGGCTACCCAGCATCATATTCATAGCATCAATAATGATGGACTTCCCTGCCCCAGTTTCACCGGTCAGGACCGTCATCCCTTGGTCAAAATGAAGAGAGATTTCTTCAATAATAGCAAAGTTTTTTATAGAAATTTCTAATAACATGGCTTTCCTACCAATTCTCGATAACGTCTAAAATTCTTGAAATATCTTCTTTATCTTTAAGAATCATCAAAATACTATCATCATCTGTGATAATACTAAAAATTTTTTCTGAGAATGCTTCTGTGATCTGTCTTTTAATGACAGCTGTACTTCCAGGAACCAAGTTCAGATTAATCATATTTCCTAAGGAGCTAGCTTCTAGAATTGTATTCTCAGCTAACTTTAAACTACTGCTCACCGACTTGGGGATTTCATAAATATAGGTGTTGTTCTTCAGTGGAGTTTTTACAATCCCTAATTCCTTGATATCTCTAGAAACCGTCGCCTGTGTTGCCTTAATTCCTGACTGTCTTAAATAAGTAACAATCTCCTCCTGGGTACCAATCTCAAAATCATTGACAAATCGTCTAATCTTTTCTAGTCTTTCTTTTTTATTCATCCTTAAATTCCTTATGCGCTGCCTCAACCACTGGACCGACTAAGTCTGCTACTAGATTTTGGGGTTGAGCTTCTTTTTTTAAATGAGCCAAAAATTCAACATTTCCGTGTCCCCCTTGAATAGGAGAGTAATCCAAGCCTTTGACAGAAAAACCAAGTTCTACCATAAAGGAAGTGACCTTTTCTAAGACCGCTGCATGGACCTTTTTGTCTTTGACGATGCCATTCTTACCGATCTGTTCTCGACCTGCTTCAAACTGAGGTTTTATCAAGGCAACAACCTGCCCTTCTTCAGCCAAAATTTCTTTCAAGGCCGGTAAAATCAAACTCAGAGAAATAAAGCTGACATCAATGCTAGCAAACTGCGGTATTTGTTCAAAGTCAGCTACAGATGCATAGCGAAAATTAAACTGTTCCATGCTGATGACGCGTTGATCCTGCCTAAGTTTCCAAGCTAATTGGTTAGTACCGACATCAACAGCGTAGACGAGACTTGCACCGTTTTGCAACAAAACATCAGTAAAGCCACCAGTCGAAGCACCAATATCTAGCGTTACCTTATCATTCACTGAAATTCCAAAAACTTGCAAGGCCTTTTCTAATTTTAGCCCACCACGGCTGACAAACTTCAATTTTTCACCTTTAAGTTTTAGTTCAGTTGTATCATCAATCTTTTCACCTGGCTTATCGAAGCGCTGACCGTTGATAACTGACACAACTAGGCCAGCCATAACCCCCCGTTTTGCCTGCTCTCTAGTTTCAAAAAGTCCTTGTTTAAAAGCTAGAACGTCTACTCTTTCCTTAGTCATATAATCTCAAACTTTCTATGATTTTCGTGAGACTTTCTCCTGAGAAGGGGCGATTCTGAGCGATCTCCTTCAGTAAATTTTGAGCCTGATCTAAGACTTGATCCAAAGTCTCTTTTGCCTTTTCTAACCCTAAAAGAGCCGGATAAGTAGACTTAGCTGCAACCAAGTCTTTTTGAGGTGTTTTACCCAATTCTTCAAAGCTTGCTGTCACATCTAAAATATCATCTCGAACCTGAAATGCTAAACCAATCAACTCACCAATCTGGCGAAGTTTAGCTTGGACTCCTTCTTCAACCTGCACCAGCAATCCTGCTGCTACAAAAGGAAAGGCTAAGAGCTTGCCCGTTTTGTGAGCATGAATAGCCTGAAGTTCTTCCAAATCAAGCTGACAGCCTTCCCCTTCCATATCGAGAGCTTGCCCCCCAACCATGCCGAAGCTCCCAGCTGCTTGCGATAGTTCCATAATCAAATTCACCTTAACCTGACTCGGTAACTCTGCTACAGCTATCAAGCCGTAAGGATCTAAAAAGAGAGAATCTCCGGCTAATATGGCCATGGCTTCGCCAAATTTTTTATGATTGGTCAAACGTCCACGCCGATAATCATCATCATCCATTGCCGGTAAATCATCATGAATGAGACTCCCTGTATGAATCATTTCCAAAGCGGAAGCTACTTGAAAATGTGCAGACTGAAGAGGCAAACCAAATGCCCCAACTAGCTCTAATAATAGCAAAGGGCGAATCCGCTTGCCACCTGCCTGAACAGAGTAGAGAATGGATTCTACCAAAGAATCTGACACTGCTTTCTTACTATAATAGTCAATGATCGTCTGGTCTATCTGTCTTATTTTTTCTTCCTGGTTCATTCCATTTCCGTTTCTGTACCATCTTCTTGCATTACCTTAACCAAAGTCTTTTCAGCCTTGTCCAGACTAGCCTGGAGTTCCTTTGAAAGCTTCATTCCCTTTTGAAATTCCGCAATCGCCTCTTCCAGGGCTACATCACCATTTTCCAGCTTTTGGACAATGACTTCCAAGTCTGCTAAGTTTTCTTCAAATTTCTTTTCTTTGGACATGTTTCACCTCTACTTCCAGCTGCCCATCCCGCATAAGCAAGGTCAGCTCATCTTTCTCTTCAATGCCTGCACTTGATTCGATAACCTTTTGATTCTTTTGGACAATAGCATAGCCACGCGCCACGATTCGACTGGTATCCAGCATAAGCAAGGCCTCGGACAATCTCCTGACCTGAGCCACCTTGTTATCATAAATGACCGCCATGTTGCTGCGCAGCAAACGCTCCAGCTGGGCAGTCTGCTCTTGAAGACGCTGAACGCGACTGAGCGGATTCAAGGCCTCCAAACGATGCTGCAAGATTTTGACCCGCTGTTGCTCTTCACTATAATATTCGCGAATTTTTTGCTTGAGTCGCAGGTTGAGCTGGTCTAACTTCTGCAGATGACCATCGTAAAGCCGCTCTGGCTGTCGGAAGATAACCGACTGGGTCAGTTTATTCAGGCGCTCTCGAAAATAGCTCAGGCGATTGGAAATCGCTCGTGACATGCGGTTTTCCTGCTGCTGCAGGTGTCCCAGCAGGTCTAGCTTGGTGACCGGAGTGGCTAGTTCAGCTGCAGCCGTTGGAGTGGCAGCTCTGCGATCTGCTACAAAATCCGCCAAAGTCGTATCTGTCTCATGGCCAACACTAGAAATAACAGGAATCCGAGACTCAAAAATGGCCCGAACTGTTTCCTCTTCGTTGAAAGCCCAGAGATCTTCGATAGAGCCGCCACCTCGACCAATAATCAGTACATCCAAATCGGACCGCTCATTGGCCAGTCTGATGTGGTCAGCAACCTGAGCTGCAGCCCCATCCCCCTGCACCTTGGTAGGATAAAGGACAATCTCCACTCCCGGAAAGCGACGGCTGACAGTCGTAATAATATCTCGGATGACCGCTCCGCTGGGACTGGTTACGACGCCGATTTTCTTAGGAAACTGGGGCAAGGCTTGCTTGAATTTGTCTTGAAAAAGCCCTTCTTCTCCCAATTTTTTCTTGAGCTGTTCAAACTGGATAGCCAAAGCACCGATACCATCCGGCTCTGCCTTCTCAATGATGATAGAATAGGAACCGCTCGGCTCATAGAGCTGTACCCGGCCAATCACATTGATTTTCATTCCTTCTTCCAGCTCAAAGCCCAACTTCTGGTAGACGCCAGACCAAATCGTGACCTGAATGACGGCATTTTCATCCTTTAATGAAAAATACTGATGATTAGGTCGTCTGCGGAAATTTGACACCTGGCCTGTCAGATAGACCCGTTCCAAATAAGGATCCCGCTCAAACTTCATCTTCAGATACTTGGTCAAGGTCGAGACCGACAAATACTCTGGCATGTCCTTTTCCTTTCTTATCTAGTTTTTACATAACATTTATTATAACAAAAAACTGTATAAAAAACCGATTTCAAAACTTAAAAATGCCTTTAAAAATAAGAAAAAACTGGGCACCTTAAAATGGAACCCAGCATACTTAAAAACTAAAAACAATCTACTGACTCATCTCCTTCATCCACTTTGGAATATCCCTGCTGATTGCCGTTGGCAGGACGACATAAGCTTCCTGACTTAGTTCATCAGCAATCAAGGAGTGAAGAAGAGTTGCAGCCGCCACTCGCTCAAAGTGGCTGCTTGACTTAAACTGACCCGCAAAAGCGGCAATCATACCAGCCAGCGTATCCCCCATGCCGCCAGTTGCCTGATAAGGTCCGCCTACTGTCAGCTCAAAGACCTGCTCTTGTCCACTTTGATAGATGGTCGTTCCATGCTTTTTCTGCACGACAATACTGCCCAGAGGCAGCTGATTGACCGCAGCCTGATTAGCTGCTGCCGTCTGATCTGACAAACTCAAACCCGATAAGCCTTCCCACTCCTTCTGGTGGGGAGTAAAAACTGTTTGGGCTTTTGGAAATAGCAAAGCTGTTTTGCTAAAGAGTGAAATGGCACCACCATCCATGATGAGTATCTGCTGCTCGGTCATAGTCTGAACGACCTTTTGTAAGATGTTTATGCCTAGTTGATTCTCCGCCAAACCAGGACCAATCAAGACTAGATCTGATTTGATCAGCTGCTCTGTCAATAGGTCTTGCTCCTCTAGGTCAAAGGCCATGGCCTCCGGTAAATGACTGTGCAGAGGGGCGATATTTTCTCTATCTGTAGCAACAGTCACCAGACCTGCTCCGCTATTGACCGCCGCTAAAGCAGCCATGATAATGGCGCCACCATAAGGATAGGTCCCCCCAATCAATAAGAGACGGCCGTAATCGCCCTTGTGGCTATCCAAGGGACGTTTCCGAATGACTTTTTTTAAAATATTTTCAGCATTATTTGACATGATATTCTCCTAGACCAGGTCCACCTTGCTCTTTACTCAACATGACTAAACCTATCTTCATTATACACCAAAAGGCACCTAAACAGGTGCCTCGTATCGCAAGAAAGTTATTTTCTTCGGAAATCTGCAAATTTTTGTAAGATTCTTGCTGCGACTGCCTTGGGTAGATTTTCCTGAAAGGCAACCTGCTCATCCGCATAATCGCTCAAGCCTGGGAAATCCCCAACCTGCACAGCATAGAGAGAATTCTTAAAGAGCTGGATATCATTTTGATCATTACCAAAAGCCACATAATTCGAACCGCATAATTCCTTTACAGTTGAAGCTTTATTGGTCTCAGCTGGATTTATATAAAAACATTTTTCATGTTCATGATAATCTAGACTTAGACTGGGCAAGTTTCCAAGACGTACTTTTAAATCCTCTAAGAGCTGCTCATGATTCCCCATGTAAATAACAACCTTAATAGGATGCTGGAGGTCAGTCAGTTCCAACCGTCTTGCCCGCTTGAGAGGATCTACACTGGCAATAAAAGGGATTTTTTCTAAAATCTGGCCACTATAGTCAAAAGTATTATCAACGAAAAAAGGCAAATTATAGGTCAAACAAGTATCTAGAATGGCTTGATAACTCGACTGATGCAGCTGACGCTCAAACATCAGCTGTCCATTCTGATAAGCCACTCCGCCGTTCAGGCCAATCACTATCTGCTGGCTCAATTCCAGACCTAATAGTCCCAGACAATCTCGATAGGAACGCGCCGAAGCAAACAGAACTTCATGCCCAAACTGAGGAGCCGTCAGCAGAACCTGCTTAATCTCCTCATCAATCGTCATATAATCAAAGGACAAGGTCCCATCCAGATCAAAAACAAATTTCATGATTCAAGACTCCGTTTAAAGGCCTGGTAGGTCTGCTCCATCAGCATGGTAATGGTCATAGGCCCAACACCTCCAGGTACAGGAGTAATCAAACTAGCAATTTCAGCCACTTCATCAAACTTAACATCGCCAATTAGCTTGCCGTTCTCATCTCGATTCATACCGACATCAATGACAACAGCCCCTTCCTTGACAAAGTCCTTGGTTACAAAATGTCCACGACCGATAGCCACTACCAAGATGTCCGCTCGCTTAGCAAGCTTGGCTAGATTGTGGGTTCGAGAATGTGTCAGAGTCACTGTTGCATTCTTAGCCAAAAGGAGCTGAGCCATTGGCTTACCGACAATATTGCTTCGCCCGATAACAACCGCTCGCTTACCTTCCAGTTCAACACCGTATTCATGGAACATTTCCATAATGCCTGCTGGAGTAGCCGGAATCATAACCGGATGGCCACTCCATAACTTGCCCATATTAAGAGGATGGAAGCCATCTACGTCCTTATCTGGATCAATGGCCAGCAGTACCGCTTCATCATCAATATGATCTGGCAAGGGCAACTGAACTAAAATTCCATGCCAATCAGGATTTTGATTATAAGTTTCAATTAAACTCAACAACTCTTCCTGACTGGTCTCTTCTGGCAGACGATCTACCTTACTCCGAAATCCAGCTGCCAAGGCTGAGCGTTCTTTATTACGTACATAAATTTGACTAGCAGGATTATTCCCCACTAGAATCACTACCAAACCAGGTGTTTGTCCTGTTTTCTCTTTTAACTTAGCAGTTTTTTGGGCTAACTTCCCTTGTAACTTTGCGGCCAATGCCTTCCCATCAATTAACTCAGCCATCTCTCTCCCCCTCTTCTTATCACTGTGCCTTCTATTATATCAAAAAACGACTTAATCCCCCTATACATTTTCCTTATACCAGACTATAGTTTAATCTTTTGGCTAAAAGAAAAAGCACCTCATGTGTGCTTCTTAGTATAACAATTCATAGATTTCCATCGCAATCAAGTCAATGCTATCAAAAGTAAAGGTTTCACGAGCTGCAACATCACGGAGTGTGAAGACAGATCCATTTTCCTCATCATAACTGTAAGCGACTTCAGCAACAACAACGCCATCACGTTCGAAGTTGCGCTTTAGACTACCACCATCGCTTGCCATACTTTCTAATCGATTAATAATTCTAACTAAATGTGATTCCATTTTTAGTACTCCTATTTGCTTTATCGTTTCTATTTTACCATAAATAGAAAGTGAACACCTAATAAAAGTTTAAAATTTTGTGATTTTTTAACGAAATTTGTTTGACAAAACCAAATAATTTGAAAAATAGATACTGATTTTGACTCTTTATTCTTGCAAAGATAGAGAATACTGATATAATGAGATTATAAAGTTTGACTATTTTTGACCAAATAATTTTTCTTTATAATTTGCCAAGAAAGAGGTAAAAATATGCTTTGTCAAAACTGTAAAATCAATGAATCTACCATTCATTTATACACTAATTTAAATGGTAAAAAACAACAAGTTGACCTCTGTCAAAATTGCTATCAGATTATGAAAACTGATCCAAATAACTCTCTTTTGGGTGGATTGACGAACATGAATAATCATAATATGGATTCTTTTGATGATTTCTTTAATCATCTGGGGAATTTCCAAGGACCAAAGGATTCTACACCTCCAACTCAGTCAGGTGGTAGTTATGGAGGGGGCAACTATGGTCCTGGTTCTAACAACCAGCGTCCTCAGTCAGCCTCCAATAAACCAAAAGGTCTTTTGGAAGAGTTTGGGATTAACGTTACAGAAATTGCTCGACGTGGTGATATTGATCCAGTGATTGGACGAGATGATGAAATTCGTCGTGTTATAGAAATTCTCAATCGCCGAACTAAGAATAATCCAGTCCTTATTGGCGAACCTGGTGTCGGGAAGACTGCTGTTGTAGAGGGCTTGGCACAGAAAATAGTCGATAGTGACGTTCCTCAAAAACTGCAAGGAAAAGAAGTCATTCGACTTGATGTTGTCAGCCTTGTTCAAGGAACTGGTATTCGTGGACAATTTGAAGAACGAATGCAAAAACTCATGGATGAGATTCGCAATCGCAATGACATCATTCTCTTTATTGATGAAATCCATGAAATTGTTGGAGCTGGCTCTGCGGGCGACGGTAATATGGATGCTGGAAATATTCTCAAACCTGCTCTTGCTCGAGGTGAACTTCAACTGGTCGGAGCTACTACTCTCAATGAATATCGTATCATTGAAAAAGATGCAGCTTTAGAAAGACGGATGCAACCAGTCAAAGTAGATGAACCAACTGTAGAAGAAACGATCACAATTCTAAAGGGAATTCAAAAGAAATACGAAGATTACCACCATGTTCGCTACACAGATGAGGCTATTGAAGCTGCAGCCATCCTATCTAATCGTTATATTCAGGACCGTTTCCTTCCTGATAAAGCTATCGATCTTTTGGATGAATCAGGCTCTAAGATGAACCTAACCCTCAATTTTGTCGATCCAAAGGAAATTGACAAACGCTTGATAGAGGCTGAAAACCTTAAAACCCAGGCCACTCGCGATGAAGATTACGAAAAAGCAGCCTACTTCCGCGACCAAATTGCCAAATATAAGGAAATGCAAAATGCTAAAATAGATGAACAAGATACTCCTATCATCAGTGAGAAGGAGATCGAAGCTATTGTCGAGCAAAAAACAAATATTCCTGTTGGGGATTTGAAGGAAAAAGAGCAGTCTCAGCTTATTCATTTAGCCAGTGATTTGAAGTCTCATGTCATTGGGCAGGATGATGCTGTTGATAAGATTGCAAAAGCCATCCGTCGTAATCGTGTGGGATTAGGCAGTCCAAACCGGCCAATCGGAAGTTTCCTTTTTGTTGGACCGACAGGTGTCGGAAAAACTGAACTTTCCAAACAATTGGCCATCGAACTTTTTGGCTCTGCCGATAGCATGATTCGTTTTGATATGAGCGAATACATGGAAAAACATAGCGTTGCCAAACTTGTGGGAGCACCTCCAGGCTACGTTGGCTATGAAGAAGCCGGACAGTTGACTGAACGTGTTCGTCGTAATCCATACTCACTCATTCTCCTAGATGAGGTGGAAAAAGCTCATCCAGATGTCATGCATATGTTCTTACAAGTCCTAGATGATGGACGTTTGACTGATGGACAAGGTCGAACAGTCAGCTTCAAAGATACCATTATTATCATGACTTCCAATGCAGGAACTGGAAAAGTTGAAGCTAGCGTTGGCTTTGGTGCTGCTCGAGAAGGTCGGACAAATTCTGTCTTAGGTGAGTTAGGTAACTTCTTTAGTCCAGAATTCATGAATCGATTTGATGGTATTATTGAATTCAAGGCATTAAGCAAGGATAATCTCTTACAGATTGTGGATCTAATGCTGGAAGATGTTAATAATCGACTCGCTAGCAACGATATTCATCTAGATGTAACAACTAAAGTCAAGGAAAAACTGGTTGATCTGGGCTACGATCCTAAGATGGGGGCACGACCACTCCGCCGAACTATTCAAGACCATATTGAAGATGCTATTACGGACTATTACTTAGAACATCCGACAGATAAGGATTTAAAAGCAATCATGACTAGCAATGGCAAGATTATAATTAAGGGTAAACAGAAAGCTGAGCTTGATTAAACAACTGACATCAGCACAAGCTCAGATTAATGATAGAGAATTAAAATCCCCAGTCTAATATTTTAGGCTGGAGATTTCTTTTATTCTACCTGGTAGCGAAGGATCGTTTTCAACTTATCTAGAGAAGTTCTGTTAAGATTATTTAAGTATATTTCTCTATGAAAAGGAAATCTTCTATTCAGGGAATTTTCTTTACAAAATGCATCCATTTTTGCAAAAGAAAGGGGTTCACTATCAAAAGAACCAAGGTGAAGCATGGTCAAACATTTTCCTTCTTTGATAGTCTCAAAACGAATCTTTTCATAATGAGCATTTGTTTTTTTTACCTTAACTTTCTCAAGCGCCTCTTCTACCATTTCTTTACTGATAAAACTTGGCTGGGCAATCATAATAGTATAAATCAACTCTTCTTTGACCAGTTCTCCTTGCTCTTTTTGCAGCCAAATCCCCTCAAGAGGGTAAACCGTAAAGTCTTGAATTTCTTGATTGGCATGAGATTTTTTATAATCCATTTTTATGGCATAAGCCAAAGCATAGAGAGCTGAAACTTCTTCTGCAAAACCAGGAAGATTGGGATTCCCTGTCCCATCAAGCATGATAAAGGACTGTTCAGGAACCTCAACTACTTTCGGACTCGCCTTCACACCGTATAAGCTTTTCTCTGCTTTTCTCCATTCGTATTTCATATGTTTACTCCTTTCTTCTTTCTATCTATAGTATAGCAAGAAAAACCTGACAGGATCTGTCAGGTTTTGTATTTTTGTGAAATAGTTTTAACAATTTGGGCAAGCTCTTGCCGAACTTCAAGTGGCTCTAACACCTCAACACTATCCAAAAAAGATAAAAGATAAGAATACAAACTACTGTGTTTTGGAAATTCCGTTTCTACTAGTAAATTGCCATCGGGGTCCTGTCTAATTTGACCAGAAAATTCTTCATAGACACGAAAAGCCTGACTTTTGTCGAATTTTAATATAAGGCTAACAAGTTCTTCCTTCACCTTCTCTTTATTGATGGCCAGTTGGACTGTTTTTCTTTCAAATGTTTCCGGCAATATCTGACATTGACTGACTCTGCTTAGTTTAAAAAGGCGAAAATCTTGCTTCTTCCTACAAAAACCATATAGATACCAAGCCTGACTTTTAAAGAGCAATTGCAGAGGCTCAACCATTCGAGTTCCTTCTTTCTCCTGACCCCTATAGAGGAAACTGATCAAGCATTTTTGGAAAATCGCTTGTTTAATTATGTCAAAAAGATCTG
The DNA here is from genome assembly GCF_001807785.1 of Streptococcus sp. HMSC10A01. Classification (NCBI taxonomy): domain Bacteria; kingdom Bacillati; phylum Bacillota; class Bacilli; order Lactobacillales; family Streptococcaceae; genus Streptococcus; species Streptococcus sp. HMSC10A01. Next base: position 41,870 of record NZ_KV790977.1, on the reverse strand, counting down.
CTTGATATTTCTGATTTCGCCAATCTGTAAAATCAACACGAATCCAGTTTTCTGTGCTCGCTTGAAAAAGATTTTTTAACTTCTCTAGAGCTTGGCTTTCACCTTTTAAAGCCTCCAATCCCTGAAGTGATAAGAGTACATCTTCTCTTTCTGCTTCTGATAACAGGCTTTTATCTAAAACGAAAGAGTTCATTAGAAAAATTCCTCCACCTTTTCCCGGGTTGCAATATATTGGGACACCTGCTCCACTTAGACGGTCTATATCTCGATAAATTGTACGTACTGATACTTCCATTTTCTGAGCAAGTTCTGGGGCAGTGACTCTCTCTTTTTCTAATAAACAATATAAAATTCTAAATAAACGATGAGTTGTCATAATTTCACTTCCTTACCTTAAACCTATTGTAACACATCTCAAGTAAGAGATTAAAATAAGATATTTCGGCTACTTTCTTTTTAACTTTCCTATACAGTAAACCTTGACAGACAGTGCTTTCTGCTTTATGATATTAGTAAAAGAAGGGAAGGATTCAATATGGCAATAGCGACATTTGGACAAAAAAAAGAAGGCGTTGAATACAGTAATAGATATGGTGTTTACGCAGTCATTCCTAACCAAGAAAATGATAAGATCATCCTTGTTCAGGCTCCTAATGGGGCTTGGTTTCTTCCAGGAGGAGAAATTGAAGCAGGTGAAGATCACCTATCTGCCTTAGAGCGGGAATTAATAGAAGAATTGGGATTTACCGCTAAAGTTGGAAAATATTATGGTCAAGCGGATGAATATTTTTACTCAAGACATCGAGACCGATACTTCTACAATCCAGCTTACATTTACGAAATCACTTCATTTGAGCAGTCTCAAAAACCACTAGAAGACTTCAATCAACTTGCTTGGTTTCCAATCGATGAAGCAATTGATAAACTAAAAAGAGGGAGCCATAAATGGGGTGTAGAGATGTGGAAAATGGAGCATCAAGCAAAATAATTCTGCCAATTTTTTCATCTATAACTTCGTAGGATATTTCACAATTCATCGCATAAGTGTTATAATTAATAGTAGATCATCATACAGGAGGAGATCTTATGAAGCTTATCAATACAACTAATAGCCATGCGGTTCTCATTCAAAGTCAGCTTGAAAGTACTGATGCCACTTTAGTTGAGACTTACTCAGCTGGTAATACCGATGTTGTCTTTACCCAAGCACCCAAGCATTATGAAATACTGATTGCAAATACACACCGTGCAGTGCGTGAACAAGAAATTGAAAAAATTCGTGACTTCTTCCTCAAAAGAAAAATAGATACAAAAGCGATTGATACTGCCGGTATTCAAACAATCTACGCTGACAAACTCATTGAAATTTCAATTCCATTAAAATAAGCTCTTAAGCTTATTTTTTTATTCTTTTATAACAACTTAATCTGCCTTATAAACCATGGTAAGGTGAGGTGTTGACTCAAATAGAAAGGGCTGACCAACTGCCTCAAAGCCGTATTTCTCATAGAGTTCAACAACTTGTTCTTGTGCCTCAATTTTAATTTCCTTTCCTGCCATTTTTCGGCACAGAAACTCAGAATTTCTCTGATAAGCTGTCCTCCTAAGCCTTTTCCTCGACTAGATTTGGCTGTAACAACTCGACCAAAGACTAGATGTTCATCCTCTACAAAGACACGAGCATAAGCGTCAATCTCTCCGTCTTTATTAGTATGGAAAACATGCACGGCTTCTAGGTCCTTGTCATCCAGTTCATGATAACTGCGCTCCTGCTCCACCACAAAGGTATCGATGCGCAGTTTTAAGATTTGATAAAATTCTATCGAATTCAGCTCTGTTAATTTTTTCCTAAACCACATACTTGTTTCCTCTATCTTTTTAATGTATAATAAATGCAAATGCAACTATCAAGGAGTTCCTATGGACTACCGTCAACTTTTTCGACAAATGGAATTTATTTCCAGACAAGCCATGATGAAAATGAATCAGAAAGCTAGTAACTACGGCCTAGACAATAATTTGTTTCTACTGCTCATTCGCATCGTCGAAAATGAAGGGCTGAGCCAATCACAACTAGCAGAGATGGTTCAGATTGACAAGACTACTCTCAGCCGCTCTCTCCGAAAGCTGGAAGATAGAGGCTTGATTATCAAAAAGACCAAAGCTCAAAATAAGAAATTCAAAGAGCTCTATCCTAGTAGTCAGGCTCTCAAACTCTATGACCAACTGATTGGCTTTGAAAATAGCTACGCCAGTCAGGCGCTGCAGCAACTGACCTCTTCAGAACTCTTTCAGCTCCAAAACATTTTATCTAAAATAAGCACTCCTAGATTATAATCTAGTATAGCGCACTATAGTTGCAAATACAACTATGGATTTTATTCCAATATCCAACAATATAAAATAGAATTAGTTTATATAAAAACGGCGTGCCATTTAAAGGCAAAGCCGTTTTTATTGTTTTAAGAATTAATTATTTTGTCTCAAATCCTTCTGCGACCGCATCTGTAAAGTTTTCTTCTACAATGCTTGCACAGTGGTCACAGATAACTGCATGGTAGCTACGTTCAGCAGTAGTTGGATCAATACGACGACAACGGTCACAAACTTCACCTGTAGCGCGTTCAACTGTAAAGGTTACGTCTTCGAAGCTAACTGCGCCTTCTGGAGCTGGTCCTTCTGCGATGGTCAATTCAGACACGATCAAAAGTTGAGCCACATTGCTGTCCACTGCTCCAAGAAGAGTTTTCACCACTTCATTTGGGTAAACTGTCAAGTGTGCTTCGAGTGATTTACCGATTACTTTGGCATTACGTGCCTCTTCCAAGGCTTTTTGAGCCTGTCCACGGAAGTCCATGAAGGCTGCCCATGTATCCAAGATTTCTTCTTGATTAGCAAAAGTTTCCGCTTCTGGCAATTCTGACAATTGAACAAAGTCTTCTGCTTCAAACTCAAGATATGACCAGATTTCTTCCGCTGTGTGAGGCAGGATTGGTGTCAAGAGTTTGGTGATTTTCACAAGAATATCATAGAAAACAGTCTGCATTTGACGGCGTTCGAGTGATTTGGCACCTTCAATGTAAACAACGTCTTTAGCGAAGTCAAGGTAGAAGGCTGACAAGTCAACGTTGATAAAGTTCACCAAGGCCTTGTAGATTGTCAAGAATTCAAAGTCTGCATAGGCATTACGAATAGTCTTAACAAGCTGATTAAAGCGAACAGTCATGTACTTATCAACTGAACGGAGCTCATCGTAAGCTACTGCGACCTCAGCTGGGTTAAAGTCAGATGTATTAGCAATCAAGAAACGAAGAGTGTTACGAATCTTACGGTAAGTTTCAGAGACTTGGCTCAAGATATCCATAGAGATACGTACGTCGTTGCTTGAGTCAACACTTGTTACCCAGAGACGCAAGATTTCCGCACCAAATTGTTTTTCAACATCACTTGGAGCAATGGTATTTCCAAGAGATTTAGACATCTTCTCACCTTTACCGTCAAGGGCAAATCCTTGTGACAAGATTTGTTTGTATGGTGCTACGCCATGGTTGGCAACGGATGTGATGAGTGATGAATTAAACCAACCACGGTATTGGTCAGAACCTTCAAGGTAGAGGTCAGCTGGGTATTTGAGTTCTGGACGGTTGACCACTACTCCATTCCATGACGAACCTGAGTCAAACCATACGTCCATGATGTCTGTTTCTTTCTTGAACTCACCATTTGGTGAACCTGGATGGGTAAATCCTTCTGGCAAGAGGTCTTTAGCCTCACGTTCCCACCAGATGATAGAACCGTGTTCCTCAAAGAGTTGAGCCACGTGCTCAATCGTTTCAGCTGTCATGATTGGTGTTCCGTCTTCAGTATAGAAGATAGGAAGTGGAACTCCCCAAGCACGTTGACGAGAGATAACCCAGTCGCCACGGTCACGAATCATATTGTAAAGACGCACTTTACCCCATTCTGAGTGGAATTTCACTTTTTCAATTTCGTCCAAGATTTCTTGGCGGAATTTTGAAACTGAGGCAAACCATTGTGGCACTGCACGCCAGATGATTGGTTTTTTCGTACGCCAGTCAAATGGGTATGAGTGGGAGATTTCTTCTTGAGCAAGGAGAAGGTCGCCCAGTTTTTCGATAACAGTTGGTACCACCTTGTCGTAGAACTGACCTGCAAAGTCAGGACCAGCATTTTCCATCATAATACCGCGTTCGTTAACTGTTACAGCAACTTCAAGACCATTGGCAACACCGACATTGTAGTCGTCCTCACCAAAACCAGGGGCTGTATGGACAATACCAGTACCAGAGTCAGTCGTAACGTGGTCACCAAGGATCACCAACTCATCTACAGCTGTATCCCATGGGTGGACTGTCACAATGTGGTTCAATTCTTGACCACGATAGGTCGCCAAGACTTGCACATCAGCCCAACCAAATTTCTCAGACAAACTAGTCAACAACTCTGCAGCAACCAAAAACTTACGATCTTCACCAGCAGGTTGGACCAAAACGTAATCAATATCTGCTCCAACTGTCAAACCACGAGAAGCTGTGATGGTAAATGGAGTTGTTGTCCAGACAACGATATAAGTATCTGTATCAAGCACACCTTTTCCGTCTTTGACGCGGTTAGCATAGTAAAGGGATGTTGAAAGCAAGTCATGGTATTCAATTTCTGCTTCAGCAAGGGCTGACTCAGATGACCATGACCAGTAAACCGGCTTAGCACCGCGGTAGATATAACCTTTTTTAGCCATTTCACCGAAGACACGGATTTGAGCCGCTTCATAGTCTGGCGTCAAGGTAACATATGGATTTTCCCAGTCACCAGAAACACCCAAACGTTTAAAGTCTTCTCGTTGTTTATCAACTTGAGAAAGAGCATACTCACGGCAAAGTTTCAAGTACTCAACCAAGTCCATTTCTTTGCGTTTAACACCCTGTTTTGCCAATACCTGCTCGATTGGAAGACCATGTGTATCCCAACCGGGGATATAAGGAGCGTAAAATCCAGACATAGACTTCGAACGAACAATAATATCTTTAGAAATCTTGTTCATCGCGTGTCCAACGTGGATATTTCCGTTTGCATACGGAGGTCCATCATGCAAGGTGAAATGCGGTTTTCCTTGGTTCAATTCTTGACGACGTTGGTAAAGTTTTGCTTCTTCCCATTCTTTTTGCCAAACTGGTTCTTTAGTTGGAAGACCAGCACGCATTGGAAAGTCTGTTTTCCCAAGATTAAGGGTTTCTTTAAGTTTCATTGTTTCTCCTTTAATTTATAATGACAAAATAAAAACCACGACTCGCAAAAAGGACGAAAATCGTGGTACCACCTTTGTTTAGATAGAAAATAGCCACTAACTATTTCTATCCCTCTTTTTCCGTAACGTGGAAGAAACGTCGCATTTTACTAATTTCAAATACGATATTGTAAAATGATAAATCAACTAATAGAGATTGCAAGTCTTACACCATCACTTGCTCGCTAGGAATATATTAGTTAATTTGTGTTTTTACAGTTTTTCTTATAGGATATCAACAGGTTCAGAAGTTTTTTCTTCTGTCAATTCTGGAACAGCCTCCATAACTCTTGTCTCAGACAAGTCACCATCTGACTCAGCAATTCGTTGCTGTAAGTCAGCCATCTCTTCTGGTGAAAATTGACGAGTTACTTCAGATTCGTCATCTACATAAGGCGTCATTGTTTGACCAAGCGCCTCTTGAATAACTTCTTTGAATGCATCATCACTTGTTTGGAGATAAGTTGCTGTCGGGCGAAGAATTTCTTCCCATTCAGATGAATCAACAATGCTCAATTGACTTTCAATGGTTGACTTAAGACGTTGATGGAAGACACGAGCCTTATTTTTCAGCTCTTCTGTTTCTATCGCAACTTTTTTAGCGTTATCAGTTGCTTGGCGTAAAATTTCGTTTGCCTTGAACTTAGCATGGTCTAAAAGATGTTGCGCTTCTTGATCAGCCTGGCGCATGATATTATCAGATCTTTCTTGAGAAGCCTGTTTAAGCTTTTCAGCAGTGTCTTGTGCTATTAAAACAGACTGACTAAGAGAATCTTTCATCTCATCAAAATAAGTTAAACGCTCTTCCAAGTTCTTAATGCGTGCATCTTTATTATGATTTTCACGAACCAAGTCCTCGTAATCGCGAACGACAATATCAAGAAATTCGTCTACTTCCTCAACATTGTAACCTCTAAATTTCGTACTAAAGGATTTATCTTTAATTTCTAATGATGTAAGAGCCATATTTTTTCCTCATTTACTAGATTGTATTTGAATCGTTAATTTATGCTTCCCATTCTTAGAGAAGCCATTTTCTTTTACTATTTTAAATCTTCCAAATCTACGGACACTAATCAAATCATTTAATCCAACTAAATAACTGGGATTATCAATAATAGAATAGTTTACTTTCACGTGTTTCCCAAAAATCAACTGGGAGGCATCATTCCGAGATAGTTTAAAGCTACTAGCAATCAATTTGTCCAATCTCATACTCGAAGCAAGAATCTCTTTAGAAACCTGAGCCTCTTGCACTCGTAAAAGCCTCTCAAAGCCAACTTCTTTTAGTTTAACAGGAGTTTTAGCAATTTTAGAGATATGATCTATAAAAAATTGAGTAAACCTTTTATCTACTAGAACCTGAGCCCTATCCTTTTCCACCAGAATATCACCAAAAGTTCGACGATCCAATCCTAATCGGTTCATCAAAGTCCCAAAGATTTGAGAATGAGTTAGTTGCTGAAATTTACTAGGATAGACAATTTCAAGCAAGGTCAAATCAAAATCTTCTTTATCTAATTGGTAATAGGAAGGTGCAATTATTACCCTGACCCATTCACTAGGAAAATAGTCACTACTGACAAAAGTTTGTAATTGATATTTGTTCGCAAGACTTTCAAGAATTTCAGCCTGATGAGGATTAATAAAAGAAGTAACCTCTAGGCTGTAAGTATTCTCAACCCGCTGAATCAATTCCAAACTTTTATCTAGGAAAGCATGATCTTCCGCAGAATAGTGTTGAAAGATTTCTTTATGTTCCCTTGTCATGCAAGTACCGAGAGCAAAATCTGAACAAGCCACTGACTACCGAAATGGATACAGAGTACAGCAACATAAACTGTCCAATCCAAACCAGCAAACTGAAGTGGTAGACGACGGAAAGGTTTCAAGATAGATTCTGAAATTCTTAGAACGAGTTGTCCTAGAGACGTCTGATAAGCACCAGGAAACCATGACATAAGAGCATATGCAACAAGAATCAGCGAAAGAATTCTCGCTGATAATAAGATAAAGTTTATAATAAATAACATCTTATCTGCGCTTCATGTCAAAATCAAATTCACTATGCACGCCATCAGGCAATTTAATATCCTCGATATTCACGACGACATTTACTGGAGTCAAGAGGTACATAGTGCCAGAAACTCTTCTGAGATTCCCCATCAGGACTTGCTTAGCGCCATCCAAGTAATCAATACAGCGACGTGCTTGCACTTCAGTCATATACTGGAAATCAATCAAAACACTTTCATTTGCGAGAAGCAAGTCTACAATTGCAGGTGCATCTTCATATTTTTTAGGATAACGAACATCAATCGTTACTTTTTCTGAAGTCGCAACTGAATGGTTTTGAGCCAACTCTTGTTGACGAGCATGCAAACGTGTAATATTCTCATTAGATGACGGTGTATTAGTCACATGTTGAGACGAGCTAGACACTAAACGAGGCTGTTTAATATCTCTAACCGGTTCCTGCTGAGCAGGACGTGAATTAGATGGCTTTACTGCTTGTTGCTGGACTCTAGATTCTGCAACCTGTACGTCATCACCGTCTTCTGTAAAATATTCTATAAATTTATCGAATCTATCTTTTAATGACATGGTTCTTCCCTATTTAAAAAATGATGTCCCTATTCTCACAAATGTTGACCCGTTAGCAATTGCAGTTGCAAAATCTCGACTCATTCCCATACTGATCTCAGAAAAGGGCATATTAGTTATTTGTTTATTTTGTAATTTTTTCTGAAGTTCGTGGGTCGCTTGGAATATTTTTTCTAAGTCTTCTTCTCCAGCGTCTATGGGAGCCATAGTCATAATCCCCACTATTTCGATATGTTCAAGTTTTTCTAAAGCAGGTAAAACAGCTTCTATCTCATTCACCGCAAAACCATGCTTGCTTTCTTCACCAGACACATTGACTTGCAAGAAGCATTTGATAGTATGTTCTGCTCGCTTTTCAATTTCCTCGGCTAGTTTGAGAGAATCTAAAGCATGGAAATAATCAACATAGTTAATAACTTCTTTAACTTTTCTACGCTGAAGCGTCCCTATTAAATGCCAAGTCAACTCTTCGTCCCTTAAATACTGGTATTTTTCTAGGAATTTATCTACTCGGTTTTCACCAATATGTTTTACTCCTGTTTTTACCAGCTCTTTAGCAGTAGAGCTGTCAACATACTTGGTGACAGCTACAATACTTACTGAATTTTCAGGACGATTTGCCTTTCGAGTAGCTTCCGCTACTGCTGCAAAAACTTGATCCTTATTTTTTTGTAAATCCATTTTTAGCGATTTCTAAAAAACGGAGGTGTTTCTAATTCATCGTCATCAGATGAACTATCTGTATATCTTTCTACAGTTGACTTAGAACCACCTTGTGTTTCACGGACAATATTGTCACGGCGCAAATCCCACTCACCGAAAGCTGAAGTTTGTTTTTTCTCTGGCTGTTGACGAGTAGTTTTTGGAATTTCAACTGTTTCAGTCAAATCGAAATTTCTATCATAAGAATGATGACTACGAGTTTCGCGAACAGGCTCGTTATGTGAACGTTTTGGCGAACGAATACCGCTAACTTTTTCAACACGATCCTGACGAACACCTGTGGCAACCACAGTCACGCGAATTTCATCACGCATACTTTCATCAATTGAAGTACCCAACCAGATGTTTACTCCGTGTCCAGCAGCTTGATTTACAATTTCAGAAGCCTCTTCAGCCTCAATCAATGTCATATCCAGACCACCAGTAACGTTGACAATCACGTCTTCAGCACCATCAATAGTTGTTTCAAGAAGTGGTGAGTAAATTGCTTTACGAGCAGCTTCAATCACACGCTCCTCGCCACTACCAATACCGATACCCATCAAGGCATTACCCTTATCAGCCATAACAGTCTTAACATCTGCGAAGTCAAGATTAATCAGACCAGGACTAGTAATCAAATCAGTGATACCTTGGACACCTTGGCGAAGAACATTGTCAGCTTCACTCAAAGCCTCAAGAAGAGGTGTTTTCTTATCAACAATCTCAAGTAAGTTATTATTTGAAATAATCAAAAGAGTATCAACATGCTCGCGAAGCTCATTGATTCCTTCAATTGCAAAATTACCGCGTTTGCTTCCTTCAAAGCCAAATGGGCGAGTTACAACTGCAACAGTCAAAGCTCCCAAACCTTTTGCTATACGAGCAATAACCGGAGCGGCTCCAGTACCGGAACCTCCGCCCATACCAGCCGTAATGAAGACCATATCTGCTCCTGAAAGAGCTTCTGTCAATACTTCTTCACTCTCTTCAGCAGCTTTACGACCTACTTCAGGCTGTCCTCCAGCACCAAGTCCACGTGTTAATTTTGGACCAAGCTGGATAACTGTTTCTGCTTTTGTACTACTCAACGCTTGAACATCTGTATTGGCAGCGATAAACTCAACGCCAGCAACACCTTCGTCAATCATGCGGTTAATAGCGTTACCACCGCCACCGCCGACACCAATTACTTTAATGATTGCGCCTTGAGCCGCAGCTGTGTCAAATGAAAATGTCATATTTAAACCCTTTCCTTTAATCAAACAGATTGCCTAACCAGTTACGGGCACGATCTGTTAATTTTTCTGTCTTTGTTTCTTGTTCTTGGCTTTGCGCCACTTCAATCGCAGGTTCAACTCTAGTTTCAGCTTCTACCTGAGGTAGTGGATCTCTTTGAGTAGTAATACGAGAAGGATTGATAGACTGCGTTTGGAGCGGACGTACAAAATTGCTTGGTTGCTGACGCAACATCTCATTACCTTGAACGGCTGCCTGAGCCAAAGCATCAACATCCGTCAAGTTGCCAGCATATTCAGACAAGCTAATCACATGAGCAAAGGCTGGATTTCGAATACCAATTTGATTTGGAACATACAGTTTAACTGGAACTCCAAAAATTTCTTGGGCCAATTCCACAACACCCGGTAAGATAGCACCACCACCGATGATCACGATCCCACCTGGCAAATCTAACAAGTGTCTTCTTTCTAGATCCTGCTTAATTTGCTCAAAGACATGTTTCAAACGTGCTGAAATGATCTCAGCTAAGTAACTTTCTGTTACTTCAACTGGATTAACTTCACCGATAACTTCAACTTGGAATGTCTCTTGACTTGCTGCTGGTACATATGCTTCACCATAGTTGAATTTCAAACTCTCAGCTAGTTTTTGAGAAGTCTTAAGAACTTTAGAAATATCTTTTGTGACATAATCGCCACCTTCTTGGTAGATATTGGTGTATTGAAGTTCTTGATTTCTTACTGAGGCTACTGTTGTTTGGCCGCCACCCATATCGATGACTGTAGCACCAAATTCACGTTCACCTTCGTTTAAAACTGATTTTGTCATTGCAAGTGGTGAAATAATAATGTTTTCAATTTGAACCCCTGCACGTTCCACAGTTTTACGTAAGTTATGAAGAATAGTACGCGGACCAGTATAGAGCAAACCACGCATTTCTAAACGAATCCCCATCATACCGCGAGGATCGCGAATTCCTTGGAAACCATCAACGATGAATTCCTCTGGAATAAATGTGATTACTTCCCGATCAGGGGTCATGCTCTTCGTCAAAGCAGACCGAACAACATTTTCTACATCAATATCTGTGATTTCTTTGGCATCATTTGTAACAGGAATCATTCCTTGTGAAGGCTCAATTTGTAGTAAGTTTGCAGGCAAGCCCACATTAACTACTTTGATTGAAATCCCCGCTTTTTCTTCTGCTTGAGCAATTGCTGTTTTAATAGCAGCTGCTGCTGCCTCAATATCTACAATAATTCCGTCTTTTACACCAGCACTTTTGGCATTGCTAACACCAATTACATTAATTTCATCATTGATGTGCTCAGCCACTAATACTTTAATGGAGCTAGTTCCTATATCTAATCCTGTAAAGAAGCCGTCTCTAGCCATTACATCATTCCTCTCTATCATCCGAGTTTCCTACTTTATCGACAACTCTAAAAAATACAGTTATCCATTGCCTATTATAACACAAAATTAGCAAAAGTGGAGAGTTTTTCTTCGTTTTCTTTAGTTATTTGTTTCATCAGTAACATCTGATGGAACTTCCTCTGTTTCACTCTGCTCAGTTTCTTCTGAACTTTCGTTTTTCTCTTGTTCTTCTTTTTGCACAAGACTAGTAGAATAGCTAAAAATTCCCGCTTCCATATCCACAATACTAGGTTCCGTCAACAATGGATGTACACGACTGTAGTAAGGTAATTTCTTATGAATATCTGAAAGAGGAACAATAATCTTATGCTCATCTCTCATTGTCAAAGTTAATAAATCTTTTGTAGCCTTACTTGGAGTCAAATCTACAGTTTGAATTTCATTTTTGATACTATCCGGTACATCTGATAATTCTTGCATAAGTTTCTTAACCTTAGCTTTATCAGATAGATTAAGACGCATGTAATTTTCAGGCAAAGCTTCTTTCTTTACTGGTTGATTAATCACAGTTCCATTGCTGATGACTGGATAGATATTTCCAGTAGAAGCTTCATAGGCTAGAATCTTAAATTCTGTGACTTGAATCTTGAATGTAATCGGGAACTGATATGAAATTTCAGCCTTTTCGATCCAAGCATTCGCTTTTTTCAAGTTGTTAGCATACTGATTACGATTCAAAAACGTTGTTAAAGTGTAATCTCGGATATCAATTTGGGTAGCTTTGATAATTTCATCTTGAGTTACACGCTCATTTCCTGTAACTACTATATTTTTAAGGCTACCTAAAGGAGTGATAAAGTAGAGTGACAGAAGAATCAAGAGAGAGCTGATAACCAGAACTGGTATAGCCCTGTATAGATGGATTTTCTCGATTCTAGGTTTGTCTGGCTTAGCTTCTTTTTCAATTTCTATATCAGCTTGACCTACAAAATTTTCAGTTCGATCTTCTGAAACATCACTTGATTCTTCGGTGTTTTCTTTATCATACTCTTCATCGTCTTCTGAGGGCTCTTCAACATCTTCTGTCTCTTCAGACTCATTTGTCTCATCATCATCTGAATCTTGATCTTGAACTTCTTTTTCTTCTTCACTACTATCTGTTTCGTTTGTTTCAGTAGACTCTGAAGTTTCAAAAGTCTCATCGTTACGCTCTTCTTCATCAGTTTCAGAGGCTTTTTCTTGAGATTTTTTTTCTAAGTACTCCTGATGACGCTTTTGCCATGCAGATAAATATTTTTGGAGTTCTTTTTGGTCACCTTTATCTTTTGTCGTCATTTTTTCCCTTTGTTTATATCATTTTTCAATACAGCATAAAAATCTTCTACTGACTTGATTTCATGAGAATTTTTCATGGCTTGATAATATGTATCTTTATCCCTTAGAACCTGTTCCACAGAAGCTTCAAGCCCTTCTAAAGTTAGCTGCTCTTCTTCCAGCTTCACAGCATATCCCTTTTTCACAAAATAATCCGCATTTTCGATCTGATCACCACGACTGGCTTCGCGTCCTAAAGGAACGATAATGTGCAACTTAGCCATAGCAAGGAGCTCAAAGATTGTATTAGAACCACCACGGGTCACAACTACATCTGCCAGGTCCATCAAAGGCTGATAGAGGTCCGTCACATAGGCTCTGCGAAAGAGTCGGTCAGACAAAGTATCCAAACTCTCATCGCCTGTCAGATTGATGATATTATAACACTCGGTCAGTGTAGCTTGATTCTGACTGACAAAATCATTAAAAACCTTGGCACCAGCAGAACCACCCACAAAAAGAAGAGTTGGCAACTCTTTATCAAAATACTGACGGATTTCTTCTAGTTCCTGCGGTAGGACTGGCTCTTGACTACCGACCTTGGTCACAGCTCCGACATGCTCAATCTTGGTCAGACTAGAGCTTTGCTCAAAGGTTGAATACATCTTGGTCGCACACTTATAGGCGATTTTATTGGCCAAGCCAATGGATAGATCCGATTCATGAACATAGACGGGCACTCCTGACAGCCGAGCTGCAATCACGGGCGGAACAGATACAAAGCCTCCCTTAGAAAAGAGGGCCTGCGGCCGTACCTTGAGCATGATGCCCAAAGACTGAAAAATGCCCCAGACGACCTTAAAGCCATCCAGCAGATTCTGCCACGAAAAGTAGCGACGAAGTTTGCCAGTAGCTACCGAATGGAAGGTCACGTCCAGTCCCGACTTTTGGATTTCTTGATACTCAATACCATGCTTATTGCCAATATAATGGACCTGCCAGCCTTCTTTGATAAATTTCGGAATCAGGAGAAGGTTGAGGGTTACATGACCGACCGTTCCTCCGCCTGTAAATACAATCTTTTTCATCTTAACCTTTTAATTCTTCAAATGCAGCGAGGAATTCATCGCCACGGACTTCAAAATTACTATACATATCCCAGCTAGCATTGGCAGGACTGAGCAAGACAATATCTCCTGGCTCTGCTTGAGCAAAAGCCTTATGAGCTGCATCCCGGACATTAGTCGCATCCAGATAAGAAACACCAGCCTGATCAGCGGCTCTCTTTACACGCGGAGCTGATTGCCCTAAGATTACCATCTTCTTGAGCCCTTTGAGGTCAGGCACCAACTCGTCAAATTCATTGCCTCGGTCCAAGCCACCTGCAATCAGAATCACCTTGCTATTGTCAAAACCGGACAAGGCTTTCTGGGTTGCCAAGATATTGGTAGACTTACTGTCGTTGTAAAAGGCAACCTCATTTACCTGCCCCACATACTGGAGACGATGCTTAACGCCTCCAAAAGCTGACAAGACTTCTTTGATCGTATGATTATCAATACCACGAAGTTTAGCTACTGCAATCGTAGCCAGAGCATTTTCGACATTGTGACTGCCAGGAACACCGATTTCAGCCACCTTTATAATCGCTTCTCCACGGAAGGTCAAGACATCACCATCAAGATAGGCACCATCCACCTTTTCAGTTGTTGAAAAAGGAACAACAGTAGCCTGAGTTTGGCTAGCCATTCCCTTGGCCCAATCTTGATTGAAATTCAAAACAAGATAATCATCAGCTGTCATGTTTTTCTGGATATTCCACTTGGCAGCTGCATATTCCTCAAAAGAGCCATGGTAGTCCAGATGAGTCGGCATGAGATTGGTGATCACAGCTATCTGTGGATGAAAAGCCTCAATCCCCATCAACTGGAAGGAAGACAGTTCCATGACCAGTGTATCTTTGCCACTAGCTGATTGGGCTACTTGACTGGCAGCAAAACCGATATTACCAGACAAAAGACCATTTTGACCACCAGCCGTCAAGACTTGCGCAATCATGGTTGTGGTCGTCGTTTTGCCATTTGATCCCGTAATACCAATAATTGGAGCTTCAGAAATCAGATAAGCCAACTCAACTTCAGTGATAACAGGAATCTCCTTCTCCAGAGCCCGAATAACCATAGCATTATTATAAGGAATACCTGGATTTTTAACCATCAATTCAAAGTTTTCATCCAGCAACTCCAGAGGATGGCCTCCTGTCACCACTTTAATGCCTTCTTCTAGCAAGGATTGAGCAGCAGGATTTTCCTCGAAAGGTTTACCGTCGTTAACTGTCACGATGGCTCCTAATTTATCTAAAAGGCGAGCAGCAGATTCACCTGACTTAGCCAAACCTAAAACCAAGACTTTCTTGTTAGCAAAACTTGCTATATTCTTCATAAAAAACCTCTTTAATTGTACTTCATTCTATTTTACCCTTTTTTAAAGAAATAAAAAAGTCATAGATGCGCTTTATTTACGTCTGTTGTTAACTTGTGAAAAAAATGTGATATTTTTTCTGATTTGCAATGATTTGTAATAGAATTCTAAAAGTTATCAGAGTTTAACTCTTATCCTCCTTTCATTTCACAATCTATAAAAAAAGGCCCAGAACTAAATCAAATTTTAGTTCTTAAGCCAATTTTTAATCTTTGCTTTTATCGTCTAAAAAATCAAACAAACCAGGTTTCTTATCTAATCGAGCAATGTCGCGTAAGGCAAAATAAGCCAAAATAAGCATAGCCACCCCAACAAATAACTCTCCCGGCATTTGAAAAATCCGAAATGCCGCTAAAACCAAGAGAATGATAAACAAAACCAAGACTAATACAACCGATAAGACATTAAAGGTGCCTTTAATGCTCTGAGGAGCAGCAAAAAGGTAATATAAGAGTATCAAAATTCCAATTATTAAATAAACCATCTTGCTACTCCTTTCCCTTTTACTTATTCAGCTGCAGCTGATTTTTTCTTTTTGTTGGCTTTCTCGCGCTCTGCCTTGTTTAGAATTTGCTTACGCAAACGGATAGACTCAGGTGTTACTTCCATGTACTCATCGTCGTTCAAGAACTCAAGAGACTCTTCAAGGGTCAAGATACGAGGTGTCTTGATAACCGCTGTTTGGTCCTTAGTAGCTGAACGAACGTTAGTCATCTGTTTAGCTTTGGTGATATTCACAGTCAAGTCGTTTTCACGAGAGTTTTCACCGATGATCATTCCTTCATAAACCTCAGTACCTGGATTGACAAAGATAGTACCACGTTCTTCAATAGACATGATAGAGTATGTTGTAGCCTTACCAGCATCAATGGAAACAAGGGCACCACGATGACGACCACCGATTTCACCAGGAATCACTGGCAGGTATTGATCAAAGGTATGGTTCATAATTCCATAACCGCGAGTCATAGATAAGAACTCAGTAGAGTAGCCAATCAAACCACGCGCAGGAACCAAGAAGACCAAACGAGTCTGTCCATTACCAGTAGCCACCATATCTAGCATTTCACCCTTGCGTTCTGAAAGGCTTTGGATAACAGAACCTTGGTATTCTTCTGGTGTGTCGATTTGGACGCGCTCAAATGGTTCGCACTTAACGCCATCAATCTCTTTTACGATAACTTCTGGACGAGATACTTGTAGCTCATAACCCTCACGGCGCATGGTTTCGATCAGGATTGACAAGTGCAATTCTCCACGTCCTGAAACAGTCCATTTATCTGGTGAGTCTGTTGGGTCAACACGAAGCGAAACGTCTGTTTGCAATTCTGCTTGCAAGCGTTCTTCCACCTTACGAGAAGTCACCCATTTTCCTTCACGACCTGCAAATGGTGAATTGTTTACCAAGAAGGTCATTTGAAGCGTTGGCTCATCGATGTGTAGGATTGGAAGAGGTTCAATTGCATCTGTCGGTGTAATGGTTTCACCAACAAAGATATCTTCCATACCTGAAACAGCAATCAAGTCACCTGCTTTAGCTTCTTGGATTTCACGACGTTCCAAACCAAAGAAACCGAAAAGTTTTGTAACACGGAAGTTTTTGGTTGTGCCGTCTAGTTTAGAAAGGGTAACTTGGTCCCCAACTTTCACACTACCACGGAAGACACGCCCGATACCGATACGACCTACGAAGTCATTGTAGTCCAAAAGAGACACTTGGAACTGCAAAGGCTCATCTGAATTGTCCACTGGAGCTGGGATATGGTCGATGATGGTATCAAAGATTGGTGCCATTGTTTTTTCTTGATCAGCTGGATCGTCTGACAATGAAGAGGTTCCGTTGATTGCTGAAGCATAAACAACTGGGAAATCAAGCTGGTCATCATCTGCACCAAGCTCAATGAAGAGTTCCAATACTTCGTCCACTACTTCTGCTGGACGAGCTGATGGTTTGTCGATTTTATTTACAACCACGATTGGAACAAGGTCTTGTTCCAAGGCTTTTTTCAATACGAAACGAGTTTGTGGCATGGTTCCTTCGTAGGCATCTACAACCAAGACAACACCGTCAACCATTTTCATGATACGCTCAACTTCTCCACCGAAGTCCGCGTGTCCAGGTGTGTCCATGATATTGATACGAGTTCCGTTGTAGGCAACGGCTGTATTTTTAGCAAGAATTGTAATTCCACGCTCTTTTTCGATATCGTTTGAGTCCATCGCACGCTCTGCCAACTCTGTACGTGCATCAAGAGTTTCAGATTGTTTCAATAATTCGTCAACGAGGGTTGTTTTCCCGTGGTCAACGTGGGCGATAATCGCAATGTTACGGATATCTTCTCTTAATTTTGTCATGATTGCCTCTATTACTTTAAATTTTTATTTCTAACTGAACAATTATACCACAGTCTAATTCAAAAATCACAGTTTAGCTAAGTGTAAATGTTTTCATTGAAAAATCAGTCCTTCTCGCATTATTTGCATTTCTTACATTGAAAACTTATAATTAAGCATAAGATTATTAAAAGGAAGAACTATGCGATTAGACCGTTTGCTAGCTCAAGCATCAATTAGCCGAAAATCCATGAAACGAGCCTTGCTTCGAGGGGCTATTCTGATAGATCAGACCCCCGCTAGAAGTCTTAGCCAAAATGTAGATACTGGCCTACAAGAAATCCTCTTCGATAAACAAAAGGTTTCTGCTCCTGCTCATCGTTATTTTATGATGAATAAACCGCGAGGCTATATAACAGCCAACTCCGATGCTAGTAAAGAAACAGTAATTGATCTGATCAAAAAGGAAGACTATAGTGGAGAACTGTACTCTATTGGTCGCTTAGACCGAGATACGACTGGGCTCCTCTTAATTACTGATAATGGCCCCCTTGGCTTTCAACTACTTCACCCTCAATATCATGTAGATAAAACTTATTACGTCCAAGTCAACGGACTTCTAAATAATCAGGCTATTGAAGCCTTCCAACAAGGCGTTCGCTTCTTAGACGGCAAGGTTTGTAAGCCAGCTCAACTCACAATCCATTCTACTACACCTGTTTTGAGCACAGCTTCTGTAACTATCTCAGAGGGAAAATTTCACCAAGTAAAGAAAATGTTCCTAGCAATAGGAGTGAAAGTTACCTATCTCAAAAGAACTCATTTTGGAGATTTTCAACTCGATCCCAGTTTAGCTGAGGGAGACTATCGTTCCTTAAATCAAGATGAGCTAAAGCTTATCAAGAACTATCTAGAACTAAGTCGATAGATTATATTTTTCTAATTTCCACCTTTAATACTTGATCTCGCTTCTTGACCAACCAATTGAATCATAATCACCGATAGACGAGTGGTTCATTTGTCTAGCACCTAAGGGAGCGAGACATAATAAAAGGCACAGATTTTATCTGTGCCTTTTATATATAATATGTTTAAAGCTAAATTAACTTGTTTTAACTTTTCCCTTCCAACTATCCAGCCCATAAGACAAGATATAGATTTCAGAGAAGCCATTTTTCTTTAAGAGTAGAGCTGCATTCATTACTCGTTGACCGCGAGCATTTTCATAAAGCAAGACTGGCTTATCTTTACGAAGTGCACCCAAATTTCCTTTTAACTGTGTTGAGGGAATGTTTCGAGCCCCCAAGATATGCTTCCGATGAAAGTCAACAGGTTCCCGTAAATCCACAAGCTGACCTTGACGGATTAGGCTCGCAAATTCAGCATTTTCAACAACTTTTGCTGCTCTACGCAATCTAAAATAGTTAAAGCCCATCCAAGCCAGTATACCAGCCATAATCGCCATCAAAATCCAGGTCATTTCTTCCATTCTCCATTCTTCTCGATATATTTCAACTCTAACTGATGCTCACGGCGCAAGACTGCTTCAGCCTCTAAATATTCTAATTTGTCCATCAAGCCCGCATCGTAAATTCGCTCTAGCTCAATCTTCATCAGTTCTATATCATACAATCGCTTGCCCATATAGATTACGATGCCAAAACTTTTGAGAAATTGCTGAACATCATAAAGTGTTTTCATGTGCCTTATTGTACCAGATTTTACACATATTTTCAAGATGGAAAAATAAACAGAAAAAGCAGCTATGTCAGCTGCCTTTAAAAGAGGGGTGATAAAAAATATCTATCATTCTAGGAATAAAATTCTATAGATAAGACTCTAATCATATTTTAGAATTTTATTCCTTCTTCAAACTTTTTTACAATCCTGGTGCTTGGCCAATTTCAGCTGTCAACATCCAGATAGTCTTTTCTAAATCTGCTTTAGCCCCAACAAAGATATCATTGGTTACATCGTCACCTTCTTCGTCAGTCACATCCAGCGCTTCTTGGTATACATTTGTCAAATAGCGGAAGATTTCAATTACACGCGCTAAACTTTCTTCTACGTTTTTGCTGAATTCACCAGCTTTTTCTTCGATCTTACTATGTTGGATAAATTCTGTCAAAGTAGAGTATGGTTTACCACCCAAAGTAATCAAACGTTCGCTAACTTCATCCAAAGTTGCATCCAAAGTTTCCATGTATTCATCCATTTTTGGATGCCAAACCATGAAACCAGCACCACGCATATACCAGTGAACTTGGTGAAGAGCAATATGAGCAGTATAAAGATCTGCCACCACTTGGTTTAATACAGCCTTAGTTTTTGGCAAAGAGTTTTGGTTTACAAAAGTTGCTACATCAGTTGCAGCGGCATTTTTTACTTGAGTCATATTCTTACCTCGCTTATTTTATTTATAATCATTCTAATCTTTTTAGATTATGGTTTAATTATAATGCTTCTAAATAAGAAAGTCAAGACAAAAGATTCAAAAAAAGACTTTATTAGAAAAGTTGCAAAATTTCAGAATTTTTCTGTTTAAAATTACGAATAAATAAGTATGATTCACCTATACTTTTTTCTTGTTGGTACCGTCTTTGCCTCATTCCTAGGCTTGGTCATCGACCGCTTCCCAGAGCAGTCTATCATCACACCAGCTAGTCATTGTAATGCCTGTGGGAAAAGACTGGCCCCTCGTGACTTGATTCCTATTGTTTCCCAAGTCTTGAACCGTCTTCGCTGTCGCTTCTGTGGAGACAAGATTCCCTTACGCTATTTATTTTTTGAATGTATTTTGGGCGGTCTTTTTCTGGCAACTTCACTTGGTACAATTTCTATCAGTCAACTCCTGCTACTTACCATGGGCTTGACCCTAGCCATCTACGATCAAAGAGAGCTGCAATACCCCTTAATGATCTGGTTAGTTTTTCAGCTCTTGTTGCTAATGACAGCAGGCATCAATCTTCTCATGCTCTTCTTTTTAGCCTTAGGACTTCTAGCCTTCTTTTACAATCTTCGTATTGGTGCTGGTGACTTTCTTTTCCTTGCTTCCTGTTCAGCCATTTTCAGTCTGACGGAGATCCTCATTCTTATTCAAATTGCTAGCTTCTCCGGTCTCACTTGCTTTTGCTTTAAAAAGAAAAAAGACAGGCTGGCATTTGTACCCTGTCTTTTGTTTGGTGTGTTGGTTCTTATTTCTTATAAGCTGCTGCTTCTTGGATAAAGGCTGCGATACTGTCATCCTTTTCATGAAGAGCTTTGACAATCTTAGATCCGACAATGACTCCGTCTGAGACTTGATTGAAGCGGCCAACATCCTCTAAAGTCGAAACGCCAAAACCTGTCAGCACTGGAATCTCAGCAATATCATGGAGCTTGCTCAAATGCTGGTCCAAATCATTGCGGTAGCTTCCGCTCTTACCTGTCACACCGTTGATGGCTACAGCATAGATAAAACCTTCAGCTTCCTTGATCAACTCCTGCTGACGTTCTAGTCCAGTCGTCAGGCTCACTAAAGGAATAAGAGCAAGATCTGAATCTTCCAGTAAAGGCAAGATGAAATTTCTATGCTCATAGGGCAGATCAGGAATGATCAATCCTTTAACTGGTGTCGTAGCCAAATCCTTGACAAAATCTTTGAGCCCGTACTGGAAAATAGGATTGAAGTAGGTCATGATGATGAGAGGCAGCTGAGTGTCCAACTTCTGCAAGCTTGCGACTAAAGACTTGGCGGAAGTATGGTGACCCAGACTTCTCAGACCAGCTTCTTCAATAACTGGCCCATCTGCAACAGGGTCTGAAAATGGCAGGCCGATTTCAATGGCTGACACGCCCAAGTTTTCCAAAAATGCGATAGTTTCTGGCAAACCTGCTAAACCTTTCTCGTGGTCCCCAGCCATGATATAAGGAAGGAAAATTCCCTTACCTGATTTTTTGATGGCTTCTAAATGCTGAGTGAGTGTTTTAGTCATGGGCACCTCCTTTTTGACCAGCTTCTCTTTCCAAGCGTTCCTTTACCTGAACGACATCCTTGTCACCACGGCCGGATAGGCAGACAATCATTGATTTTTCTGGTCCCAACTCCTTAGCCAGCTTAACTGCATAAGCAATAGCGTGGCTAGACTCTAGAGCAGGGATAATCCCTTCGATACGAGACAAGAGCTGAAAGGCTTCCAAAGCTTCTTCATCCGTTACTGGAACATAAGTGGCGCGCTGGATAGCATTAAAATGAGAATGTTCAGGACCGATGCCCGGATAGTCCAGCCCGGCAGAGATAGAGAAGGCTTCCAAAATCTGCCCTTGCTCATCCTGCAAGACATCCATCAAGGCACCGTGTAAAACACCTGGCCGGCCCTTGGTTAAGGTCGCAGCATGTTCATCTGTATCGATGCCTCGCCCAGCTGCTTCTGTTCCATACATGGCAACTGTGCTATCGTCAACAAAGGGATAAAAGAGGCCAATAGCATTGGAACCACCGCCAACGCAGGCGACTAAAGCATCAGGTAAGGCACCTTCATTTTGCACAGCAAACTGGCGCTTGGCCTCACGACCAATCACACTCTGATAGTCGCGGACAATCTCTGGGAAAGGATGGGGTCCCAAGGCTGAGCCCATAATATAGTGAGTATCATCGACCTGAGCCACCCAAGCTCGCAAGGCAGCATTGACTGCATCCTTGAGAACTCGAGAGCCATCGGTCACTGACTCCACCTTAGCTCCAAGAAGTTCCATCCGAAAGACATTGAGGGCTTGGCGCTTGACATCTTCTTCGCCCATATAGATAGTACAGTCCATGTTGAAAAGGGCTGCAGCTGTGGCGGTGGCCACTCCATGCTGACCCGCACCAGTCTCGGCAATGATTTTCTTTTTGCCCATCCGCTTGGCTAATAGGACCTGGCCTAGAGCATTATTGATTTTATGGGCCCCAGTATGGTTGAGGTCTTCCCGCTTCAGATAAATCTTAGCACCGCCAGCATAGGCTGTCAGATTTTTAGCGAAATAGAGAGGATTCTCCCGCCCTACATATTGCTTTAGCAACTCGTCCAGCTCAGCCTGAAAGGCTGGGTCTTTTTTACTCTCACGGTAGGCTTTGTCTAGCTCTAAAACTGCTGTCATCAGCGTTTCTGGAACAAAACGTCCACCAAACTCACCATAAAATCCTTCTTGATTGGGTTGATTATATGCCATCTTTCACTCTTTCTATAAATTCTTTTATCTTTTCTAAGTCCTTCTGGCCGTCAGTCTCGACCCCGCTAGAGACATCAACTGCGTAAGGGGCAAAGTGCTGAATAGCTTCTCGGACATTTTCTACATTCAAACCACCGGCGATAAAGAAGGGCTGGTGGATTTGACCTTTATCAAAAACTTGCCAGTCAAAGGTCTGACCACTACCTGCAAGAGGGGCATCAAAGAGCAGGTAGTCCGCCTGTTGGCTGACATCTTTTAACGCTCCTTTGACCTGATAAGCTCGAATAACCGGCCGGCCGATCTGAGTCAGAAGATCTTCATCAAAATCACCATGAATCTGCACCAAATCCAGATTTGCCGCTGAAATAGCTTCCTGCAGCTCTGCCAAGCTCGGAGAGACGAAAACTCCTACCTTTCGGACAGCAGGTGGCACCAAGGCAGCTAGCTCCTGAGCTTGCTCCAAACTAACCCTCCGACGACTCTCAGCAAAAACAAATCCAATGTAATCCGCACCAGCCTGGCATGCCGTTTCCACAGCACTGGCCGTTGATAAGCCGCAAATCTTAACCTTTGTCAATTTTCAGCTCCTTGATTTTTTCTGCCACATTCTCAGCCTGCATCAGGGCTGTTCCGACTAAAACCGCATGGAAATAAGGAGCTACTAGCTCAGCATCTTCCTTGCTAAATATAGCGGACTCAGACACGTAAACCCTGTCATCTTTGAAATGGGCAGATAGCTGAAGACTTGTATTGATATCAGTCTCAAAAGTAACTAGATTGCGGTTATTGACACCGATTATCTGTGCTCCTATTCTATGGGCAATTTCCAGCTCCGCCAGATTATGGGTTTCGACCAGAACTTCCAAACCTAAACCTGTCGCAAAATCATAGAGTTCTTGCAGTCGCTTTTCAGGCAAGGTAGCCACAATCAAGAGAATAACTGTCGCTCCTGCATTGCGGGCGCGAACAATCTGTTTTTCATCAATAATAAAGTCCTTATTGAGGGTTGGAATGGTCACTCGGCTGGAAATCTCTCTCAGGTAATCCAGATGTCCTTTGAAGAAAATCTCATCTGTCAGGACCGAAATCATGGCTGCACCGCATCGTTCATAGGTGCGAGCCTGTTCCACAATATCCACACCGAGATTAATATCTCCCAGACTGGGGCTGGCTTTTTTTACCTCAGCAATCAGCTGCAGCTCTTGAGGATGACTTTTGAGATACTCATAGAGGGAATAGGTCGAACGCAGAGGTTGCAGTTCTTCATAGGACATGGCTGCCACTTCCTGCTCTTTTTGCTCTAGAATCATCGGGAGAAATTCTTTGCTCATTTCTGATACTCCTGTAGTTGCTTGAGTTTTTCATAGGCTGCGCCGCTAGCAATCACTTGGCGGGCCAAAGCTATTCCTTCTTCTATGCTGTCTGATTTCCCATTAGCATAGAAGCCCAATCCCGCATTCAGCACTGTCGTTTCTAGATAGGGACTGGCTTGATTTTGCAGGACAGATAGCAGAATTTCTGCATTTTCCTTGGCATTGCCTCCGCGAATCGCTTCAAGAGGTATCTCTCTCATGCCAATATCTGACGGCAGAAAGCTGTGCAGGCTGATTTGACCATTTTCCAGCAGAGCATACTGGGTACGGCCATGGAGACCCGCCTCGTCCAGACCATCTGGACCCGACACGACTACTGCACGTTTGCGTCCCATATTTTTCAAAACTTCTGCCGTACTCTCTAGCATATCCGGTCGGCTGGTCCCCAAAAGCTGAGTTTCTAGACTCATGGGATGGATGAGTGGACCAGTTAGGTTCATGATAGTGGGAATGCCTAAGCTAAGACGGGCTGGCATGATGTATTTCATGGCTGGGTGCATATTCTTTGCAAAGAGAAAGACGATACCTGTCTGCTCAAAAACCTTGCCCAAGCTAACCGCGTCCAAGTCTAGATTGATACCAAGAGCTTCTAACACATCAGCTGAACCTGACTTAGAAGAAATGGAGCGATTGCCGTGCTTAGCCATCTTAACTCCGCCACCGGCTAGTACAAAAGCTGCAGTAGTCGAAACATTGAAGCTGAAAGACTTGTCCCCGCCCGTACCGCAATTGTCCATAGCAGTGCGAATAGTGGTCGGGATCTGCTTAGCATGGCCTCGCATTACCTGAGCCAAAGCCGTTCGTTCCTCAATCGTCTCCCCCTTCATCTTGAGTCCCAGTAAGAAGGCTGCAATTTGGGACTCTGCCACCTGCCCAGTGACAATACGCTCGATCACATCTGTCATCTCAGCGCTACTTAAATCCTTAAAATCAGCTAGTTTTGCAATAATCTCTTTCATACATCCTCCTTTACTTTACTAAGTCAATGAAATTCTTGATAGACGACAAGCCGTCCGGCGTGCCGATACTTTCTGGATGATACTGAAAACCATAAATAGGCAGACTCTTGTGCTGGATAGCCATAATCGAGTTATCATCGGCTGCCCGAGCCGTCACTTCAAAGTCCTCCGGCATCTCTTCAATCAAAATCGAATGATAGCGCATGACCGGCTGCCCATCCTCTATTCCTTGATAAATTGGAGATTTTCCCTCAAAGCGCAGAATACTTTGTTTGCCGTGCATGACTTTGGGAGCCAAACCTAGCTTTCCGCCAAATACTTCTGCAATGGCTTGGTGCCCCAAGCAAATCCCCAAAATCGGTTTCTTACCAGCAAAATCTCGAATAAGTTCTTCCATCCGTCCTGCATCTGCTGGCCAGCCTGGACCTGGAGACAGCACCAAAGCATCTGCTTCTTCTGCTGCTTGATAAAGGCCTGCATCATCATTTCGCAAGACCTTAACTTCTGCGAAATTGCCGATATACTGGGCTAAATTGTAAGTAAAAGAATCATAATTATCAATCAATAAAATCATTGCATCTCTCCTATCTTGGTCATTGATTTGGCCTTGTTGATGGTTTCTTGGTATTCGTTAGCAGGGATCGAGTCATAAACAATACCCGCTCCAGCTTGAACGTAAGCTCTGCCATTTTTCAAAACCATGGTGCGGATAGCGATGGCAAAATCCATATCCCCTGTCGCAGACAGATAGCCGATAGCCCCCGCATACACGCCACGTTTTTCCTGTTCCAGCTCATAGATTCGCTTCATGGCCCGAATCTTAGGCGCGCCCGAGACGGTGCCGGCCGGCAGGGTTGACTTGAGTGCATCCATAGCTGTCAGTTGAGGCAGAAGCTGGCCACGGACCACACTGGTCAGGTGCATGACATAGCGGAAATACTCTACTTCCATGTATTTAGTGACTTCCACGCTGTTATTCTGAGCAATTTTACCGATATCATTACGCCCCAAATCAACTAACATGCGGTGTTCCGCCACTTCCTTCTCGTCAGCCAGGAACTCCTCTGCCAAGGCTTTATCTTCTCTTTCATCCTTCCCACGCGGTCTGGTTCCAGCGATAGGATTGGTTGTAACCTGACCTTGCTTGACAGACACCAGACTTTCTGGGCTGGCTCCGATAATCTGATAATCCCCGAAGTCATAAAAGTAGAGATAGTTGGAAGGGTTGGTCACACGCAGATTGCGATAGTAATCCAGTGGCCTACCAGAATACTCTGCTGAAAAGCGTTGACTGAGCACACATTGGAACATGTCTCCCTGCCGAATCAAGCTACGCGCTTCTTCCACCATTTTTTCAAAAGCTGCCTGCTCGATATGACTCTGGAAGTTTAAACTGGACAGTTCCAGTGGTGAAAATTCATCTACCGCAGGCTGCGCCAGCTCAGCCATGATACGCTCCAGACTAGCAGCCAAATCAGCTTCGCTTCTATCACTGTAGAGCGCCTCCTCAAGGATATAGACCTTGTCTTTTTTATGGTCAAAAACCATGTAACTCTCATAAACGAAAAAGTGCATATCCGGCGTTCCAATCACATCAGCTGGAATCTGGCCAATCTCCTCATAGAGGGAAATCATATCGTAACCGACAAAGCCAATGGCTCCACCGCCAAAAGGCAGGTCTGAATGATGATCTTTTTTTACTGCCAACTCATGCAGATAGTCCAAGGGATCTGCCTCGATTACTTGCCCATTCTTTGTTAACTGGCCATTTTCATAGCGGACTTCAAAAACTGGATTATAAGCTAGGATAGAAAAGCGAGCTGTCTCGCTATCTCTCGGAATACTTTCCAAAATCACCTTGTGGTCACCCTGAATTCGCATATAAGCTAGGATCGGAGATAAAATATCAGCTGGTAAAATCTTTTGCATAATGTTTCTTTCTATTTAATCAGAATCGTTTAAGGATGAGCAATTTGCTAGTTATCATTCACAAGAACAGATAGCACCCGCTCACTGTCATAACTTGCTCCAGAACTACAGAAAAACGCCCGCACAGTTCATCCTGTGAGGGCGTATCATCGCGGTGCCACCTCAGTTATGGAGTATTCAGGCTCCACATCTCATTTACTTATTTACAGTCATTTATCCCTTTTAGTACAAGTCAGCATACTGGTTTATAGCAAAGTAACCTAACAAAGTAATAAAAGTTCAACTAAAGGACTAAATGTTGACTCCAACAGCCCATTTCATAACTTCTCCTGCCTGTTCTCAGCAACCACAGACTCTCTGAAAGGAGGGATGTTACTACTCTTCTGCTGGGTATTTTATTTTCGTTTTTCTAGATAGTCAGCAATGGCTGCCACATCCTTGTCTCCACGACCGGATACATTGATAATGATGATTTGGTCAGATGACAATTTTGGAGCTCGCTTGATGGCTTCAGCAATGGCGTGAGAACTTTCGATTGCCGGCAAAATTCCTTCCTTTTGTGTCAAGAGGAGCAAAGCATCTACAGCTTCATCATCTGTCGCTGCCACGTATTCTACTCGACCAGAATCTTTAAAGAAAGCATGTTCAGGACCAACTCCAGGATAGTCCAAGCCTGCTGAAATCGAGTAAACCGGCGCCACCTGACCATCTTCAGCAAAGACAGCGTAAGTCTTCATACCGTCCACTACTCCGACACTTCCCTTGGTCATGGTCGCCGCATGCTGGTCTGTATCAAGACCACGCCCGGCGGCTTCAACCCCCACTAACTTAACTTCTTCATCCGCCACATACTGAGAGAAAGCACCGATAGCATTGGATCCACCACCTACACAGGCAATGACATAATCCGGCAAGCGGCCTTCCTTGTCCAAAATCTGACGGCGAGATTCTTCACTGATCACCTTTTGGAATTCATGAACAATCGTCGGATAAGGGTGTGGACCGACAGCAGATCCCAAAACATAGAAGGCTTCCAAATCACTCATCCAAGCTCCAAAGGCTGCATCAACTGCATCCTTGAGGGTTTTGGTGCCTGTTTCCACAGCGTGAACAGTCGCTCCCATCATTTCCATACGGAAAACATTGAGGCGCTGGCGCTCTACATCCTCTGCACCCATGTAAACATCGCACTTCATACCAAACTTAGCTGCTGCTGCCGCAGTTGCTACACCATGTTGGCCGGCTCCAGTTTCAGCGATGACTCGGGTCTTGCCCATGCGCTTAGCTAGAAGAATCTGCCCCAAAACATTATTGAGCTTGTGAGAGCCCAGATGATTGAGATCTTCCCGCTTCAGATAAATCTTAGCTCCGCCCAGATGCTGGGTCAGACTTTCCGCAAAATAGAGCGGAGTTTCCCGTCCTGAATAATCTGCCAAATAATGTCGGTATTCATTTAAAAATTCTGGATCATTCTTATACTTCTCAAAAGTCACTTCCAATTCATCCAGCAAGGTTTGGATAGGCTCCGGTACAAAAGAGCCTCCGAATTGTCCAAAATATCCTTTAGTTTCTACCATCTTGATTGCCTCATTTCTTTATTTTCAAACAAAATAAAAGCCCACACACAGAAAAAATCTGTGTGAGGGCGTAAAATCGCGGTGCCACCTCAATTATGGAGCAAAGTATAGACTGCCACCATATCTCTGTCTTGTCTAACAACAAGCTGCACTGTAAGGTGTGCTCACCGAATTTTTATTGCTTCAAATTCATTTTTTACATCAGCCCACTTCATAATCCTCCACTACCTGTTTCCACCAACCACAGGCTCCCTGAAAGTAGAAAAAATTATTACTTTTCTGATGATTCATTTTATTATAGGCCTTTCTCTTTTTCTTGTCAAGAAAAAATTTAATTTTTCAACCTAAATCCGAACCTTTCTCTTGTTAATCTCTTTTGAAAGCGTCATCTTGACGATTTTTCCAGATTTTCTGACCAAGCTGAAATGCTCGCCAAGCCAGATACCCACCCAAAGTATTGGTCCAGAGATCATCAATCTCAAAGACTCGATTGGCGTTGATGAGAAGGTCCAGTAGAATCTGAGTCACTTCGATAGACAGACTCATCCCAAAGCTCAGCCATACAACCTTCTTTGTCTTCCGCAACTTCGGAAAGAGCCAAAGCAATTGAAAAATTAAGGGCGACAGCAAGAAGATATTAGCTAGATTTTGGATAAAAACCTTGACCAGCTGAATCCAAGAAGTAATCTCGCCAATATTGACAAAGGAATTAAAAGGGATTAACAAAACCACTATTCGGCCAAAATACTGGACTCCCGGTGTCTCCATTCCTGGCTCTGGAACTTGAGGAATAAAGCACAGAATGCAAAGCATCAAGAAATAGAGCCAGCTTCCTCCCACCAGCAATTTCTGCCCCTTAGCTGTCAGCTCACCGTCTGAAGTCAGATAGTTCTTAAGGCTGAACATTTTCTACCAATGCTTTCTCGCGATCACGCTTCATGGTATTAGAACGCAGCTGACCGCAGGCTGCATCAATATCCGTTCCATGTTCCTGACGGACCACACAGTTGACTCCATTTTTCTTGAGGGTATCGTAGAAGGCCATCACGCGCTCTTTGGGACTGCGGCTGTATTGGTCGTGCTCGCTAACTGGGTTATAAGGAATGAGATTGACATAAGACAGTTTCTTAATGTTCTTGAGCAGCTCAGCCAGTTCCTTTGCCTGCTCTACCCCGTCATTGACTTCATTGAGCATGATGTACTCAAAGGTCACCCGACGATTGGTCGTCTCAATATAGTATTCGATAGCTGCAAAAAGCTTTTCGATAGGGAAGGACCGGTTAATCCGCATGATGCTGGTCCGCAGATCATTATTCGGGGCATGGAGGGATACAGCTAGATTGACCTGCACACCTTCATTGGCAAAGTCACGAATCTTATGCGCCAGCCCTGAAGTTGAAACCGTGATATGGCGGGCACCGATAGCTAAACCTTTGTCATCATTGACCGTCCGGACAAACTTGAGCACATTGTCATAGTTATCAAATGGCTCGCCGATTCCCATAACCACGATATGGCTGACCCGCTCATCCTGACCACGCTCATCAAAATACTTCTGAACCAGCATAATCTGAGCAACAATTTCACCGTTGTTGAGGTCGCGTTGCTTTTTAATCAAGCCGGAAGCACAGAAGGTACAGCCAATATTGCAGCCAACCTGGGTGGTCACACAGACAGAAAGCCCATAGTGCTGGCGCATGAGTACCGTCTCAATCAGCATACCGTCCGGTAGTTCAAATAGGTATTTGACCGTACCGTCAGCAGACTCTTGTACGATACGCTGTTTAAGCGGATTGACGACAAACTGATCATTTAGCTTGGCAATCAAGTCCTTGGACAGATTGGTCATCTCTTCAAAAGACTGGACCCGCTTGCGATAGAGCCACTCCCAAATCTGGGTAGCACGGAATTTCTTTTCTCCCTGAGCTTCAGCCCATTCAATCATTTCCTGACGTGTTAAACTATAAATAGATGGTTTCATGTTTCTCCTTTATTTTTGACGGATGACAAAGTGACGATTGGCTTCTTTTGCGACTTTTTCTTTTGGTTTATTTTGACGATTATCGCGACTCTGGTCATTCCGACGTCTTGAGCGTCTAGAACGTGAGCGTTTTGAAGCTGAGCCAGAATTCTGTTCTTGCTCCCGTTTACTGCGAGATTTTTTATCAAAGGAAGCTCGCTTAGGCTGAAGATTTTCTAATACAAAGTAGGCACAGCCATAATTACAGTACTCCAGCAAATAATCTCCCAAACGACTGATTTTAAAGTCGCTTTCCTTAGCTTTTTCATCCTGATAAAAGCCTCGCAACCGTAGCTGATCATTGCCCCAATCACCGACAATAAAATCAAACTTGGTCAAAATTTCTGAAAAGCGTTGGTTAAAAGCTGTCACATCAAAGGCTTCTCGGTAGTTCTCTACCAAATTAAACTCAATCTCCTCCGTTAAGACCTGTGAACCAATCTGTTTGAACTCAGGACCAGGAAATTTATTGTAATTATAAAGCTCTGGAGCAATTTCTTTGCGCATATATTTTCTCACTTCTATCTAGATAACTCCTCTATTATACTACAAAAACAGGCAGATTTTAAGCTTTTACCCTTAAAAAGTCATTTCTGAGAAAAGTCAGATAATTTCTCTAATTTGACAAATAAGACTTCCATCAAAAAAATAAAGCTGAGACAAGACTGCCTCAGCTTTATTATTTATTGTTCTTAAGATAATCAATGGCATCCTGTAAGGTTTTAACAGGAACAATTTTCATATCTGTTTTAATCTTTTTAGCAGCCTCAACTGCTGTTTCATAGTTCGTCTTTGCTTTTGGATCGATTTTTTTCATTTCTTTTGTTACAGGATTATTGGGAGCAAAGAAGATGCTGGCACCACTTTTAGCAGCTGAGACGACTTTCTTATCAATCCCTCCAATATCACCAACTTCTCCATCACGATTGATACTTCCAGTACCTGCAATCACACGTCCATCTCGTAAGGTTGGATCTGCAAGTTGTGTATAGATTGACAAGCTAAACATGAGACCCGCACTAGGTCCTCCAATGCCTTCTGTAGTAAATTGAATCGGAATGTTACTAGTAACTTCTGTTCTATCGATTAAGCTAATACCGATTCCGTTTTTACCATTTTCTAGCTTAATAATCTTTCCAGTCGCTGATTTTTCTTGGCCATCTTCCTGGTAAGTGACCTTAACCTTATCTCCTAATTTCTGCGAATTAACATATTTCACCAATTCTTCTGAACTGTCAAAAGTCTTGTCATTAACTCCCGTCACCGTGTCCGCAATATTCAAAATTCCCTTAAAAGTCGAATCTTTTGCGACTTGCAAAACATAGACGCCCAGATATTTCATGCTAATATCTTTTCCAGCTGTTTTCAAGCCTTGGTACTTAGCCATGTTTTGGGATGTTTCCATATAAAACTGATTGATTCGGATAAATTCTTGGTCCGATGATCCACCAGTCATTTCTTCGGCAGAGTAAATATCCGTGAAATCAGTCAGCCACGCATAAACCAGATGAGCAAAGGTTGCTCGTTGGACTCCAACTGTTACAAACTCGTAAGACCCAGCTTCCTTATCTTCCTTATTATCAACCAGCAAGACCTTTCGAATATCTTCTGCACCGCCAGGAACTTCAATATAGTATGGTAAAGGAACCGTCAAAGATACGACAAGCAAAATCAAGCTTGAAAAAATAATAATGGGCCATTTATAAACACTAATTTTTTTCATAAGTTCTTCTTTCTAATTCTTTGATTACACTTTGGGGCACATAGGCCGCGATATCCTGCTGAAAAGCAATCAGCTCACGAATACGTGATGAACTGATATGCCGATAGGCTGGTTTGCTGAGCAAGAAAATCGTTTCTAGCTCTCCTGCCAACTCGCGATTAAAGAAATTCATATCAGCTTCATAATCCAAGTCTTGGCTGTTACGAAGCCCACGCACAAAAACTTTAGCTCTCAGTCTTCTGGCTACTGTCACTGCCAGTTCATTCTGCGAAGTGATGACTTCCACATTATCCAAATGTTCTAGCGCTTCTTTGACCATCCGTTCTCGAGCTTCAATCCTGAAAAATCCAGACTTTTCCCGATTATAGAAAATTCCTACATAGAGTTTATCAAAGAGCCTACTG
The DNA here is from genome assembly GCF_001807785.1 of Streptococcus sp. HMSC10A01. Classification (NCBI taxonomy): domain Bacteria; kingdom Bacillati; phylum Bacillota; class Bacilli; order Lactobacillales; family Streptococcaceae; genus Streptococcus; species Streptococcus sp. HMSC10A01. The sequence continues at coordinate 9,336 of NZ_KV790977.1, read as the reverse complement.
GCCCGCTCGATCAGATCTACATGCCCCTTAGTGATCGGGTCAAAAGATCCTGTGAATAATCCTATCTTATCTGACATACACCGTCACCTTTGAAATTCCATATATCTTCTGTTTCCAAATTCCCAGCCCTGCAATTTCTTCTGGTAATTCCACATCCTTGTCTGTCTCACAGACCACTAGGACATCCTGACTCAAGAGCTGACGCTCCTCTAGCTTCTCAAGGTCTGCTACAATCTGCTCCTTGGCATAAGGCGGATCCAAGAGAACTAAGTCAAAAGTACCTGTCAACATTTCCAAAGCTCGGCCAGACTCCATCTTGAGCAAGTCAAAACGTGTGGCCTCCTTAGTCATCTGGATGTTCTCTGAAATAATAACCTGAGCTCTGCGATCCTTTTCAACTAAGACAGCTTTCTCCATACCTCGCGAAATAGCTTCAATGGCCAAACTCCCGCTCCCGGCATAAAGATCCAGCACTCGGCCACCGTCAAAATAGGGACCAATCATATTAAAAATTGCCCCCTTAACCTTATCGGTTGTAGGCCTAGTCGTCTTGCCATCCAAAGTCTTGAGGGGCCTGCCCCCGTATTTACCTGCAACAACTCTCATAAAGAGTATTATAACATAACTAGCCTCTAGCAGGCCAATCTTTTGAAAATTAAGCAGATAAAAAACAGAAGTAGATGAATATCAAAGACTTCTGTTTTCTTTTAATTTCAGTAAAAAATCAATTAATTCAGGCTGGCAATCTGCCTTATCCAAGATTAGTCCCATTGACCGACCAACCATGATGTAAAAACTCTCTGGCTTATCCAAAATCGCCACAATATCCTGATAGTTATATCGGGAGGTATGATTGCGATTAAGGACTTGAAAATCCCTCTCATAGAAGTTAAACTCCTGCTCCAAATCATGCCAGAGAGGGTTATCCTTATAGAGCTTGAGGAATTGTTGGTTAAAAGAACGATAGAGTAAAAAAGGCATAATCGGCATGAAAATGAAAATACCAATAGCTGGCAAAGGCTCCCTAAAAAATAGACAGACCAATCCCACTGCTAACAAAGCCACTTCACCAACGATCAGAGGCAAGAGCCCTGTCTTTCGATACCAAAAATTGGCCCAAGCGAAACGGCGATAAGCTTCTTCTGTCATGGTCGTTTTTGCTGTCATTGGAAACATCGCTCTACCTCCAGGTTATATTTCTCCCTACAGTTTACCATACTCTTGCAAGAAATAACAATACTCGATAAAGAACTTGCTTTTCTCGATTTCATCTGTTATACTATACGTAACTTTTAAAACGTTACATAGGAGGTGTGATATGTTTTCGCATGAAAAATTAAAAAAACGCCGGCTGGAACTTAATCTGACTCAGTCTTCCATTTACCAAGAGCTTGGAATTTCCAGAAAGACTTACTCTGCTTGGGAAAATGGTCTAGCAGAACCCCACGCAAAAAATCTCAGGAGGTTGGCCACCTGTCTCAAGGTCCAAGAGAACTACTTTGTGGATGAGACCAGTGCGCTCTACACCTACCCTTTACTAACTGCACCACATAAAAAAGAAGTAGACCAGTTCGCTAGTCGGCTCCTAGAGAGACAGCGTAAGATTAGCTCCCTTACAGCCTATAAGGTTCTATCCGTTGAGCTGGCTGCAGGTCGCGGTCACAGTTATTATGACAATGAAACAGACTACGAAACTGTCTACTTTGATCAAGATATCCAGCACGACTTTGCATCCTGGGTCTCTGGGGATTCTATGGAACCCAAGTATCCCAATGGCTCTGTTGCCCTTATGAAACAGACAGGATTCGACTACGATGGGGCAGTCTATGCTCTTATGTGGAATGGTAAGACCTATATCAAAAAAGTCTACCGCGAAGCTGAAGGCCTACGCTTAGAGTCTATCAATCCTGACTACGAGGATCTCTTTGCTCCCTATGAAGACCAACCTACTATTGTTGGTATCGTAGTTGGACATTTTCTGCCGATTGAGGTGTAAGTGATGGTCCTATTTGATTATTCACGCGAGCCTCGTTCTGACATCGCTTTTGTGGATATGAAAAGTTTTTATGCCTCTTGCGAATGCATTGCTCTTGGCCTTGACCCTTTAAAAACCTCGCTCTGTGTCATGAGCCGAATTGAAAATTCTGCCGGACTGATACTAGCTGCCACCCCTCTCTTTAAAAAGAATTTCGGTAGCCAAAATGTCAGCCGAAGCTATAATCTTCCTTTTGATGTCCACACCCGTAAGTTCAACTATGCTGCTGCCCGCAAGCAGGGACTACCTATTACAGCAGATTATGTGCGCTTTATCGAAGACGCTGCTCAAAAGACCTTATTGGTTCCACCTCGGATGAACTACTACATCCAGAAAAATATGGAAATTCAAAAAATTTTCCAGGATTTCGCAGCTCCCGATGATATTTTCCCCTACTCAATCGATGAGGGCTTCCTAGATTTGACAAGTTCTATCAACTACTTCATTCCAGATCAGACGCTGGACCGCAGGACCAAACTGGACCTGCTGGCTGCCCGCATTCAACAGGCTATCTGGAAGAAGACTGGGATTTATGCCTCTATCGGCCTGAGCAACGCCAATCCTCTTCTCGCCAAGCTAGCCTTGGACATTGAAGCCAAACACACAAAAAAGATGCGGGTCAACTGGTCCTATGAAGATGTTCCCAGCAAGGTTTGGACCATTCCGACAATAACTGATTTTTGGGGCATCGGCCACCGAACTGCCACTCGTCTTAAGAAGCTAGGCATCCATTCCATTTATGATTTAGCTCACTTTAACCCCGACATCCTCAAAAAAGAAATGGGGGTCATGGGCCTGCAGCTTTGGTTTCACGCTCACGGCATTGATGAAAGCAATGTGCACAAGCCTTATCAGGTCAAGTCACACGGCCTAGGGAATTCGCAAATTCTTCCCCGAGACTATAGACAGCAGGCAGAGATTGAGCTCGTTTTCCGAGAAATGGCTGAGCAAGTCGCCATTCGTCTCAGACGCTCTGGTAAGAAATGCCAGCGTGTCTCCATCTATGCCCGCTATTCCAAGCAGGAGCTCCTGCCTTCCATTCATACACAGAAAAAAATTGAGCCTACCGATAACAGCGATCGACTGGCTCAAATCGTGGTTCAGCTTTTTCGCTCCAAATATCAGGGTGGGGCTATTCGACAGATTGGCGTTTTTTACAGTGACTTTGTCGATCAAGGCTATGGTCTGATTTCTCTCTTTGACGATCCCCTGCAAATTCAAAAAGAAGAGGACCTCCAACTGACAATCGACCACATCAGAGATCGCTTCGGCTTTGCCTCTTTGCTTAAGGGATCAGCCTTACTAGACTCCTCCCGTGCCATCGCTCGAAGCAAGCTAACTGGAGGCCATTCTGCTGGAGGGTTGGAGGGCTTATCATGACCGACCGCTCCTACCTCCCCTATCAGTCGGCACGTGACTTTCAGGATCGGGGCATGGCTAAATGGGCTGGCTTTTTTCTCTCTGAACACAGCACTGCTCTAGCCAAAAAAGAACTAGATATCAGTCGCCTGACCCAGCTTGATAGACAGGAGAAGTTCCAGATGCTAAACCAAGCCTACAGCCAGCAAGTTCCCATCCGAATCACCTTTCTTAATCAGGAAAAGCTGACCGACGTTACTGCTACTGTCTTCCATCTGGACTGCAAGCAGGTCCTCCTGCAGGAAGGTGACCATTACAAAGGCCTTGCTATCCATCAGATTCTTTCGATACAAGCTTCAGGAGACGCAGATGACTACTCAGAATCTACATGAGGAACTTCAATTTGACTATTTTTCCCAGAATTACTATCAATTCCAAGAAGATTTTTATCAATTCTCCAATCTTCCCCAGCCTCTGATGGCCATGGAAAACGATATCCTCCGCCATATGGCCAGCCGCCAAGTCACTTATTTCAAACTCTCTAAGGCTAAAAGTTTAGATAAGGAAGACCATTACTTCCACTTTACCATCAGCCGTCCAGACCAGGCAAAGCGACTCTGCATTTACCACTATCAAGGCCAAACAGAAGATATAAAGCAATAAGCTCCCAAACTAAGTCTGGGAGCTTATTATATTGGGCTAATCAGCATGATATAAATAATCTTGCCTTGCTAAAATTAAGTTTTAATCTTCTCCTTTAAAGTTATAGACTTCCGAACGTTTCGCTACATGAATATTCAGAATCACGAAATCCTCCTCATCAACCTTAGCAATAATCCGATAAGATCCCACACGAAAGCGCACATAACCCGAAAGGTTGCCTGACAAATATTTCCCTGGCGCCCTAGGAAAGTCGACATTTACCAGATGTTTATCAATCCACTTGGCAATGACCTTCTGTGTCCCCCTATCCAACTTATCCATGGCCTTGAAAAAAGTTGAGGCATAACGAACCTGATATCTAGCCATATCGCTTCATCATCTCATCATGAGAGTATGTTTCTTGGCCATTATCTAGCCACTCCTGCATCGCCAGATCAGCTTCTTGGATATCATAAAGATCCTCTAACTTTTCTGCCAAAACCTGAGCAATAAACTCCGACTTAGAGATATTATGGGAACTCGTCCATAAAGTCAGCTTTTCATTTAACTCATCTGATAAACGGACTGAAGTTGGTACAGCCATGAAATGACTCCTTTTAAAATTGGTTTTCTTTTGTAGTTACATTTTACTACAACCTAGAATAAAAAACAAGTTGGATAGATCTATCTTATAATTTGTGAAAACTTAGAAAAGCCAAGTATAATTAAACATCCTTTGAAGATTATTTGAGATGTGAGAAATTTTTTGATGAAACAGGAATAGGAGAGACATGTATCTGTACTCCAAAATTTAATTGGCTAACTTTTTAGGGTCTGTAATACCTTAATTTAAATTTTTTATAATACGCTTCCGTTCCTCATCAATAATATCAATTGCTTCATCTATCTCATTTTGAGAAAATTCTATTTTTGAATCGCCATTATCAATAGTATTATACATAATTTCTTCTTTAATTTTGAATAAATTTTCTCGTCATAACCAGCATCACCACTATCAGCTGGTTCGGATTTTGTTTGTAAGTAATAATATCTAGTATATTGATTATCTTCTAGACCTAGTCTATGAATTCTATACCGATACTGTAAGATAAAAGTTAAATTGAAATTATACTCAAAGTACAGAGCATCATGTACTTCCCTGTGAAGAGATACTGATTTCCCTAGGATTTGAGGATTTAATATCATACGATAACCAGCCATATTTCTATGCTTATAAATCTATAAATATTAAACGACTAGTACAAGTCTTCTAAACTTCTATATTCTATGATTTCACTTTTGACAATATTTTTTTCAAATTCAAAATGCTTCAAAGGATTATCGATTAATACTAACTTTGGAATGTCATCTAGATTGGTGACCAAGGATAATACAAAATCTGATTGAAACTCTTTTGCTTTCTCAAATTCTCTGGCTGTCGAACGAACACGTCCCTTAGATTTTCGAATCCCTTTAACCTCAGCAAGGTAAGAATGTTCTTGAACATCTACTTGGAAATCATATCCATCACCATAAAGACGGGCATCGGTCAATTGTCCACCTTGAAATTTTTCTTCTTTATCATAATGGAGTATAAAATAATTCTCTGCTTCCATTCCAGTTTCTTGTAGTCGTTTGAATTTAGTTCGGACTATTGGCTTTTCAATGATGGTTATACCTGTTTTCTTCCCTCCGCTTGCAAGCAGCATTTTAACTATTTCTGCATAGCTGTGAACATCTTCGTTCCCAAACATCATGTCAATTAAATCTTTTCTAAAACGGTATACTTCAGCTTTTTGCCACCAACCTTTTCGATTGTTCTCAAAATAGGGGTCGAATAAATCCATTCTATTTTTGACTACACCAGTTGTTTCTGCGATACCTAAAGAAACTATATAGCGATAAAACTCAGATTTACTAGCACATTGAAATTCTTTTATAAAAAGTTTGTCAAACTTGGCAAGACCGTAGCCAAGTAAATTTAACAATTCATAATGAGGGTGTTTAGACATCACTTTCTCCATCAATAGATATTGATTTCATTATACCAAAAAACACGGTTTATCACCGTGTTTCTATGTTTATTTCACCAACTTCTTCATCTCATCAATACGTGCGACGGTCGCGTCGTACTTAGCTTGGTAGTCGGCTTGTTTGTCGCGTTCTTTTTGGACGACTTCTGGTTTAGCGTTGGCTACGAAGCGTTCGTTAGAGAGCTTCTTACCAACCATATCCAGTTCTTTTTGCCATTTAGCGAGTTCCTTGTCGAGTCGAGCGAGTTCTTCTTCGACATTGAGGAGGTCTGCCAGTGGCAAGTAGATTTCTGCTCCTGTGATGACGCTTGACATAGCAAGTTCAGGTGCAGGGATGGTTGAGGCAATTTCCAAGTGTTCTGGATTTGTGAAGCGTTTGATGTAGTTGACATTGCTATTAAAGAAGGCTTCCAAGTCACTATCGCTTGTCTTAACAAGGATGGTGATTGGCTTACTTGGTGCAACGTTCACTTCCGCACGGGCATTACGAACGGCGCGGATCAAGTCTTTGAGGCTTTCAACACCAGTGTGAGCAGCAAGGTCTTCAAAGGATGGGTTGACAGTTGGGTAAGCTGCTGTAACGATAGAGCCTTCTGAGATTTGGCCAAAGATTTCCTCTGTCACGAATGGCATGATTGGGTGGAGGAGACGAAGGATCTTGTCCAAAGTATAAAGGAGAACAGAACGTGTGATGACTTTCTCTTCTTCGTTATCGCTATAAAGAACTTCCTTGGTCAACTCAACGTACCAGTCCGCAAACTCATCCCAGATGAAGTTGTAGAGGATGTGACCAGCTACACCAAACTCAAACTTATCAAAGTTTTCAGTGACTTTTCCGATGGTTTCATTGAGGTTATGGAGAATCCAGCGGTCAGTGACATTTCCAGCTTCTTTGTTGACAACTTTTTCAACATTGGCAGTTGCTTGTTCGAGGGTCAAGCCCTCATTGTTCATGAGGATGTAGCGAGAGATGTTCCAAATCTTGTTAATAAAGTTCCAAGAAGCATCCATTTTCTCGTAAGAGAAGCGCACGTCTTGCCCCGGTGCAGAACCGTTTGATAGGAACCAACGAAGGCTATCTGTTCCGTATTTATCAATAACATCCATTGGATCAATCCCGTTACCAAGAGACTTGGACATCTTACGTCCTTGCTCGTCACGAATGAGACCGTGAATCAAGGCATTTTTGAATGGCGACTTGCCAGTAAATTCCAAACCTTGGAAAATCATCCGAGAAACCCAGAATGGGATAATATCATAACCAGTCACCAAGGTTGATGTTGGATAATAACGCTTGAAGTCTTCTGAGTCCACATCCGGCCAGCCCATGGTTGAGAATGGCCAAAGGGCAGAACTGAACCAAGTGTCCAAGACGTCTTCGTCCTGAGTCCAACCGTCACCTTCCGGTGCTTCTTCGCCCACATAGATTTCACCTTCAGCATTGTACCAAGCAGGGATTTGGTGACCCCACCAGAGCTGACGTGAGATAACCCAGTCGTGGACATTTTCCATCCATTGGAGGAAGGTGTCATTGAAACGAGGTGGGTAGAATTCAACCTTGTCCTCTGTATCTTGGTTGGCAATAGCATTTTTCGCCAATTGGTCCATTTTCACGAACCATTGCGTAGACAAGCGTGGCTCAACCACAACACCTGTACGCTCTGAGTGACCAACACTGTGGACACGTTTTTCGATTTTAACAAGGGCACCGATTTCTTCCAATTTAGCAACGACTGCCTTACGAGCTTCAAAACGGTCCATGCCTGCAAATTCGAAGGCAAGCTCATTCATAGTTCCGTCGTCGTTCATGACGTTGACTTGCGGCAAGTTGTGGCGTTGACCAACCAAGAAGTCGTTTGGATCGTGGGCAGGTGTGATTTTCACGACACCAGTACCAAACTCAGGATCAGCGTGCTCGTCCCCAACAATTGGAATCAATTTATTAGCAATTGGCAGAATAACGTTTTTACCAATCAAGTCCTTGTAGCGTGGGTCTTCTGGATTGACCGCAACGGCCACATCCCCAAACATAGTCTCAGGACGAGTGGTAGCTACTTCAAGGGCGCGTGAGCCATCTTCCAGTATGTAGTTCATGTGGTAGAAAGCACCTTCGACATCCTTGTGAATCACCTCAATATCTGAAAGGGCTGTGCGGGCTGCTGGGTCCCAGTTGATAATAAATTCACCACGGTAGATCCAGCCTTTCTTGTATAGGTCCACAAAGACCTTGCGAACAGCTTTTGACAAGCCTTCGTCAAGCGTGAAACGCTCGCGAGAGTAGTCTACAGAGAGACCCATCTTCCCCCATTGTTCCTTGATGGTAGTCGCATATTCGTCTTTCCATTCCCAGACTTTATCTAGGAATCTCTCACGACCAAGGTCATAACGGCTAATGCCCTCACCACGCAAGCGCTCCTCAACCTTGGCCTGAGTCGCAATCCCAGCGTGGTCCATACCAGGAAGCCAAAGCGTATCAAAACCTTGCATACGTTTTTGACGGATGATGATATCTTGCAGAGTCGTGTCCCATGCGTGACCAAGGTGGAGTTTCCCAGTTACGTTTGGTGGTGGAATCACGATTGAATAAGGCTTAGCCTTTTGATCGCCTGAAGGCTTGAAAACATCCGCATCAAGCCATTTTTGATAACGCCCAGCCTCAACCTCGGCTGGATTGTATTTAGGTGAAAGTTCTTTAGACATGTGTGTTCTCCTTGTTTAAGTAGTTCAATATCTTAAAAATTTGTTCTAACTCTTGTTTTTGCATATAAGAAGTCATATAGTCATAATCTTGTAAGCCAGTTTCAGCAACTGGTAACATAATCTTTTGACGTTTCATGCGTTCGCCATTGAATTTATAACCATAAGCATACTTGATTTTTTGCGACAGAATCATTTGTTTCAAGAAAAGATAGGTATATTTATTTCCGTATATTTCATCTTTCCATTTCAATCGTTTGACATCATCAGAAAAAATGGCTTCGTAGGGATGATAGAAATTCTCAACGACACTACCATTGTAATTCACACCAAGTACATTTACATCAAGACTTTTATTTTTATTAGATACAAAGGCTGTAACCCCATTATCGCTATCGCTAGCACCTACAAATGGTCTCAATCCAATTTCTTGATTTGCTTTTGTCAAACGAACGCCCGATTTAATCTCACAAACATCCTCAATCCAGAAATCTTTCCAAGAAATTTCACAAACTTTTTCTTCAAGAATGTTCTTCACTCTGATATATATATATATATATATATATATAT
>NZ_KV790976.1:0-17154 GCF_001807785.1 Streptococcus sp. HMSC10A01 | reverse complement strand
CAGGTTCGAATCCTGTCTTCCCGATTGTATTTAATTTGGGCTAAACTTATGGTTTAGTTTTTTATTTTTAAAAAAAGTCAATTGAAGTTTCTTCAATTGACTTTTTTCATAATAGATTTGTTTATTACATGATTGAGTATTCATCTGCTAACATAATCGTTTCTTTTCCATTATTATCTGTAATGTAGATAGTTCGAGGATAGAATGGATTGAATTTATATGTGAAATCGAAGGAGATCAGTGTATCAAGATGAGCTTCAGAAAATCGATAAGTTAGTTTTCCATTATTATTAAGAAGTTCGAATTGGATGAGATTTTCTAGTGGAAATGTATCTTTGAGGAAGTTATCAATAATGTACCAAAATGTATCAATGACTTCATCTGGTAAACTAGTAACTATTCCAAAACTAGCATATCGTCCTTTAGTGTTGGTAAATGCCATATTAACTGCTCCTTTCGTAAATTGTTTTCTTTATGATACTGAAAAATTGCTTAGATTGCAAGAAATTGCTTTTCATTTTTGGAAAACAAAAAGAGCGTGAGCTCTTTTGACAACTTTAGCGATTCTTTAGTTCTATATAGCGTTTGTACCAAATGTTAACATAAGCTTGCGAAAATGGTCCACGCTCTTGGTTGATCCAATCAACAAGAATTTTTACATTTTCCTTTAGAATATAATCTAAGTCATTTGAATAATTCATTTTTTTCTTATGGCGTTCGTATTCTTCTACATCTAGCAGGCGTTTTTCTCCGTCAGCAAAGACTTTTACATCTAGGTCGTAGTCAATGTATTTTAAAGCTTCACTATCGAGATAGTAGGGGCTGGCTAGATTGCAGTAATAAGATGTGCCATTTTCTCGAATCATTGCAATGATATTAAACCAATATTTCCTATGAAAATACACGATTGCTGGTTCACGAGTGACCCAGCGTCGTCCGTCACTCTCAGTAACAAGAGTATGGTCATTTACCCCAATAATCGCATTTTCTGTTGTTTTTAGTACCATGGTGTCGCGCCATGTACGGTGCAAGCTACCATCATGCTTATAACTTTGAATTGTAATAAAGTCGCCTTCTTTTGGAAGTCTCATTTTTTACCAACTTTCTACAATTTTTAAAGTTTATCACTAACTATTGTATCATATTTTCATGAATAATTCTAAGTTTTTCCCTAAAATTTTTAGAAATAGTCTCTCAGAGCGCTAGCGATGTCGGAGAAATCATAGCCTTTGCGAGCTAGAGCTTGGGTCAGACGCTGTTTTAAGTCATAGCCGTCGTACTTTTTTGAGTACTTGCGGTATTGCTTGTCTAACTCTTTATAGAGTAGCTCTTCTTGGTTCTCTTGGTCTTCTTTGATGTCCAAATGTTGATAGGCTTTTTGGGCTTGGCTATATGAAAAACCTTTGTTTATCAAGGATTGAAGAATTTTATCTTGTAGGGCCTTGCTGGGCAGTTTTCCCTGGTATTTTTTGAGAAGCTTTTCGGCAACCTTGTCTGTTAATTCAGTAAAATCAAACTGGCTCAATTCTTCTTCTATGATAGTGCTAGAAATTCCTTTTTGCGTGAGCTTTTGCTTGAGAACAAAAGCGCCTTTGTCACCAGTGAGAAGGTTGGATTGGATAAAAGAATTAGCATACTTTCTATCATTAATCCAATTATCTTTTTTTAGATTGTCCAAGACCTGGCTGATGGTTTTCGGTTGGATGTCGTGCTGCGTTAAGTAGTCTTTCACTTCCTTGACAGTTCTTTGCTTGAAGGAGAGATGGTAGAGGGCTAGATTTTTTCCGTAAGAAAATTGGGCATAGTCTTGAATTTCTTTTAGCTTCTGCTCTGTGATTTCCATTCCTTTGGACAGCATGAAGCGAACGATGGTGTCTTCTGTAATATAGAGCTTTTCACTGTCGTCCAACTCCAAGAGGTAGAGTCTTTTTTTCTTTTCGATTTTTGTGATTTTCATAGGGGATTTTGGTAAATTCCTTTCTTCTAGCTAAATGCTTCAAAGGCAGCTATCAAGCGTAGTTTATCGGTATCAACATCCTTCCTGCCATAGTAGTCAAGAAAGAGCTCTGCATATTGACGGTCAGATAAATTATAAGTAAGAGACCAGATGGCCCAGTAAAGGTCAATGTGGCGATCACTGAGGCCAGCGAGGCCAACGTCAATAAAGCAGGAGAAGGTTTCTGCGTCTTTCAGGATAAAATTAGGCAAGCAGGCATCTCCATGAATCAGGGCGTCCGTCGTCAATAGGTGTCCCTGTTCTTGGATAATCTGGTAGGCTTCCTCACGGCTTTGGATATGAAATTGAGGCAGCAAGGCTTTTTGATAAAAGCAGCCTTTCCGATAATTTTCCTCTGCTTGCTCTTTATAGTGTTGGAGGCGATGCTGGATTGGGAAATGCTGGGGTTGGAGGCTGTGAAGTCTTCTGAGTGTGACAGCCATCGTTTGGCAAAGTTCTTCTGGCTGTTGGAGAAAGGCGAGGGCGTCCTTGCCCTCGGCTTCTTTAGTCAGCAAGTAGTCTTTATCTGCTGTCAGGTAGTGAATGACAGACACACCGAGCCCTTGTTTTTCAAACCACTTGGCCAGTGTGGCCTCTTGTGCTAACTGGCCTTTTTGGTCGATTTTCAAATAATAGCCCGTATCAGCATAGAAAACACTGGCTGCAGAATGTGAGGAGCTGTCGTAAAAATTAGCTCCCTCTAGATAAGTTCGTATTTGCTCAGGGAAATGGTCTAGTGGAAGGGATATTTTTTTTGATTTCATACTTTTATTGTAACATATTCTCAACTAATGCGAGGCAGCGTGGTATAATAGAAGCATGAATGTGAAAGTGAAGCAAAGAATCCCTTTGAAAATTAAGAAAATGGGGATTAATGGGGAAGGAATTGGATTTTATAAGAAAACCCTGGTCTTTGTGCCAGGGGCTTTGAAGGGTGAGGAAGTCTACTGTCAGGTGACCAGGATTCAGCGTAATTTTATCGAGGCCAAGCTCTTGACAATTAACAAACGGTCGAAATTTCGGGTGGAGGCGCCTTGTGAGATTTATGATAGCTGCGGGGGCTGTCAAATTATGCACCTCCATTATGACAAGCAGTTGGAGTTTAAGGAGGATTTGCTGCGTCAGGCCTTGAAAAAATTTGCGCCAGCTGGCTATGAGAACTATGAGATTCGTCCGACCATTGGTATGCAGGAGCCGCTCTATTATCGGGCTAAGCTGCAGTTTCAGACTCGGAAGTTCAAGGATGAGGTCAAGGCTGGGCTCTATGCCCAGAATTCCCACTATCTGGTCTCGCTGAAAAACTGTCTGGTTCAGGACAAGGTGACTCAACAGATCATTAATAAGGTGGCTCGGCTTTTAGGCAAGTACAGGCTGCCTATTTATGATGAACGAAAGACTGCTGGAGTACGCACTGTCATGATTCGCAGAGCCAGAAAGACGGGGCAGGTGCAGATGATTTTTGTGACAGGCCGCAAACTGGACTTTTCTCCAGTCGTTCGAGACCTAGTGGCGGAATTTCCAGAGTTGGAAACAGTAGCGGTCAATTATCATACGAGCAAGTCCAGTGAGATTTATGGGGATAAGACAGAGATTATCTGGGGGGAAGAGGCTATCCAAGAAGGGGTGCTGGACTATGAATTCTCCCTGTCGCCTCGGGCTTTCTATCAGCTCAATCCTGAGCAGACAGAGGTGCTCTACGGGGAGGCGGTTAAGGCGCTTGATGTGACGAAAGAAGACCATTTGATTGATGCTTATTGCGGGGTTGGAACCATCGGCTTTGCCTTTGCTAAAAGAGTCAAGTCTCTGAGGGGCATGGACATCATCCCTGAGGCCATTGAAGACGCTAAACGCAATGCGAAACGCATGGGCTTTGACAATACACTCTACGAGGCTGGAACGGCAGAGGAGATTATTCCTCGCTGGTATACTGAGGGTTTTCGGGCGGATGCCTTGATTGTCGATCCGCCACGAACTGGTCTGGACGATAAGCTGCTGGAGACAATTGTCCGCTATGCACCTGAGAAGATGGTCTACGTTTCCTGCAATGTCTCAACTCTGGCTCGGGATTTAGTCAAGCTCTCTCAGGTCTACGATGTTCACTATATCCAGTCGGTTGATATGTTTCCGCATACCGCTCGGACCGAGGCAGTGGTGAAATTATCCAAGCGAGATAGCTCTCGTTCGAGTTAATCGTAAGCAGCTCGCAAGAGCTAACAAAATCATTCTAAAAAGGACTTAGTTTTCTTTAATACAGGGCTAAGTCTTTTCTTTTGTCAAAATTGCAATGGTTTTATAGGGATTCAGTCTTAGCCTAATCAATTAGTCAAAAAAAGAGAACACTCGTCAAGCGTTCTCTAATGATAATAGGTTATATTAGAATAATCCAAAGACTAGGACTGCAAGGACAGCACCAATGATTGGTCCGATAACTGGAATCCAAGCATAGCTCCAATCACCATCACCTTTATTTGGAATGGGAAGAAGACTGTGCATGATGCGAGGTCCTAAGTCACGAGCTGGATTGAGGGCATAGCCAGTTGTTCCACCAAGTGATAGTCCAATCCCGATAATCAATATTCCGACTGCAAAAGTGCCAATGCCTGCTTGTAGCTTATAAAGTCCAAGAGCGAAGATAGTCAGCACTAGAACAAAAGTTCCAAGGATTTCGCTAATCAGGTTAGAGAAGGTATCTTTGATAGCTGGGCCTGTGCTGAATGTACCCAAGACGTTAGCTGGATTTTCTTCAGAGAGATAGTGAGGTTTGAATTGTAGGAAGACAAGGAACTGTCCGACCATAGCACCTGCAAACTGAGCGAGGATGTAAGGAAGAACAGATGCCCATGGCAAATCACCTTTCAGAGCGACTCCGATAGTTAGGGCAGGGTTCAGATGGGCTGGGCCAAGGTTGCCAGATACAAAAGCAGCGATGGCAACAGCGATCCCCCATCCCATGGTAATCACAATCCAGCCTGAATTGTGACTCTTAGTTTTGGGAAGAACCACACCTGCAACTACACCATTACCCAAAAGGAGCAAGAGCAGTGTTCCTAAAAATTCGCCAAATATTTCTTTCATCATCTATGTTACTCCATTTAAAAGAAGGGGTGGTAGACAGTTCTTGGTCTACCGCCTCTTCTCGTATTTTCTATTTTTTTAATTCTTCTAAATCGTTATTTGCAAGGGCAGCTTGAACATCATTTCGATAAGCTGCTTTTTCATCTTCTGTCCAGTCGTAGAATCGTCCCATTTCATCCAGAACAGGCTCTACAATAGCGTCTAAACTATCTCGCATAAAGAGCATGTGATTTGTCCGGCGAAGCAGGAAGTCAACTGGGCTGAGTGCTAATTCATTACGCATAGCATAGTGCAGTGACAAGGTATCTGCCAGGCTGAGACCTGGTGCTTGCTCAATGCTGTGAGCGAGGGCATAGACTTTAGGAGCATTTGAACCGTAAAGGTTTGCAAGATAGAAGGCTTCTTTGCTGTCTAAGCCGCGTGAGACACCAAGTTGAGCAAAGGCTTCGATTTCGGAATTCACATTTGCTGGATTGAGCTCTCCACCTGAAACAGGGTAAGTCTTAGAGTTGATGAGCTTGAAGCTGCGGTCAAATTCTGCTCTGAGGATGTCAACGACACGCTCCATAGCACCTTCCGCCATCTTACGATAGTCTGTGATTTTACCGCCAGCAAGAGTCAAGAGACCATTGTTATCACGTTCCAGGCTGGAACCACGTGAAACTGCAGATGGGTCCAAGTGTTTTTCAGAAGTGCTGCTTTCGAGTTTGGTAACAGCCGCTTCGACATCCTCACGTGATTTTTCTTTAGCCAGGTAGCTTTCAACGGTCGCAATCAATGCATTGAAGCTTTCGTCGCTGATGGTACCGTTGTTTCCGCCATTGTAGTCAGAAGCACTGTTTCCTGCAATCAGAGGACGCAGACCTGCCCAGCTGCTTTCGATATCGTCAATTGTGATCTTTGCTTCTGGGAAGCGATTGTTGACAATGCCCAAGAGGTAATCTACATCTTCTTGTGTTACTTTTGGATGCTCCAGGTCACCAGTGTAGTCAGTGTCAGTCGTACCAAAGTAAGTCTTGTTTTCACGTGGAAGAACAAAGACCATCCGACCGTCTCCCAAGCCTGTATCAAAGTAGACTGGCTGAGAAACCTTAATCTTGCTAGAGTCAACTACCAAGTGAACACCCTTGGTTGGACGCATTTGAGAATATTGCTCACCATCATTTGACAGATTGCGAACCTTGTCGCTCCAAGGTCCAGTTGTGTTGATAACCAAACGAGCCTTGATTTCAAAGACTTCATCTGTCAAGAGGTCACGCGCAACAACGCCTGTAATCTTTCCAGCTTCATCAAAGAGGAAGCCTTCTGCCTTGACATGGTTGGCAATCAGGGCGCCGTCTTGGTTGGCACGTTTGATATTTTCAATTACGAGACGAGCGTCGTTGTTGCGGAAGTCAAGATAGACACCGCCACCGACTAAGCCTTCCTTCTTAAGTTCAGGTTCCCGTTCTAGGACTTCCTCCTTGCTTAAAACTTTGTTGGCAGCAGGAGTGTTGTTGACACCGGCCAAGAGGTCATAGAGGTCCATAGCCACTTTGAGGCGGAAGAGACTGAAAGTAGCGCCCTCTTCTTCATAAACAGGAAGTAGCATAGGATCTGGTTTTGGAATATGAGGGGCAATTTGCTGTACCACGGCACGCTCAGAAACTGTATCTGAGACCACTTCTACGTCAAATTGTTTGAGGTAACGAAGGCCACCATGGACCAATTTGGTAGAGCGGCTAGAAGTCCCTTCGGCAAAGTCCTGCATTTCAATCAGACCAGTCTCCAGGCCACTTGCAGCTGCTTGTAAGGCTACACCAGCACCGGTAATCCCCCCACCAATAATCAGGAGGTCCAAGGTGCGTTCCTGCAATTTTTTAATCGATAATTCACGTGTTTTCTTTGAAAATTCCATATTTACACACTTTCTAATTAAGTCGCGTTATTCTTTCAGTATTAGTCGTCGATTTCTGCAAAGACTTGAGTTGCTTTAACGGCTTTTTTCCATCCTTTGTAGAGCTGTTCCTTGCGAGATTCATTCATAGACGGCTCAAAGAGTTCTCCAGTTTCATTGAGAGTACGGAGTTCGTCTAAGTCTTTCCAGTAGCCTACTGACAGACCTGCCAAGAAGGCTGCACCGAGAGCAGTTGTTTCTAAGTTTTTAGCACGGGCAATATCGATTCCCAAAATGTCAGCCTGGAACTGCATGAGGAAGTTGTTCATAGCAGCACCGCCGTCGACTTTGAGGACTTGAATAGCAGTCTTGGCATCCACCTGCATGGTATCAATGATGTCGCGTACTTGGTAAGCGATGGATTGCAGAGTAGCCTTGATAAAGTCTTCCTTGCTGGTTCCGCGGGTCAAACCAAAGACAGATCCACGTGCATTTTGATCCCAGTAGGGAGCGCCCAGACCTGTAAAGGCAGGTACGACATAGACTTCGTCATTGTTGTGAGAATCTAGGGCATATTTTTCAGATTCTGGTGAATTTTCAACCATCCGAAGACCGTCGCGCAGCCATTGAATGGCACTTCCGGCAATGAAGATAGAACCTTCTAAAGCATAGTAAACCTTGCCGTTGATACCGTAGCCGATGGTTGTCAAGAGGTTGTTTTCAGACAGCTGCATCTCTTCACCGGTGTTCATGATGATGAAGGAACCAGTTCCGTAAGTGTTTTTGACCATACCAGGCTCAAAAGCTAACTGTCCAAAGAGAGCTGCCTGTTGGTCACCAGCCATACCAGAGATTGGAACTTCTCCACCGTAGAAATGGAATGGAGCAGTCTTGCCGTAGATTTCAGAGTTGGAACGAACTTCTGGAAGCATAGCTTTTGGAATGTTAAGGATTTCCAAAATCTCGTCGTCCCATTTGAGTTCCTTGATGTTATAGAGCATGGTACGGGCTGCATTTGAGTAGTCGGTCACATGAGCCGCACCGTCAGTCAATTTCCAAACCAGCCAGGTATCAATAGTACCAAAGAGCAATTCACCCTTTTCAGCTCTTTCTTGCGCTCCCTCTACATGATCCAAAATCCAGCGAACCTTGGTAGCAGAGAAGTAAGCATCGATGATCAAACCAGTCTTTTCATGGAATTTTTCTACGTAGCCTTGGCTTTTCAGCTGTTCAGCTAGAGGAGCTGTCTGACGAGATTGCCAAACGATAGCATTATAGATAGGAAGTCCCGTATTCTTATCCCAGACGACAGTTGTCTCACGCTGGTTGGTGATTCCGATGGCTTCAATTTGGTTAGGTTTTACTCCACTTTCGATGAAGGCACCGGCGATAACGGACTGCACAGAGTTCCAAATTTCATTGGCATTGTGCTCAACCCATCCAGCTTGAGGGAAAATCTGAGTAAATTCTTTTTGACTGGAGCTAACTTTTTCTCCTTTTTTGTTAAAGATGATGGCGCGGGAACTAGTTGTTCCTTGGTCAATGGCCATGATGTATTTTTCTTGTGACATGAACTGTCCTCCTAGTAAAAATCTTGAGGATGTTTCCTCTACAGTAACTAGTATATAAAATAAAACGCTTTCTTTTTCATCAACTTTTTTTAAATTTTAAAAAAATCTGAGGAGATTGTGCGAAAATCACAAAGAAACCTGGATTTCTCCAAGTTTCTCAATGAAATATCATGTTCCGAATTTTTGCTAAATCTTCCAAATCCAAGTCATTTTTTAAATAATAGACGGGAATCTGTTGGTTCTGATGGATGGGATTGTTTGTGATGATGAGATCGTAATTTTTGGTAAGGTCGTAGGATTCAATCGTAATAAAGCGATTGTACTCTAAGTACCGCCTTAAAATGGCCGTCATTCTGGGAACAACTATAAAGCTATCGGTCAAGTCCATGCCTATCTTGATGACTTGACCGTCATTTTCAGCAATGTACTCCATCAGCTGGAGCCATTCCCACAAAATCTTTTTATCCAGAGATGTTCCCTGCTGGAAAATAGGCAGTTTGCTAAAAATCGTGTCTGCCACTTGTCGATAATCGTATTCGCTCCATAAGTAAGGATGGCGCAATTCCAAGTCATACTTGTATTTGTCTTGCAAGAGATAGCCTTTGAAAAGAAAGACACTGGCGCAGAGCTGGCTTAGTTCGTAGGTCACTTGGTCTTCGATGTAGTCCCCTAGCAAGTTCTGGCCCTTCATCTCTTGAATCAGTTGCGTAATCAGACTGGCAATTTCACCGCCAAAGCCCAGAATATACTCCATGGTGTGTAAGGGTAGAACCCGATGGGAAAGCAGAAATGAAAAGAAAATCATCATTTCCCCGTCTTCCTGACTCAGAGTGATGTGCTGTCCAGCAAAGAAATCATTTGTCCTGCGATGCAAGCGCTGGTAGAAGATATTTTCAAAATAGCCCTGCATTTTCTGCTCAATGTCTTTGAATTGACAGGCATTGACTCTTAGGCGCTGTTGGGTGATATGTGCCCAAAGGGCCAAGTCCAATCTCTGGCCTTGAGAGAGCTGGGCTCCGCAGAGTTCTTCTAAGACGGCAACTTCCTGTTTTCTTTCAGATTTTTGAAGTTCCTTTTCCCAATCTTGGCTGGACCAGACCTTGCGAAAGAGGCAGAAATAAAAATAGCGGATCTGGTGTTCAGGCCCTTTCAGGCGGCCATTTTGGATAGATAGCTCAAACTCTGATAAAATCTGATTTAAACCGGATATATGACGGCCGAGTGTTGCTTCACTAATCATCAGCTCTTGGGCTAATTGATGGGCTAAAAACTGCTGATGGTAGAGCAGGTAGTCTAAAATCTGGTATTTGACAGCATTGTCCAAAAAGAGTCTGCGAATGTCCCGTCCCTTGGTATCTGGACCGACAGACAGACTGAGCGATTCGTCCTGAAGCTGGATGGATAAGGCTACATGATGGTCGCTAGCCTTGTCATTTATCAGGCTAATGTACTTGGTCAGGGTTGCTTTCGAGAAGCCTGTTTCAGACATGACGTCCTTCAAACTGGATGTAGAATGTTGCTGTAAATAAGACAGGACAATAAACTGCCCCGCCTCACTCTTTTCCATTAAGTCTGCTAAATACATACGAAAACCCTTTCAATTCACTAGTCTTAGCTTAACACAAAATAGGAAAAAGAAGAAACAATGTGCTTCAATTTTTCTTATCGTCGCCTGAGGCAATAATGGAAGGCAGAAGTCTGTCATCATGTCTATCTTAATTCGTTATTCAATTTCTTTTGAACAAGTATAAGAGGAGCAGACACTCCTGCTTTTTTGCTTTGAGTCTGATAGCTTTTTTATGGTATAATTGTAGAAAAATGACGATGAAGGAGCAGCTATGGATAATGTGATTGATTTGTCTATCCCGGTGGCAGAAGTGATTGAGAAGCATCCCGAGGTTTTGGATGTCTTGGTAGAATTAGGCTTTACGCCTCTGGCCAATCCAGTCATGCGTAATACAGTCGGGCGCGTGGTTTCTATCAAAAAAGGCGCTGGTATGAACGGCATTGACCTGAATAAAATCAAGCAAAGTCTGGAATTAAACGGCTATGAAGTGGTGGGGATTTAGGCATGGCTACTGAACGCATTGAAGTCCTCAAGTCTATCTTGCTGGACCTACATAACGGAGCTTCTGCAGAGTCTGTTCAGGAGCTTTTCAATGAGCATTTCGCTGGTGTGTCCGCTATAGAGATCAGCCTGATGGAGCATGAGCTGATGAACTCAGATACGGGAGTGACCTTCGAAGATGTCATGTCCCTCTGCAATGTCCATGCCAACCTCTTTAAAGGTGCCATTCAGAATGTAGAGGTGGCTGATACCGACCATCCAGGCCATCCTGTTCAGATCTTCAAGCAAGAAAATCTAGCTTTGAGGGCTGCCCTTATGCGGGTTCGCAGGCTCCTATCTACCTATGAAAGCACAGAAGATGAGGACCTTCTTCCAGAAATCCGCAAGGGACTCCAGCGCCAGCTGGGTTTGTTAGGGCAGTTTGATCTCCACTATCAGCGTAAGGAAGAGCTCATGTTCCCTATCATGGAGAGCTACGGCCACGATTCGCCACCCAAGGTCATGTGGGGGGTAGATGATCAGATTCGAGACCTTTTCCAAGAGGCTAAGACTGCTGCAGAGCAACTGCCAGATACTTCAATTGAAGAAGTCAAGGACAAGTTTGAGACCTTTGCGGCTGAGTTTGAAGCTATGATTTTCAAGGAAGAGTCTATCCTTCTCATGATACTCCTTGAGTCCTTTCATCAGGACGACTGGCTCAAGATTGCTGAGGAGAGCGATGCTTATGGCTATGCTATCATCAAGCCAACAGAGAAATGGATTCCTGCGCGGCACAAATTCTCGGAGGAGGAAGCTGGGAATGCTGCTGATGAAGGAAGCGAAGCGTCAGCCAGCACAGAACAGACTAGTGATGGCAGATTTCAGCAGGTCATTGATACGCCGGATGGTCAGGTCACTATTTCCTTTAAGCCCAAGGAAAAGAAGGAGCAAACCTTTAATCGGGACTCCCAGCAGACTTTTGGTCATGGCTACCTGTCGGTGGCGGAGGCCAATCTGATTTTGGACCATCTGCCCATGGAGATTACCTTTGTCAATAAGGACGATATTTTCCAGTATTATAATGACAGCGTGCTAGCGGATGAGATGATTTTCAAGCGGACGCCTTCCCAGATAGGGCGCAATGTTGAGCTCTGTCACCCGCCCAAGTTTTTGGACAAGGTGCGGCGGATTTTCAAGGCTTTGCGAGAGGGAGAGCGGGACAAGTTTGAGATGTGGTTCAAGTCGGAATCGCGGGGCAAGTTTGTCCATGTGACCTATGCGGCGGTGCGGGATGAGGCCGGTGAATTTCAAGGGGTGCTGGAGTATGTACAGGACATTCAGCCCTTCCGTGACATTGACAGTGATTTTTACCGAGATTTGGACTAGGTATTTGCAGTTAGAAAGTGAGAAAAATGAGCTTCGAACAGGAATTTTTACAAGACTTTGAAGCTTGGGTCAAGACCCAGGTAATGATTAACGAGATGGCCCTCAAGGAGAGCCAGGCGGTCTACGAGGCGGACCAGGACGAGCGGGCCAAGGAAGCGGCCATTCGCTATGAAAGTCGTCTTGATGCCTACCAGTTCCTTTTAGGGAAATTCGCCAACTATCAGGCGGGCAAAGCATTTCACGACCTGCCAGACGGACTTTTGGGTGAGAGAAATTATTGATTTTTCGCTGGAAAGGTGATAGAATAGGTTCATCAGAGGTGTTTTGAGTCAAGCATTTTACAGAAAGTGGCGGTGCTGAGAAGTCCACAATTGTGTCAAAACTGGTTGCTGATGGATGAAAATGAAATATTATTGTCTTTTTATTTTAAAGACTAAAGTTGCGGGCTCTGCCCGAAATTGGGTGGTACCGCGGATAAACACATTCGTCCCTGTCATGTAAATGGCAGGGACGATTTTTTGTAGAAAGCGAGGGAGAAGAATGACAAGAGCTGAGTTACCAGAACGGTTAGAAACGGAACGGCTAGTGTTACGAGTCCGCACCGTGGCTGATGCAGTGGATATCTTTGACTATGCCAGTCGGCCAGAAGTCTCCTACCCAGCAGGCTTTCCGCCCGTCAAAACCTTGGAAGATGAGATTTATTATCTGGAGCATATCCTTCCTGCGCGTAATCAAAAGGAAAATCTCCCAGCAGGCTACGGGATTGTTGTTAAAGGAACTGATAAAGTCATCGGCTCTGTTGATTTCAACCATCGCCACGAAGACGATGTGCTTGAGATTGGCTATATCTTGCACCCAGACTACTGGGGGCGAGGCTATGTTCCAGAAGCAGCGCGTGCCTTGATTGACCTAGCTTTTAAAGAATTGAATCTACATAAAATTGAATTGTCTTGCTTTGGCTATAATCTTCAAAGTCAACGAGTCGCTGAAAAATTAGGTTTTACCCTTGAAGCTCGCATCCGAGACCGCAAAGATGCCCAAGGTAATCGCTGTGACAGTCTGATATATGGATTGCTGAGGAGTGAGTGGGAGTTTAGTAATTAAAAGGAACTAATTATGGCAAAAAAAGAAGTAAATACTGATTTATGGGTTCATGAACTTTTGAAGGAAGCAGGAATTCGTGAATATTTTGATGCACAGGGAAGTAATGTTAAAGAGATTAATGAAGCTCTGAAAACTGCCTCGAAAAAAGGGACTGGAAATTCAGGTTTTCCAGAATATGTTGGAATTGTTAAAGATTTTTTAATTATTATTGAGGATAAACCTGGATTATCAAAACATATCAATTATACGGATGATGACTTAATTGCTGATGATATTAAATCAAATACAGACTATGCAGTTAACGGAGCGGTTTTTTATGCTAAGCATTTAGCAGATAAGGTTAGTTTAAAAAAAATTATTGCCGTAGGGATTAGTGGTAATGAAAAAAAACACCGCATTACTCCTGTTTTTGTAAATGAACGTGGTGAGTATTTTGAACTTGCAGACATTGAGACTTTGATTTCCTTTTCAATAGATAATATTGATGAATATTACGTAAAAGAGATTCTTCAAGAAGAAACCAATTTTGAAAAAGAAACAGCTGAGATTTTAAAAGATGCAGCGACTTTACATAATGATTTGAGAAATTACGGCAATATTGAAGAAAAAAACAAACCTCTAATTGTTTCAGGAATCCTGTTAGCATTGAGAGAAACGGAGCATGGAAACTTCTCTTTGGAAAGTTTAACTGGAGATACTGTAAAAACAGACGGGTCAAAGATATATACTGCCATCAAGTCTAATCTTCAGCGTGCTAATGTATCTCCCGAAGTAAAAAAAGATAAACTACTTAGTCAGTTTGCCATCATCAGAGACGATGTAAAAATTAATGAGAAGAATGCTAATCTAGGCAAAACACCTATCAAACACTTTACAGAATTTCTTTATAAGAGTATTTATCAAAGTTTAAGATATAACAGTTCTGCCGAAGATTATCTTGGTCGTTTCTACGGGGAATTTATGTCATACTCTGGAGGAGACGGTCAGAACTTAGGCATTGTCTTAACACCAAAACATATCACAGAACTATTTTGTGATTTAGTTGATTTAAAACCGACAGATAAGGTTTTTGATCCGACTTGTGGTACAGCAGGTTTCCTAATAGCTGCTATGCATGATATGTTAACAAAAGCAGAAAGTGATTATCAACGTGAGCAAATTCGTAAACATCAGCTCTTCGGGATCGAGGAGCAATCTTATATGTTTACAATTGCTACGACGAATATGATATTGCGGGGTGATGGGAAAAGTAACCTTGAAAACCAAGACTTTCTACGTCAAAATCCTAGTAAGCTTCAGTTAAAACAATGCAATGTTGGTATGATGAATCCGCCATATTCAATGGGTTCGAAAACTAATACTGAATTGTATGAAATTAACTTTACAGAACATCTGTTAAATTCTTTAGTTGAAGGAGCTAAGACTGTTGTTATTGTTCCTCAGTCCACCTTTACAGGGAAGACTAAGTTTGAAAAGGAAGCTAAACAAAACATTTTAAAACATCATACTTTAGAGGGGGTTATCACACTTAATAAGAATACCTTTTATGGAGTAGGAACAAATCCCTGTATTGCAGTATTTACAGCTGGTATACCACATCGTCCTGAAAAAGAATGCAAATTTATCAACTTTGAAAATGATGGTTTTGAAGTTTCTAAACATATCGGTCTGGTTGAAACAGCTACAGCTAAAGATAAAAAACAACACTTGCTTGATGTCTGGTTTGATCGTACGGAAGCAGAAACTAAGTTCTGTGTTCAAACAACGATTGAAGCTGATGACGAATGGCTTCACTCTTTCTATTACTTTAATGATGAAATTCCTTCTGAGGAAGATTTTCAAAAGACCATTGCAGATTATCTAACTTTTGAAGTCAATATGATTACTCATGGCCGTGGTTATCTTTTTGGAATAGAAGAGCAAGAAAATTACCAAGAAATTTCCGATATAGAGGAATTTCCGATGGCAGCGGAAAAAGGTGACGAGTATGAATGAAATTTCTAATTTTGTACTTTATACGACACCTAATGGTGATGTTAATTTAGATATTCTATTACAAGATGAAAATCTTTGGTTGACACAAAAAGGCATTTCTGAGTTGTTCGGAGTTTCTAAATCAACGGTTAGTCACCATTTATCAAATATTTATAGTGATGGCGAGTTAGATAAGCTGGCAACTGTTCGAAAATTTCGAACAGTTCAAAAAGAGGGGAGTAGAGCGGTTCAGCGGGAATTGGAGTATTACAATCTTGATGCCATTATATCAGTTGGTTATCGCGTCAATTCAACTAAGGCAACACAATTTCGAATTTGGGCAACGAATACCTTAAAAGAATTTATTATTAAGGGGTTCGTACTTGATGATGAGCGTCTTAAACAGGGACAAACGGTCTTTGGTCAAGATTACTTCCGTGAACTCTTAGAGCGAATTCGTTCCATTCGTGCCAGTGAACGCCGTATTTATCAGCAAATAACCGATATTTTTGCAGAATGCGCTATTGACTACGATAGAAATTCTGAAATCACTAAGAATTTCTATGCTATGGTGCAGAACAAGTTTCATTTTGCTATTACAGGTAATACTGCTGCTGAGATTATTTATCATAAGGCAGATGCTGACAAGAATCAAATGGGGTTAACGACTTGGAAGAATGCACCAGATGGCCGAGTACTGAAATCGGATGTAACAGTTGCTAAGAATTATTTGCAAGAAACCGAAATCCGTCAACTGGAGCGTACCGTAACCTCTTACTTTGACTATATTGAAGGTTTAGTTGAGCGACGCAATACCTTTACCATGCAATCTTTGGCAGAAAGTATTGACCGTTTCCTTTCTTTCAATGAATATGAAATTCTAGAAGGAAAAGGAACTATTTCTAAAAAACAGGCAGATGAGAAAGCTAGTCAAGAATATGAGAAGTTCAACCGCACCCAGAAAATCGTGTCGGATTTTGACAAGCAAATCAAACAACTAATGGCAGGTGATAAAGATGAGTAAGTTAAAATTGACGGATGTGGAGTGGGAGGGGTTTGATCTAATTGATATTTTTGATATAAAAGATGGTTATTATAATAAAAAGCCTCCTCTGGATAAAGATGGGACGATACCATTTTTAGGTGCTACTCAAAATAATAACGGAGTGACAGCCTTTTATAGAAAAGAAACTATTGAAAATTGGGATAAAGTTGGCAACTTATCTTCAAAAGATGTTCATCTAAGATTTTTTCCCGGAAATTGCTTAGCTGTTACAAACAATGGCTCAGTTGGACATATTTATTATCAGTTACAAATGTTTACCTGTAGCCATGATATAACTCCGCTTTATCTTAAAAATTTCGTGTTAACAAAAGAGTTGGCCCATTTCTTGATACCACTCCTTCAAAAAAGTGGAGAAAGCTTTGAATATGGTAAAAAATGGAGACCAAAGAGGATGAGAAAATCAAAACTCATGCTCCCTATCGATTTCCAAGGTCAGCCGAACTGGCAGTTCATGGAAGACTACATCAAGCAAGAACAGAAACAACAAGCTCAGAAAATCATTGATTATTATGAGCGTAAATTGGTTGAACTAGCTGGAGATGTGGTAGGACTAGACAAGGTAGAATGGAAAACATTTCGTTTCACTGAAGTTTTTCAAGAAATTCAAAGAGGAAAACGTCTGACAAAAGCTAATCATACAGATGGTCCTAAACCTTATATTTCCTCAACTTCCGAAAACAATGGTGTAGATGCCTTTATTGGAAATGAAACAGGGGTTCGGAAATTTGAAGATGTCCTCACTCTTGCCAATAGCGGAAGTGTCGGTTCCACTTTTTATCAGCAATTTGAGTTTGTGGCTAGTGATCACGTAACAGCTTTAAAGTCTGAAAATGCAGACAAATACGCATATCTATTTTTGTCCACCGTTGTTAAACGCTTAGAAGAAAAATATTCTTTTAACAGAGAGATTAACGACACCCGTATAAAAAGAGAAAAAGTCATTCTTCCAGCTGATAAAGAAGGTAACCCTAATTTCCAATATATGTCTGACTTTGTGAAAAAATTAGAACTGGATAAAGCCCAAGAAGTGCTCGAATATATATATATATATATATATAT
>NZ_KV790975.1:75488-75576 GCF_001807785.1 Streptococcus sp. HMSC10A01 | reverse complement strand
AATCGATGAAACAGTTGAGCCAACCTTCGACGATGGAAGCAAAGAGAAGTCTATTCCCGGTCAAGGAACTTACACGATTGCGCCAGAC
>NZ_KV790975.1:74321-75468 GCF_001807785.1 Streptococcus sp. HMSC10A01 | reverse complement strand
TCCAGATGGTTCTATTACCTTTACGCCAGATAAGAAGTACGTTGGTACTCCTAATCCAGTCACAGTGAAACGTGTAGATAAGAACGGCACAGAAGTTACCGCAACTTATACACCAACAGTGACCAAAGTCACTCCAACAAGCACTAATGCAACTAGCACAGGTCCGCAGGGTGTTCCACAAACAGGTACCCCAACCTTCCAAGGTGGCGACCCACTGGTTCCAATTGATGAAACAGTCGAGCCAACCTTCGAAGATGGAAGCAAGGAAAAAGTGATTCCAGGTCAAGGAACTTACACGATTGCGCCAGACGGTACAGTAACCTTCACTCCAGACAAGCAGTTTGTAGGCAAACCAGACCCAATCACCGTGAAACGTGTGGATAAAAATGGTACAGAAGTGACTGCAACTTACAGTCCAGAATTCACTAAGGTAACTCCTACAGGAACCGGTGCAACAAGCACAGGTCCTCAAGGACTTCCACAAATTGGTACCCCAACCTTCCAAGGTGGCGACCCACTGGTTCCAATTGATGAAACAGTCGAGCCAACCTTCGAAGATGGAAGCAAGGAAAAAGTGATTCCAGGTCAAGGAACTTACACGATTGCGCCAGACGGAACTGTAACTTTCACTCCAGACAAGCAGTTTGTCGGAAATCCTGATCCAGTCACAGTTAAACGCGTGGATAAGAACGGCACTCCAGTCACTGCAACTTACAGTCCAGAGTTTACTAAGGTAACACCAACTGGTACGGGCGATAAGACAGAAGGACTTCAAGGTCAGGTCCAAGAAGGTAAAGTGACCTTCACTCCAGGCCATGACTCTGTTCCATTCCCAGCGGATTCGACTCCACTATTTGACAATGGGACAGCTGTGAAGGAAGTTCCAAATGTTGGTAAGTTCGAGGTGAACGCAGATGGTAAGGTGACCTTCACTCCAGACAAACAGTTCAAGGGTGAAACACCAGAACTTGAATTGACTCGTGTGGATGCCAACGGCACTCCTGTTACTGTCAAGTACCAAGCAGTGGTGAAAGAAGTGGTTCCAACCAGCACTAACGCAACTAGCACAGGCCCTCAAGGCCTTCCACAAACAGGTACTCCAACCTTCCAAGGTGGTGATCCACTGGTTCCAATTGATGAAACAGTT
>NZ_KV790975.1:73895-74301 GCF_001807785.1 Streptococcus sp. HMSC10A01 | reverse complement strand
GATTCCAGGTCAAGGAACTTACACGATTGCACCAGATGGAACTGTAACCTTCACTCCAGATAAGCAGTTTGTAGGTAAACCAGATCCAATCACCGTGAAACGTGTGGATAAGAATGGCACTTCAGTCACTGCAACTTACAGTCCAGAATTCACTAAGGTCACTCCTACAGGAACTGGTGCAACTAGCACAGGTCCTCAAGGACTCCCTCAAACTGGTACTCCAACCTTCCAAGGTGGCGACCCACTGGTTCCAATTGATGAAACAGTTGAACCAACCTTCGAAGATGGAAGTAAAGAGAAGACAATTCCAGGTCAAGGAACTTACACCATTGCGCCAGATGGAACAGTAACCTTCACACCAGACAAGCAGTTCGTTGGTAAACCAGATCCAATCACCGTGAAACGT
>NZ_KV790975.1:0-73875 GCF_001807785.1 Streptococcus sp. HMSC10A01 | reverse complement strand
GAAACGTGTGGATAAGAATGGCACTCCAGTGACTGCGACTTACAGTCCAGAATTTACGAAAGTAACACCAATTGGTAAGGATGCTTCCTCTGAAAATATTAAGGGACTTGTACAAACAGGTACTCCAACCTTCCAAGGTGGCGACCCACTGGTTCCAATTGATGAAACAGTTGAACCAACCTTCGAAGATGGAAGCAAAGAGAAGACCATTCCAGGTCAAGGAACCTACACGATTGCACCAGATGGTACAGTAACCTTCACTCCAGACAAGCAGTTTGTAGGGAAACCAGATCCAATCACCGTGAAACGTGTGGATAAGAATGGCACTTCAGTCACTGCAACTTACAGTCCAGAATTCACTAAGGTCACTCCTACAGGAACTGGTGCAACTAGCACAGGTCCTCAAGGACTCCCTCAAACTGGTACTCCAACCTTCCAAGGTGGCGATCCACGGGTTCCAATTGATGAAACTGTAGCACCAACCTTTGAAGATGGCTCAACTGAAAAAGTGATTCCAGGTGAAGGAACCTATACCATCTCACCAGATGGCACAGTAACCTTTACTCCAGAAGCTGATTTTGTAGGAAAAGGAACCGGCGTAACAATTGTTCGTAAGGATAAGAACGGTACCTCAGTTACTGCAAGCTATCGTCCAACAGTTGTAGATCCGTCTACTGGACAGGATACAACCTCTACAGGAGCTAAAGGCCAAACGCAAGTGGCAACCCCAGCGTTTGAAGGACATATCGATAGTACAGTTCCACCAACCTTTGAGGACGGCAGCACGACACTGATTGTTCCAGGAGAAGGAAGCTATACAATTGATAAAGATGGTAAGATTACCTTTACTCCAGAACCAGACTTTGTTGGTACAGCCAAAGGA
The DNA here is from genome assembly GCF_001807785.1 of Streptococcus sp. HMSC10A01. Taxonomy (NCBI): domain Bacteria; kingdom Bacillati; phylum Bacillota; class Bacilli; order Lactobacillales; family Streptococcaceae; genus Streptococcus; species Streptococcus sp. HMSC10A01. The sequence goes on along the minus strand of NZ_KV790975.1, from coordinate 72,992 downwards.
GTGGTTGTAAAACGTTTGGATATTTATGGCAACGTTGTTACAGCGCAGTATACACCAACGGTCATCGGCCAAACACGAGTAGAAGATGTAACCTCAGATGGACTCAAGGGTCAAACACAGACTGGTAAACCAATCTTTGAAGGTGATGTAGACTTAACAGTAGCACCAACCTTTGAGGACGGCTCAACTGAAAAAGTTGTTCCAGGAGAAGGCACTTATACCATCTCGCCAGACGGTGTTGTAACTTTTGTTCCAGAGCCAAACTTTGTTGGTACAGCTAAAGGAGTCGTTGTAATCCGTAAGGATCGCAATGGTCAAACAATTTCTGCAAGCTACACACCGAGAGTGACAGAAATTCCGGTCGTTCCAAACAGACCAAGTACTCCAGAACAGCCAAAGGTTCCAGTAATTCCAGCTGAACCTGCGGTAGCAGTTCAAACACCAGAAGCTGAAGAGAGAGTAGAACCTGTTTATGTCGATCCAAAAGATGAAAAAGCGGTTCTTCCAAGAACAGGAAGTCAGACAAGTGATCAGACTGCTTCAGGCCTCTTAGCAGCCATTGCCAGCTTAACATTCTTTGGTTTAGCAAATCGGAAGAAGAAATCTGAAGAAGATTAAGAGAGAGATTACTGTCTTTCCATTCGACAGATTGAGTTAAGTTTAAAAGCGATTCGGATATTCCGAATCGCTTTTTTGGTTATTGAATTTTCATACTCTTGATTTTCTCTGCGTCAGGTGTCACCCGCAGGGTTTTCTGACCAGTGTAGGTCACAAATCCTGGCTTGCCACCAGTGGGCTTATTTAGCTTTTTAATCTCAATCATGTCTACTTGGACAAGATTGGAGAGTCTGGCCTTGGAGAAGTAAGCAGCTAGCTCGGCAGCGTCAGTCTTGACCTCATCGCTGGGCTGAAGATTGCCTGTGATGACCACATGACTACCTGGAATATCCTTGGCGTGAAACCAAAGCTCGTCCTTCTTGGCCATCTTAAACGTCAGCTCATCATTTTGTAGATTGTTGCGGCCAACCAGGATAATAGTTTGGCCATCTGTTGCCAAATATTTCTCTGGTTTCTGCCTTTTATGGATCTTCTCTCTCTGGCGCCGGCGGATAAAGCCAGTCTGGATTAGTTCCTCCCGAATTTCTGCGATTTCAGTCAGGCTGGCCTGAGCAAGGGCTGTTTCCACGCTCTCTAGGTAGAGAATCGTAGTCCGCGTCTCCTCAATCAAGCTAGTCAGGTGTTTGACGGCTTCTTTGAGCTTCTGGTAACGTTTGAAATAGCGCTGGGCATTTTGGTTGGGAGTTAGGGCCTTGTCAAGTGCGATGAGGATCTTTTCACCTGTGTAGTAATTGTCCAGCTCTACCTGATCTTGGTCGTTGGGCACCTGATGGAGAAAGGTGGTCAAAAGCTCCCCTTTTTGGCGGAATTCTTCTGCATTCTCCGTTGCTAGGAGCTCTTCCTCTTGCTTGCCCAACTTTTTCCGGTTCTTTTCCAACTCATTTTCTACTCGGCGGATGAGCTCGCTAGCCTGCTGGTTAACTCGATCGCGCTCGGCCTTGTCCTTATAGAAAGTGTCTAAAAGCTCGGATAACGTGGACATTTGGGTCTTACTGTCAGAAAATAGCAGAGCAGAGAAGGATTTTTCGGTCAGGCTAGGCTGAGTCGGACTGGCAAAAAATGCTCGGAAAGTTTTGAGCTTATCAGCTGTAAGACGACCACTGAGTTCGGTAGCCGTATCTCGACCCAATCCCTGAAAAATTTGCTGAAGGCGTTTGGGCTCTATTTCCTCAGTCTGTAGGATTTGAAAGAGCTTTTCATCGCCCACAGTGAAAGGATTGAGACTGCCTGTCTGAGGCGGTGCGACATAAGTTGAGCCAGGTAAAATCGTTCGATAGCTATTTTGCGAAAATCCGACATGTTTGATGGCTTCAATAATCTTACCGCTAGCCTTATCCAAGAGAATGATATTGCTATGTTTACCCATGATTTCGATGACTAGTGTCACAGCTACGCTATCGCCGATTTCGTTCTTATTAGAAACACTGATTTCTAAAATTCGGTCATTCTCAACTTGCTGGATTGCTTCAATGACAGCACCCTGCAGGTATTTGCGCATCACCATGATAAAGGTATTTGGAACTGCTGGATTTTCAAACGTAGTATCTGTTAATTGGACGCGTCCAAAGACCGAGTGGGCTGATAGGAGCAGCTTGAGGCTTTTGCGATTGCTGCGAATCTGTAAAACTAGCTCCTGTTCAAAAGGTTGATTAATCTTCTGGATGCGGCCGCCTACTAATTCGTGGCGAAGTTCCTCAGTCATGTGATGTAAAAAAAATCCGTCGAAAGACATGCTTTTCTCCTTGAAAGTTACTATAGAAAATTATAACAAAAAACCAAGGTAAAAGCTCCCAATGAGATATCAAATTATTTGAGTTTTAATCGAAAATGGACTAGACAATAAAAATCCGAACATTTTACAAAAATTGTCAAAAAAGTCTTGACATCCTTTCAGGAAAAACATAAAATATAGGAAATTAGAAAAGTAGCAAACGAATTTGTTTTAAGCGAGCTTGTGGGTGGTGAAAACAAGTAGCAAATCTTTGCGAAATTGGGCTAATGATTAGAGTGTCTTTTAGTAATTTACTGATAAGCTAAAAGAACAAATGAATTCGAAACAATAAGAATTCGGTTGGCACACCTTACAGTGCAACTTGTTGGTAGACAAGGCAGAGATATGGGAGAATGCTATTTATTTTTCCATAATTGAGGTGGCACCGCGATTTACGCCCTCACACAGGATATCTGTGTGAGGTTTTTTGTTGGAAAAAAGAGAAGGAGAGTTGCCCATGTTTAAACGATGGCGTCCCTAGGGATTGAAATGAAAAAGCTTAAAAATAGAAATGGAGAAAAAATATGAAGAATAAACGTTTACTCGCTGTTTTAGCAGTATTAGTAGTCTTGGTTGGAGGATCTTTGATCTATTCCAGCTTGAATAAAGGTGGTGGGTCAAAGTCTACTACAGATAAGAAAACAGTCAAAGTCGGAGTATTACAGTATGTCAGCCATCCTTCACTTGATTTAATCTATAAAGGGATTCAAGACGGATTAGCTGAAGAAGGTTACAAGGCCGATGATATTAAAATTGATTTTATGAATGCAGAAGGAGACCAAAGCAAGGTTGCTACTATGAGCAAGCAACTGGTGTCTAATGACAATGATGTGCTGATTGGGATTGCGACTCCGTCTGCTCAAGGACTGGCTGCAGCTACTAAGAACAAGCCCGTCGTCATGGGAGCTATCACAGATCCAGTCGGAGCTAATCTAGTAAAAAATCTTGAAAAACCAGGTGGCAATATCACTGGTGTCTCTGACCGCAATCCAGCTAAGCAACAGTTGGAGCTGATTAAAAAATTGACGCCAAATGTAAAAACTATCGGTGCACTTTACTCTAGCAGTGAAGATAACTCTAAATCTCAGGTAGAAGAGTTCAAAAAATTAGCTGAAAAGGTAGGCTATAAGGTAGAGGAATACTCTGTTCCATCAACCAATGAAATTGCTTCAACCATGAATGTCATGACTGGAAAGGTTGATGCTATCTGGATTCCGATTGATAATACAATTGCATCAGCTTTTGCGACTGTAGTATCTAGCAATAAAGACGCTAAAAAACCTATCTACCCAAGTGCGACTGCTATGGTAGAAGAAGGTGGACTAGCATCAGTTGTTGTTGACCAACATGAACTTGGAGTTGCAACAGGAAAAATGGCTGCTAAAATCTTGAAAGGCGCAAAACCAGAAGAAACAGCAGTTGAAATTTTTAACAAAGGTAAGTCAGTCATCAATAAGAAGAATGCCAAAGAACTTGGAATTACTGTACCAGAAGATGCCCTCAAAGAAGCTGGACAAGTGATTGAATAAGGAAGGAGACTTAAAAACTCAAGCCTTAATTTAGTGGCAAGTTTTAATACAAAGTTAGGATAGAATATGATTATTTCGATTATTTCACAAGGTCTTTTCTGGTCCATTTTGGGTCTGGGAATCTTTATGACCTTTAGGATTTTGAATTTTCCAGATATGACGACAGAAGGCAGCTTTCCTCTGGGAGGGGCTGTCGCTGTCACTTTGATTACTAAGGGCGTTAATCCACTAATTGCAACTTTGATTGCTATTTTAGCTGGATGTTTGGCTGGTTTTGCAACAGGCTTGCTTTATACCAAAGGAAAAATCCCGACTCTGCTGTCTGGAATTTTGGTCATGACCTCATGCCATTCCTTAATCCTTATGATCATGGGAAGAGCCAATCTAGGCTTATTGGGGGCTAAAAAAATTCAAGACTTTCTTCCTTTTTCAGAGGAAATGAATCAAATCTTTCTAGGCCTAATTTTTGTAGCTCTGGTAATTCTAGCTTTGCTTTTCTTTCTTGATACCAAGCTAGGCCAGGCCTACATTGCTACTGGGGACAATCCTGATATGGCCAGAAGTTTTGGGATTAATACTGGCCGAATGGAGCTGATGGGCTTGGTCTTGTCCAACGGAGTGATTGCCTTAGCTGGGGCTTTGATTGCCCAGCAGGAAGGTTATGCGGATGCATCAAGAGGGATTGGAGTCATTGTTATCGGTTTGGCCAGCTTAATTATTGGAGAGGTTCTCTTTAAGAGTCTTACTTTGGCTGAAAGACTGATGACGATTGTGGTAGGAGCGATTGCTTATCAATTTCTAATTTGGGCGGTTATCGCTTTAGGCTTTAATACCAGCTACCTACGTCTCTACAGTGCGGTGATTTTGGCTATCTGCCTTATGATTCCCACGCTTAAAAATAAATTTTTTAAAGGAGTCACATTAAGCAAATGACAGTCATTGTAGAATTAAAGAATGCCACAAAAGTTGTAAGTAATGGTTTAGATGAAGAAAAAGTTATTTTGAATGATGTTTCTTTGCAGATTCATGAGCATGACTTTATTACTATTTTGGGTGGAAATGGAGCCGGAAAATCAACCCTTTTTAACGTAATTGCTGGGACCTTACCTTTAACCAGTGGTAGTATCCATATCTTGGGTGAAGATGTGACTCATTACTCACCAGAAAAACGAGCAAAATACCTTTCTCGAGTCTTTCAAGATCCAAAGATGGGGACAGCGCCTCGTATGACTGTTGCTGAAAATCTCTTGATTGCAAAGTTTCGAGGAGAGAGAAGAGGTCTTTTTCCTCGCCGATTGAATCATTATAAAGAAGAATTCCAGGCGACTATTGATAAAATCGGCAATGGTCTGGAAAAGCATTTGGATACAGCAATTGAGTTCCTATCAGGTGGTCAAAGACAGGCCCTAAGTCTTTTAATGGCAACGCTCAAACGTCCTGAACTTTTGCTACTAGATGAGCATACAGCAGCTTTGGATCCCAAGACTAGCGTGGCTTTAATGGAGTTAACAGATGATTTTGTTCAAAAGGACCGTCTGACTGCTCTCATGATAACACATCATATGGAAGATGCACTTAAGTACGGCAATCGCTTGATTGTTATGAAGGATGGTCAGATTATTCAGGATCTCAAGCAAGAAGAAAAAGCTCAAATGACTATTTCAGATTATTATAGTTTATTTGAATAGAAACAAAGCTAATAAGGAGCTTTAAATGGCTGTCCTATTGGCTTTTTTTATTTCTTTGTTTTGCAAAAAAATATTATAAAAAAACAATGTAAACGCTTGCTTTTTCAAAGATAAAGGAGTACACTAATAATAGATAGAGATAGGTGGGAAATTAAGGATTTTGATATTCTTCTTTCCTTCTTTAAACGTTTCGTTCCTTTGATAAGGGATGCATGGCTTAGCAAATAGAAAGGACTGATTCCAATGGGTTTCAGAAATTCAAATCTGTTTTAAGTTATCTATATTTTAGCTTATGTCCTTGTTTACTGATTTGTTGTTCGTCTTAGTTGGAGGTATTGTTAAAAAATATCTGAACCGAATTATCTCTTGTGACGATTGTAGATTGTTGCTATGGAAAATAAGAGTTTAAAATGAGAAAAAAACTTCAGAGAGCGACAATGAAGAGAGAAGCTTTTCAATGGTTTTCGGACTTCGAATAATACAATCGTCATTGCTTTTGTACGATAAAATATATTTTCTTATTAGATCGATATAAAAGAAAATCATTCTTTAGGGCTATAAAAGATTGAATCAATCATCAAGTAAATTGTTTGTCTGTAGCTTTTAGCTACTCAAGTTGCTTCGTTAGTAATCAGTAAACAAGACGCACTCCTGGCTATTCCGTTTTAAATGGATGCCAGGAGCTTTTTATTTTTGTTGCCAAAATAGGGGAAATTTGCTAGAATATTAAGTAATTAAATAGCAATCCGCAAGACCAGTACCCTAGGGGAAGTTTAACAGGGAGGGGAGCCATCGACTGAAAGCTCTCTAGATGAAAGCTAGGCGAATTCACTTGCTCTAGGATTGATAAGTAAGGTCTGGCTTGCCAGATAAAAAACGGATGGTACCGCGTGTCAACGCTCCGCTTATGGAGATTGGCGCGCTTTTTATTTTGGAGGGAAAATGACGAAAACGATTGAAGAACAACTAAAAAGCCTGCGTGAAGAGACTCTAGCTTCTCTCAAGCAGCTAAAGGCGGAGAATCAAAAGGAACTGCAGGACTTGCGTGTAGCTGTCTTGGGTAAGAAGGGTTCGCTGACTGAAGTCCTGAAAGGTATGAAGGATATCTCTGCTGAAATGCGGCCGATTATCGGGAAGCATGTCAATGAAGCGCGTGATATTCTGACAGCAGCCTTTGAAAAGACTGCTCAAGAGATGGAAGAGCAATTAGTAGCTCTGAAACTGGCTGAGGAATCCTTGGATGTGACCCTGCCAGGCCGTCAAATTCCGTTAGGGAACCGTCATATTCTTAGCCAGACTAGTGAAGAAATTGAAGATATCTTCATCGGGATGGGCTATCAGGTCGTGGACGGCTTTGAAGTGGAAAAGGACTATTACAACTTTGAGCGGATGAATCTGCCTAAGGACCACCCAGCACGGGATATGCAGGACACTTTCTATATTACAGAGGAGATCCTGCTCAGAACCCACACCAGTCCGGTACAGGCTCGAGCTATGGATGCCCATGACTTTTCTAAAGGGCCACTCAAGATGATCTCTCCAGGGCGCGTTTTCCGCCGGGATACCGATGATGCGACTCACTCCCACCAGTTCCATCAGATTGAAGGCTTGGTGGTAGGTGAAAATATTTCCATGGCCAACCTGCAAGGAACACTGCAGCTAATTGTCCAGAAGATGTTCGGCCAAGACCGAAGTATCCGTCTGCGTCCGTCATACTTCCCATTCACAGAGCCGTCTGTTGAAGTGGATGTTTCCTGCTTTAAGTGTGGTGGTGCCGGCTGTAATGTCTGCAAGAAGACCGGCTGGATTGAGATTATGGGAGCTGGTATGGTGCATCCGCGTGTGTTGGAAATGAGCGGTATTGATGCAGATAAGTATTCTGGATTTGCTTTTGGCCTTGGTCAAGAGCGGGTAGCTATGCTTCGCTACGGTATCAACGATATTCGTGGCTTCTACCAAGGAGATATTCGTTTTTCCCAGCAGTTTAAGTAGAAACCTGTAATCATCAATGTAGCTTTTCTGAGAAAGGAGTGCAGTATGCTAGTCAGAGTTAAAAAAGAAGAAGCGAGCCTCCTGCGGGAGTTGGAGGTCGCGACCTATCAAGAAACCTTTGGTCCTTTTATCAAGCAAGCTGATATGGCTCATTATTTTGACAATGAGCTGTCGCTTGCAACTATCGAAAAGGAGCTGGCAGATCCTGAATCAGAGACTTATTTTGTTGTCAAAGATGGTGAAATTGCTGGTTTTCTCAAGTTTAACTGGGGACAGGCTCAAACGGAGCAAGAACTGCGTCAGTCCTTTGAGGTTCAGCGAATCTATGTCTTGAAAGCCTATCATGGTCAAGGCTTGGGCAAGGAGATGTTTGAATTTGCCTTAGAAGAAGCCGAGAAACGAGGCTTTGACTGGGTTTGGCTGGGCGTCTGGGAGAAGAATTTTAGAGCCCAATATTTTTACTTCAAATATGGCTTTGAAAAATTCAGTCAGCACGACTATATCACTGGTGAGACGGTAGACACAGACTGGATGCTCCGCAAGAAATTGAAATAAAAAAGAAAATTTAAAGAGAGGAAATGATACGACCTAAAAGCTCGAAATTTAGATGATTTGTCTGAAATCAGGATTTCAGACAAATAACTAAAATTTGGTTGGTCAAGTTCCTCAGCGATAGAATAGAGAAAGGAATTGAACCCGGGCTAAAAACTCGAAAAAAAGATAGATTTGCGATCATTCGTCGAATGCTTAGCAAATCTCCTATTTTTCAGTCGTTTTTGACGCCCTTGGTATCTTGAATATGCTAGTAAGTTATAAGTGGTTAAAAGAGTTAGTAGACATTGATGTGGCGAGCGCTGAGCTGGCTGAGAAAATGTCAACGACAGGAATTGAAGTGGAAGGTGTGACATCACCAGCTGCTGGCCTATCAAAAATTGTTGTTGGTGAGGTGGTATCGTGTGAGGATGTTCCTGATACTCACCTGCATGTCTGTCAAGTCAATGTCGGAGAAGAGGATAACCGTCAAATTGTCTGTGGTGCTCCGAATGTTCGCGCAGGCATCAAGGTCATGGTGGCTTTGCCAGGTGCTCGCATTGCTGACAATTATAAGATTAAAAAAGGAAAAATCCGTGGCTTGGAGTCACTGGGCATGATCTGCTCTCTGGGTGAGCTGGGTATTTCTGATTCTGTTGTGCCAAAGGAATTTGCGGATGGCATTCAAATCCTGCCTGAAGAAGCAGTGCCGGGTGAGGAAGTCTTCTCTTATCTGGACTTGGACGATGAGATTATCGAACTTTCCATCACACCAAACCGGGCTGATGCTCTGTCTATGCGTGGGGTGGCTCATGAAGTGGCTGCGATTTATGATAAGTCAGTACATTTCAAAGATTTTTCGCTGGTGGAAAATGAAAAGCAGGCAGCCGACAGTCTTTCAGTAGCCCTTGAGACAGGGAAAGCCCCTTATTACGCGGCTCGTATCTTGGAAAATGTTAGCATTGCCCCAAGTCCTCAGTGGCTACAAAATCTCCTCATGAACGAAGGAATCCGTCCGATTAACAATGTAGTAGACGTGACCAACTACATCCTGCTCTACTTTGGTCAGCCCATGCACGCCTTTGATCTGGATACATTTGAGGGTGACCAGATTGTCGTGCGGGAAGCGCGTGCTGGTGAAAAACTAGTGACACTGGACGGCGAAGAGCGCGAGCTGGAAGTTAGCGACTTAGTCATTACTGTGGCAGATAAGCCAGTGGCTTTGGCTGGTGTCATGGGAGGAGCAGCGACTGAAATTTCTGGTAAGTCCACTCGTGTTGTTCTGGAAGCAGCTGTCTTTGATGGGAAATCAATCCGCAAGACCAGCGGTCGCCTTAACCTGCGCTCAGAATCATCTTCCCGCTTTGAAAAAGGCATCAATGTGGCAACTGTCAATGAAGCTTTGGACGCAGCAGCAAGTATGATTGCGAACTTGGCAGGAGCGACTGTTCAGGCTGGTATCGTATCAGCTGGTAGCTTAGATACTAGAGATGTAGAAGTGGTGTCTAGTCTTGCGGATGTCAACCGTGTGCTAGGAACAGACTTGCTTTATACAGATATTGAGGATGTCTTCCGCAGACTTGGCTTTGGCTTATCAGGAAGTGCTGAACAGTTCACTGTCAGTGTCCCTCGCCGTCGCTGGGATATTTCAATCGAAGCAGATCTCTATGAAGAAATTGCCCGCATTTACGGCTATGACAAATTGCCAGCTAGTCTGCCAAAAGATGACGGAACTGCCGGTGAATTGACTGCAACGCAGAAACTGCGCCGTCAAGTACGGACCTTAGCAGAAGGAGCTGGACTGACAGAAATCATCACCTACGCTTTGACGACGCCAGAAAAGGCGGTTGAATTCACTCTCAATCCTAGCAACTTGACTGAGCTTATGTGGCCAATGACAGTGGAGCGCTCTGTTCTTCGTCAGAACATGGTTTCTGGGATTTTGGACTCCCTAGCCTACAATGTGGCTCGTAAGAACAAGAATCTAGCCCTCTATGAGATTGGAAAAGTTTTTGAGCAGACTGGTAATCCTAAGGAAGAGTTGCCAAATGAAATCAATAGCTTTGCCTTTGCTTTTACAGGTCTGGTTAATGAAAAAGACTTCCAGACCCAGCCAGTAGCGGTTGATTTCTTCTATGCTAAGGGTGTAGTGGAAGCACTCTTTGCTAAGTTGGGCTTGACAGCTGAATACGTGGCTAGCAACCAGATTAAGAGCCTGCATCCTGGTCGGACTGCTTTAATCTCTATCAATGGCCAGCCTGTCGGCTTTGTCGGCCAAGTCCATCCTGCGACAGCCAAGGCTTACGATATTCCTGAAACCTATGTTGCTGAGCTCAACCTGTCTGCCATCGAAGAGCAGCTCCAGCCAGCACAGCCATTTACAGAAATCACTAAATTCCCAGCTGTCAGCCGTGATGTGGCACTCTTGCTCAAGGCTGAAATCACTCACCAAGAGGTCCTTGATGCCATCCAAGCAGCTGGTATCAAGCGCTTGACCGATATTAAACTCTTTGATATCTTCTCTGGTGACAAGCTGGGTGTTGGCCTCAAATCTATGGCTTACAGCCTGACTTTCCAAAATCCAGAAGCTAGCCTGACTGACGAAGAAGTGGCTAAATACATGGAAAAAATCGAAAAATCTCTGATCGAAAAACTCGGCGCAGAGGTGCGTTAGAAGAGTCGAAAAAAGCAGTCTTTACAGGCTGTTTTTTTTAATTGCTAAAAGAAGCTTTATAAAAGGCTTGATTTATGATATTCTAGTCATATTAAAAATTTGTTAAGAGGTTTCTGATGCAGTATAAGAGAAGTTATGCAGGTGAAATTGTTGGTATTATCTTGATTACTATTTTTGCAATCTTTGCTGTATGGTCAAACTCGTCTTCTACCTTTAGTGCAAGTAACTCTAAAGATCCTGAAGTGAGTTTTGACGCCAAGATGGATGAATACAAACTAGAAGAAAGACCGATAACTATCCGAGATGCAGAACTAATGTTTGGTTCAGAAGATGGTCCCAAAGATGAGACTCCAGAGAAAAAAGAAGCCAGGCTCCAAAGCATTGTAGATACTTATAATAATCAATTAAAGAAAGAACAGGATAAGATAAAAAGGGAAAAAGAAGAGGAAAAGAAAAGAGATGACGATTTTGCTACAACTGTCTTGATTGGTTCAGCAGTTGGGGTTTCTTTATTGTTGATTTCTATTTTTATAAAGTCTAAACAACCTCCTGCAATGACGATTTCAGAAGGAAAACTGGATATTAAATCTTCGATTTTCCAAGATATGAATGAACTTGATCTGGACAAGGTTAAGAAGATCGAATATAAAATCAAAACTTATAGTTCTGATGATATGCAGAAAACAAATCGTATGCTTTATTTTTATGATAAGAATGGTAGTACTCTAGACTCGATTGACTTAAATAACTTGTCTGGTGCTGATTTTAATGATATTTATAAGGAAATTAGTCGTCAGGCGCCTCATATTGAATGGATTTTTCCAGAATAAAAGAAAGACTAGCAAATCATCCTTCTTTTCCAATCATATTAAGTTTTGTGGTTGGGATTATATTTTGAAAATTGGAGAATTAGGATGCGACTAATGATTCGAATGAGGCTGAAAGAATTCAAAATGAAAAATCGGTAGGAAAAGTAAGCATGAAAAATTTAAACCAAATGTCTCAATGTCAGACTCTTTGGGCTAGGAACAAATACTTAGTCCTCAGTCATTCCAGTAAAATCTATCTGGAAATTCGTCAATATTTAAAAAGTGAATCGGTAGAAGTAGCTCATGTTCAAGCCTTGATTGACCAAGCTGTTGCCCTACCAGAAAATCGAGGTCAGGTCTGCAATGCCTTTCAGCATATCTGGGGCTATTTTAAGAAGAAAGCCAGCCCAGCTGAAAAAGATAATTTTATGCTACTCTTGCTTCGTTACCAATCCGGTCAGGCTGAGCAGAAAGATTTGGTTACAGCAGTTAAAGACCTGCTCCTCAAGTACCCCAACCCATATTTGCAAAAATCGACTCTCTTATTTCAGAATGAGGAATGATGCCTTGCTATCAATGAGACATCGCATACCTGTTCTGCTAGTAGCTTAGTGATTACATATGATAAGAACAATAATCTATATCCTCAGTCAAATTAGACTGGGGATTTTTCTTATGTTTAAAAGAAAAGATCTAGATCTGATTGATTGCATCAGTAATATAGAATTCTTAATAGAAAACAAAATTCTTTCTCTTGACAAATAAAACAGACAAGTGTAGAATATAAGTATAAACTACAAATGTAGAAAAGGAGGAATCGATATGTCTATTCCGAAGAAAACTATTTTAGCAATTGTATCCCTTACAGCAGCTGTTCTCTTGACAGCTTGCTCAGGAAATAACAACCAAGGGACTAATGCTAACTCTCAATCTCAAGATGTCAAAAGTCAAAGTTCCCAATCAGCATCTAGTTCTAATACAGAATCTTCTTCTAGTCAAGCTAACTCTTCTAAGTCTACCCAAACTTCGAATCTAGATGGTAGTTATAAGGCAACTGACCATGATGGGGATCAACATCTTCTTCAAATTAATGGGGCCTCTGGGACATGGACGGAGACAGAAGTAGATGGAAGTAAGGAAATTAAGCAAGTTCAGGTTGATGCAGCTAATCAGCGTTTGATTGTTGGTGACGATGTTAAAACTTATCAACAAAATGGCAATCAGTTAATTGTCAGCGAACTGGATGACGATCCAGATACTCTAAACTTTACGAAACAGTAAGTTAGACAACAATCTACTGTAGACAAAAACGGATCTCAGGATAATTGCAAAGTGGCATAAAAATAGTAGTTACAACCTATTGGAGTTGTTGAAAAATTTGTACTGAGGTGGACAACTGTTAAACTTGAAGATCTTGCTATTGATTCATTTACTTGCGGGTAAGAGCAAGACTATTAAGTCCATGATTGTCTTTGATTAAATGTAGAAGAAAAACAGCCTTGCTGCGGTCTCTTTAAGATGGCAAAAGGCTGTTTTTGTGTGGGAGGAAATTCATTCTTTTTGTTCTCTACACCAAGCTATCCACCTTGACCATTCGGCGGCCAGGTGGAACTGGTGTTCTTTGACAAGGCTGTCTGGACAAAGGCTGGGAAATTCGACGCAGAATCGGGCTTCTAAGCCTTTTTCTGTGTCGCGAAACTGATGGCGAATACCACCGATATTGCAACCATTCGCTAGACTGGCGGCACCGACAGTTTGGAAGGGATAAGACGCATCACGAGGCTCCTCTATTTCAGCTTCACCACCAAGCTTAAGAAAAAACTGTGTTGGCAGCGGGCTGTTTCCTGCAGTCTCAATGACTTCAAGTATGCTACCGCGCGACTGCAAGGCATAATGGTCTGGACAGGTACCAAGATTGACTCGTTTATGAACATTTGTCTTTTTTAACATCAACTTTTCTAGCCTTTTACTGAAAGAAGCAGCAGTCAGTCCACTTGCAAAAATCGTTACAACTGCTCTTTTTCTTGGTTTCTTGGGCCATTTGGCTGCCCATTTCATCAAACATTGGCTCCATTTGAGTTTGGTTCCGATTTTCTGGATTAACTCTTCATATGTCAGCTTCATTTTTGCTTCCAGTAGGGCTTGGTCTAAAATCTCCGTCTTGTTAGTATTAGGTAGCTGTAGATTAAGTATCTTAGCTGCTTTATGGATTCTCTTCTTCCGCCATTGCTCGATTCTTTCTTGACTGATTTCTTTTTGATTGATCATAATCTTCATCTTTTAATCCTCTTGTTCTTGTCTTCTGCTTATATTTATTATATAGTGGGAGCTGGATGGTAGACAAGCACCAATTTTAGAGAGACTGTTGCATTTTGAGGTGAATAGCATGTATGAGAAAAAAAGAAGAGAGACAGAAAAGCTTATAGAGACAAGCTTGCTACAGTCGATGAAAGAGCAGACTTTTGAGACTATCAGTATTCGCCAATTGATTGATTTGGCGGGGGTGAATCGCAGTACTTTTTATCGGCATTATCTGGACAAGTATGATCTGCTAGAGAAGATTGAAAACCGCTTGTTAGATGATTTGCAGGCCTATTATCAAGAGGCTCTAGATTCTGCCTGCTTGTTCAAGTTAGAAAAGGATTTTAAAGTGGAAGACTACATCCATGAGAAACAAAATCTTTTTCATTTTTTTAAGCCATACTTGGAAGACTTAGCCATTCTTTTGGGACCCAATGGTAGTCCTACTAGTTTGCTGCGACTGCAGGAAGCTCTGAGGGAGATTTTCTCGAAGAGTATTTCTTTAGCTGACGCGTATATAGAAGAGGTAGAGGTGGACTTGCTACTGAATCATCAAGTAGCGTCCTTTATGGGAACACTGACTTACTGGTTGACTCATCCTCATTATAAGTCTCAACAAATGAGTGATTTTCATACTAAGGTGACCACTGTCGGTCTAGCAGGCTTTGTTAGAGAGCACATTCGGGGAGACTGATGGGATATTTTCTATATCTTGTTTTTTTATGATATAATAGTCTGGAATCTTTCAAAGGAGGATTGCTTTGTTTTTAGCTTTTAAAGAGATTGTCTACAGTCGCGGAAGGTACCGTATGGTTGTTGCCGTGGTTTTTCTCATTACCTATATGGTTTTCTTTTTATCCAGTCTTTCCGTCGGTTTGGCTCGGCTTAATCGCTTGGCAATAGATCAGTGGGGAGCGCAGTCAGTTGTTTTATCTGAGTATGCCAATAAGAATCTGGTTTCGTCGACTCTCAAGGAAGAAGAGTACAGCCGCCTACTTCAAGGAGACTCAATAGCAGCTTTGGGACAGATGGCAGTAGTAGCCAATCATGAAGATGGGAAAGAAAAAATTAATGCTCAAGTCTTTGGTCTGGCATGGAATAGTTTCTTAGCTCCAAAACTGAGTGAAGGTAGGTCAGCTGATAATGCTTATGAAATTATTGTTGATAAACGCCTACAGCAAAAAGGTGTAAAAATAGGCGACCAGCTTCAGCTCAATGGTAGTGAACGCCTCTATCAAGTTGTTGGTTTTACAGAGGATAATAGCTTCTTTACGCAACCTGTAATTTTTATGACTCTAGATGATTTCAGGGAATTAAAGTACGGCTCTAGTCAGGTTAAGAATATCAGCGCACTTGTAGTAAAAGATGATCAGAAGATTGAAGAAGCTGGCCTGAGTCAGCTCTCTATGGGGGAATTGATAGAAAATATTCCGGGTTATCAGGCTCAGGTACTGACCTTTTCCTTTATGATTGGGGCCATGGTTCTGATTACATTTTTGGTATTGGGAATTTTCATGTACATCATTACCATACAAAAGACGCATCTTTATGGTATTATGCGCGCCCAAGGAATTGCCAGTAGAAAGATTATTGCTTCTATTTTCTGGCAGATTTTCATCCTGTCCACTCTGGGAATAAGTCTGGCTGTTTTGGCACTTTGGGGGACACAATTGGCCTTACCTGCCTCTGTGCCTTTTTACAGTGATTGGCGAGCTTATGGAGGACTGATTGCCTTGATTGTTCTCATGTCACTGGCTGGAGGACTCTTGTCCATTCGTCGGGTTCTGAAAATTGACCCTATTACAGCAATTGGAGGTGAGTAAATGTCAATCATAGAACTAAAAGGGGTTACAAAAGAATATGGTCAGGGGCATACGCTGGTTCAAGCCCTGAAACCAACTGATTTCCGATTGGAAGCGGGGCAGTTTGTAGCTATTATTGGGCCATCAGGCTCGGGTAAAACAACCTTTCTGACCTTGCTGGGGCATTTACAAACTCCCTCAAAAGGACGGATTCTTCTGCATGGGAAAGATACTTCCCAGCTCAAGGAAAAGGAACGGGCGGCTCTGCGTTTCAATGATTTCGGCTTCATTTTGCAGGCCTCCAATCTCATTCCTTTTTTGAAAATCGAAGACCAATTCCAGCTGATTGACCGCTTATCTAAGAAGGAAAGAACGGATCTAGACAGTCTGATTGAGCTACTAGATCTAAAAGGAACACTCAAGCAGTATCCGAAAGAATTGTCCGGTGGGGAACGGCAGAGGGCTGCTATCGCTAGAGCCCTTTACAATAGCCCGGATATTATCTTGGCTGATGAGCCGACAGCTAGTTTGGATACGGAAAGGGCCAAGCGCGTGGTTCATTTGCTTAAAGAGGTTACTCAGAAATTCAATAAGAGTGTAGTCATGATTACCCACGATACCCGCCTACTGGATGAGGTTGATAAGATCTATGAAATGCAGGATGGTACACTAACTCAAGTTCGATAAAGCTTTAAAAAGCTTGTGAGATCTATTAAAACCATTTATAGGCAACCTGTTTTTCGTTGACAGGCTTGTCTTTTTTTGTATAAAATCATCATAAATAGCAACCGTTTTGATGGGTAGCTTTTTGAATTTGTTGCACTGCAATATGAGAAATACTCATTAGAAATCTTGCAACGGAAATCATTAGTAAAGCAGTTTGTTTTGCTACTTAGATGAAGAAAGGGGATTAATAAGGTTTAATAAAAAATATAGCTAGCCTTGACTAATCTTTGGAAGGCGAGATACTGCTGTTTTTATTATTCCAAAAATGCTAAAAAGGAAGATCGATGCGAAAGAAAGCTAAGCTTACACTATGTCTCTTATTCTTGGCAATGATTGCTCTTTCAGTTTTTCTCTATTTTTTTAAGCGCATATACTGGAAATATGATGATCAGTGGATTATCGGTAAAAGAGAATGGGAGATAGTGGAGCGTTATGGTAAATTTGATTATGAAACGAAACCCGGCGCCCGAAAGGGATATTATATAGGACAAAAGAATTATTTTTTTGAAACTCATGGTAAAAAGTTGTATTATTATATTCTTTTTGATAACGATAATAGAGCTAAAAAAGTCATGATTGGGGGTCAGCCTGGAAAAGATTAAGTGATTGTAAAGGCAATATTGGAAGAGTTTCTTGCTTATTACTTTCGAAAGTTTATAGTGCATCTTGAAGCTTAGTTGAAAGATCTAAGTTTTGAGATGTTTTTTTACTAGATTTTCCATATCGAAGCTATAAGTTCAGAAAAATCTCTAGGATAATGAATCTACTGAAACTTTTAAATATCTGGTAGATAGCAGGAGAGAAGCAAATCTGCTATAATGGTCTTATGATTATTTTACAAGCAAGCAAGATTGAGCGCTCTTTTGCAGGGGAGCTTCTTTTTGACAATATTAACCTGCAGGTGGATGAGGGTGATCGGATTGCCCTCGTTGGTAAAAATGGAGCTGGCAAGTCAACCCTGCTCAAGATTTTGGTGGGCGAGGAAGAGCCTACTTCTGGTCAGATCAATAAAAAACGAGACCTGTCCCTATCCTATCTGGCTCAGGACAGCCGCTTTGAGTCGGAGAATACTATCTTCGACGAGATGCTGCTGGTCTTTAATAGTCTGCATCAGCAGGAGAAACGACTGCGACAGATGGAGCTGCAAATGGGAGAATTATCAGGGGAAGACCTGACTGCTCTCATGACCCAGTATGATCAGCTGTCAGAGGATTTTCGCCAGAAAGGCGGTTTTACCTATGAGGCCGATATTCGAGCGATTTTGAATGGCTTCAAGTTTGACCAGTCCATGTGGCAGATGAAGATTTCTGAGCTGTCAGGCGGGCAGAATACCCGTCTGGCTCTGGCTAAGATGCTTTTGGAAAAGCCAGAACTGCTGGTCTTGGACGAGCCGACCAACCACTTGGATATCGAGACCATTGCCTGGCTGGAGACTTACTTAATTAACTACAGCGGTGCCCTGATCATCATCAGCCACGACCGCTATTTCCTAGACAAGGTTGCGACTATCACGCTGGATTTGACCAAGCATTCCTTGGATCGCTATGTGGGCAATTACTCTAGCTTTGTGATCCAAAAGGAGCAGAAGCTGGCTACTGAAGCCAAGAACTATGAAAAGCAGCAGAAAGAAATCGCTGCGCTGGAGGACTTTGTCAATCGCAATCTAGTTCGGGCTTCCACAACCAAGCGGGCTCAGTCCCGTCGAAAGCAGCTGGAAAAGATGGAGCGTTTGGACAGGCCGGAGACCGGCAGTCGCTCGGCTAATATGACTTTCAGAGCCGATAAGGTTTCGGGTAATGTTGTGCTGACCCTGGAAGATGCGGCTATTGGCTACGGCGAGGAAGTCCTGTCGGAGCCGATTAACCTTGACATTCGCAAATTTAATGCGGTAGCTATTGTCGGGCCAAATGGGATTGGGAAAACGACCTTGATTAAATCACTAATCGGTCAAGTGCCTTTCATCAGGGGCAAAGAGCAGCTGGGGGCCAATGTGGAAGTGGGCTACTATGACCAGACCCAGAGCAAACTGACTCCCAGCAATACAGTTCTCGACGAGCTATGGAATGACTTCAAGCTGACACCAGAGGTCGAGATTCGCAATCGCTTAGGCGCTTTCCTCTTCTCGGGAGACGATGTCAAGAAGTCTGTCGGCATGCTATCAGGTGGAGAGCGAGCGCGGCTGCTTCTAGCCAAGCTGTCTATGGAAAACAAGAACTTCCTCATCCTAGACGAGCCGACCAACCACCTGGACATTGACAGCAAGGAAGTGCTGGAAAATGCCCTGATTGACTTTGACGGCACCCTGCTCTTTGTCAGCCATGACCGTTACTTTATCAATCGCGTGGCCACTCAGATTATCGAGCTCTCTGAGACAGGCTCCACCCTTTATCTGGGTGATTATGACTACTATCTGGAGAAAAAGTCAGAGCAGGAAGCCTTGCGTGAGGAGACGGAGCAGGTTGATTTAGATAAGCCTGCCCCTGCCAATGACTATCAGCTTCAAAAGGAAAACCAGAAAGAACAGCGCCGGCTGGCCCGCCGCCTAGAGCAATTGGAAGCGCAAATCGAGGACTTGGACAGTCAGATCAGTCAGCTTCAGGAAGCCATGCAGGCTACCAACGACGCCAGTGAACTCATGGAGAGCCAGCAGCAAATCGACCAGCTGACTGCCGCCCAAGAAGAAGCCCTGCTCGAATGGGAAGAACTGGCAGAGAAGGTGTAGTATTTTTAGGGGCAGTCAGTCAGCCCGCTTTGAAAGGAGCTACTGATGACGACAGAAAACGATTGGTTTATGCGGCAGATCAAGGGAGCAGCCAATATGCTTGGTTCGGCGCTGCGCCTAACAATCCAGCATTTAGATCTGGGGCAGTTTGAAGATGAGCAAGGCCGGCAGCTTGATGGAGCTGATTATTTGCAAGAGCTGCTGGAAAGCGAGCATTTTGCAGAGGCTACTGATTTCGTTCAGGCCCAGATGAAGCGCCTGCCTTTCCATCAATATGAGATACTGGCGGACCAGTTCTTGCTTTATCTGGCCAGTCTGGAAGCCCCAGCAAAAGACCGGAATGGCTTGGATGAAGCCTATTTACAGGATTTGGAAAAGCAACTGAAAGAATTTAAGTGGTAAACAAATGGAAAATTTAGGCAAAGTTTTTCGTGATTTTCGTTTAAATGGGCATTATTCTTTGAAGGAAGCGTCGGGTCAGGTTTGCTCGACCTCTCAGCTGTCTCGTTTTGAGCTGGGTGAGTCGGACATGACCCTCTCGAAATTTTTAGATCTCTTGGATAATATTCATGTGACCCTTGAAAATTTTATGGACAAAGCTCGGAATTTCCAGCAGCATGAACACGTGGCCATGATGGGTAAGATTATCCCTCTTTACTACTCAAATGACATCAAGGGATTTCAGGACTTGCAAGCGGAGCAGTTAGAAAAGGCCAAGGCCAGCAGTGCGCCTCTTTACTATGAGCTCAATTGGATTTTGCTGCAGGGCTTGATTTGTCAGAGGGACAATCAGTTTCGCATGAGGCAAGAGGATTTAGATAAGGTGGCTGATTATCTCTTTCAAGTGGAAGATTGGACCATGTACGAGCTTATCCTCTTTGGAAACCTCTATAGTTTCTATGATGTGGACTATGTCTACCGTCTGGGCAAGGAAGTTATGGAGCGGGAGGACTACTACAAAGAAATCGGTCGCCATAAGAAATTGGTCTTGATTTTAGCCCTCAATTGTTACCAGCATTGTTTGGAAAGTCGTTCTTTTGATAAGGCTAGTTATTTTGAGGCTTACGTAGAGAAAATCATTGGCAAAGGCATCAAACTCTATGAACGCAATGTGTTCCTCTATCTCAAGGGTTTTGCGGCCTATCAGAAGGGGGAGAATAAGCAGGGCATCAAGCAAATGCGGGAAGCCATGCATATCTTTGAAGTGCTGGAACTACCTGAGCAAGTCGCTTATTATCAAGAGCATTTCGATAAGTTTGTGAAAGTATAATTTCCCAAATATGGGAAAAATAAAGAACCTCCCTCCATTTCTGATACAATAGTTTCAGAAATGGAGGGAGGTATTTTTATGAATCGACAAGCAGTGCAGCTGATTACACGGGCTGCTATTAATAAAATTGGGAATATGCTTTATGACTATGGAAATAGTATCTGGCTTGCTTCTTTGGGAGCTCTGGGGCAGACGGTCTTGGGCATTTACCAGATATCAGAGCTAGTTACTTCCATCTTATTCAATCCTTTGGGGGGAGCTATTACGGACCGCTTTTCCAGACGTAAGGTGCTGATGGTAGCAGACTTGGTTTGTGCTGGTCTTTGTATGTTGATTTCTTTTATTTCTAACGACCAGCTCATGATTGGAGCACTGATTTTTGCTAATGTGGTTCAGGCTATAGCCTTTGCTTTTTCTCGGCCAGCTAATAAGTCTTATATTACCGAAATTGTGGACAAGGAAGACATCGTGGCTTACAATTCTCATCTGGAATTGGCCTTGCAGGTTATCAGTGTCTCAGCCCCAGTTCTGTCTTTTATCGTGATGCAGTATGCGAATCTGCGCATGACCCTTCAGCTGGATGCCCTTAGCTTCTTTCTGGCTTTTGCCTTGATTTACTTTCTGCCCAATCATGAGCCAAGCAAGCAGAAGTCTCCCATCAATCTTGGAAATATCCTGAGAGATATCAAGGAAGGTTTAGTCTATATCCGTCAGCAAAAAGAAATCTTCTTTCTGCTCTTGGTAGCTTCGGCAGTCAATTTTTTCTTTGCGGCCTTTAATTATCTATTGCCTTTTACCAATCAGCTCTACGGTAAGACAGGTTCTTATGCAAGCATTTTGAGTTTGGGTGCTGTAGGCTCAATCATTGGAGCCATTCTAGCCAGCAAGGTTAAGGCCAGTATGGGCAACTTACTTGTAGCCCTGCTATTGACAGGTGTTGGAGTCGCAGTCATGGGCGTCTCTACCTTGCTACCGGTTCATCCCTATTTTTCTTATTCTGGTAATCTTATCTGTGAGCTCTTTATGACTGTTTTCAACATTCATTTCTTCAGCCAGGTTCAGACTAAGGTGGACAAGCAGTATCTAGGTCGCGTTTTCTCAACGATCTACACGCTGGCAATTCTTTTCATGCCTCCTGCGACTTTCCTAATGACTCTGCTACCAAGCGTCCACACTCTTTCCTTTCTACTGATTGGTTTCGGAGTGATGGGATTGGCTTTGATTTCCTACCTTTATCAAAAGAAAATACAAAAAAACTAGGCTGGAATAAATTCCAACCTAGTTTTTTGAATGTGAGTTTTCAAGTACTTCTTTGGTCTTTTTAAGCTCTTTTTTCAGTGAGAAATTTTTTACCATGCTGATGAGAAAGGTCGTGACAGAACCTAGGAGCACTGAAATCAAAATCAATATAATCAAGGGAAGTTTGAAGCTAAATAGGATAAAGCTAACATTGACGCTCTGCATATTGGCCAAGGAAATACCAGCAACCAATAGAACGGTAATTAAAAGTAGAATATAATGCAATTTTTCTTTCATAGTGATTCTCCTGTTTGTCTATTCAAACTCAGCCTTGCTTTTGACATCTCCGTATTCTTCCTGTTTTTCCAGTGCTAAGATGTCCTCATAAGCTGCCAATTTAAGATCTGAGCCATATTTCTTTTTCAGTGCTGTTGTTACCAGACGATAGGCCAAGTTTGCGTTGCGGGATAAGATGGGGCCATGGAAGTAGGAACCAAAGACATTTTTATAATGAACACCTTCGCAACCATCCTCTTGGTTGTTACCATTTCCATAGACAACCTTGCCCAGTGGTTTTTCATCATCAGAGAGGAAGGTGCGGCCTTGATGATTTTCAAAACCATAGTAGGTCTCGTTGAATTCATCATTATGAATCTTGATGTCGCCAATGTAACGATTATTAGTCTGATTGAGGGTATAATGTCCCATGATACCTAAGCCCTCGATCCGTCGACCTGATGCTTCGATATAGTATTGTCCCAAGAGTTGAAAACCACCGCAGATAGCTAACACTACGCCATTTTCGTTGATAAAATTTTCTAAGGTATCCTTTTTAGCTGGTAAGTCACGAGCTACGATCGTTTGTTCATAGTCTTGGCCACCACCAAAGAAGACGATGTCGTAGCTGTCCTTGTCAAAACCATCTTCTAGAGAGACGATATCGACTTGAACTCTAGCACCTAGCTTTTCTGCTACATATTTGAGCATGAGCACATTTCCATTATCTCCATAAGTATTCATGAGATCTCCATAGAGATGGGCAATTTTAATATCGTAAGGGAAATCCTGGTTTTCAGGAGAAGTGAGGGATGTATAAACCATTAGTTCATCTCCTTTCTAACAACCTGACGCTCTGCCAGCAACTCTCGAAATTCAAGCATAGCGGTATATGTAGCTAAGATATAGGCATGCTTAGTTTCTTGTTGTTCAATGGCTTTGAAAACTGCTTCTAAGTCTTTGACTTCGCTAATCTGATCTGCTGGATAACCCGTTACTCGCAGTCGCCGAGCAATCTCGGAGTGACGGACACCACCTGCGATGACATGAGGAATATCCATCTCTAAAATCTTCTCAAAGCCAGCATCCCAGATCCAGCTGGTATCAATGCCGTCCGCATAATTAGCATTGAGCAAGACAGATAAGCTAAAGTCAAAAGGTGCAAGCTCAATCATTTCCAAGGCTTGGGTAGCACCAACTGGATTTTTAATCAAAACCAAGGTACACTCTTTATCTCCGATTTTGAAGGTTTCCTGACGGCCAAAGACAGCTCGGCTCTTATCAAAGCCAGACTTGATTGTAGAAGGATCAACTCCAAAGAATTGAGCCACTGACACTGCAGCCAACGCATTGTAGATATTGTAGAGTCCGCCGATATTGATCTGATAGTCTTGTCCATCAATAGTAAAGGCAGAGCGGTTATGCTCAAGAGCATTGAGAGCAGTCAAGCTGTAGTCTAGTTTAGGACGTTTGAAGCCGCAGTCCTCACAGATATAAGCTCCCAGATTGGCATAGGTGTTGAGCTCGTACTTGAGGATATGCTCGCACTTGGGACAGAGGATGCCTTCAGTATTATAGTGAGCCAGCTGGGCCGGGCTTTTTTCAGTGTCAAATCCATAGTAGCGGACAGGATTCTTCAGGCTGACAGAGTTAAAAAGAGGGCTGTCCCCATTCATTAGCACTGTCGCTTCAGGAACTTTAGCTGCAGCATCCAGAATCATCTGGTAGGTCGTGTAGATCTCCCCATAGCGGTCCATCTGATCACGGAAAATATTGGTAAAGACGAAGAGGCTGGGCTTGATATAGTCACAAATCCGAGATAGGCTGGCTTCATCTATTTCCAGCACAGCGATATTTTTGCCAGATTTGCCTTTTTTAGCAGTCAGGAAGGTTGTGGTAATCCCTGTAATCATATTGGCACCACTGGTATTAGTAGTAACTTCTCCAAAAGCTTCCTTGAGAATGCCCACTGTCAAAGCAGTGGTTAGTGTCTTTCCGTTGGTTCCCGTAATTACTACGACTTCATAGTTCTTAGCTAAGTTTTGTAAAATATTTTTATCAAAGGTTAAGGCAATTTTTCCAGGAAGAGTAGATCCACGTCCCATTTTGCTGAGGACAAAGTGGGAGGATTTACCTGCCCAGAGGCCTAAAAGTGTATTTATCTTCATAAGAATTATTTTATCATAAAAAGTAAATTTGATTACAGAAAAAATCTACTAAAAATGATATAATAGGAAAGAACGTTTTCTTTGATAGGGTGGATTGATTATGAATTTTCAACAATTGTCTAATCTCCAGTACTGGTCCAGTTTGTTTGGCAGCCCCTGGAGTATTTTGATTAATATCATTGATATTGCTTTGGTGGCTTGGATCTTATATTTCTTTACTAAGGCTGTTGCAGGAACAAAAATCATGATTCTCCTGCGTGGAGTTTTTCTCTTTGTATTAGGACAAATAATTGCAAATTTTTTAGGCCTAGCAACGATCTCTTGGCTGATTAATCAAGTTATCACTTATGGGGTCATTGCAGCAGTAGTAATTTTTGCTCCAGAAATTCGAACAGGACTCGAACGCTTAGGTAGAGCAACGGATCTTTTTTCAGCAACTCCTATGAGCTCGGAAGAAAAGCTTATCCAAGCTTCTGTCAAAGCTGTTGAGTATATGAGTCCACGTAAGATTGGAGCTTTGGTTGCGATTCAAGGTAGCAGAACCTTGCAAGAGTATATTTCGACTGGAATTCCCTTGGATGCGGATGTGTCAGGTGAATTACTGATTAATATATTTATCCCAAATACTCCTTTGCACGATGGTGCAGTCATTATCAGAGATAATAAGATTGCTGTATCATGTGCTTATCTTCCTCTCACAGAAAATTCAAGGATTTCCAAGGAATTTGGTACTCGGCATCGGGCTGCAATCGGACTATCTGAGGTTTCTGATGCTTTTACATTTGTTGTATCAGAGGAAACTGGAGGTATTTCTATCACTCACAATGGTGTCTTCAAGCATGATTTATCTCTGCAGGAATTTGAAGAGGAGCTTCGTAAGGTTTTGGCTCCTGATCAACCTGTTAAAAAAGGTTGGCATCAGCGTATATTGGGAGGGCATAGAAAATGAAAAACTATAAAAATATCTGGTATATCCTCTCCTCTATCTTTTTTGCTCTGGTCTTATTTGTTTATGCAACCTCAAATAATTTCCAAAACAATGCCAATATTCGCTTAAATAAGTCTGAAACATACACTAATACAATTACAAATGTTCCGATTGACGTGAAATACGACAGCGATGAATATTTTATAAGTGGTTTCTCTTCTGAAGCAACAGTTAGTTTGACGGGATCAAATCGCTTGACCTTGGCCAGTGAAATGCAGGAAAGTACTCGGAAATTCAAAATAGTAGCTGATCTGACCAATGTTAAGACAGGTATCTCAGAGGTGAAACTAAGTATTAATAATCTACCTAGTGGCCTGACAGCAACAGTAAATCCTGATAAGATCACTGTAAAAGTAGGTAAGCGCGTGAGTAAGACATTTCCTGTACAGACAACTATCACAGAAAGTCAGGTTGCTCAAGGAGTTTCAATTTCAAGTGTCAACTTCGGTGATTCGAAGGTTACCGTCTTTACTGATGAGGACTACATGGAAAGAATTGACCATGTAGAAGCGGTCTTACCAGAGAGTGACGTCATTAGTGGTAATTATACAGGCGTTGCAACTTTGAGAGCTGTAGACAGTAATGGGACTGCAATACCAAGTGTCATTAGTCCTTATGAAACGACGGTGAAGATTACGACTAAGACGTCAGGTTCATCTTCGACAAGTACAAGCTCAACTTCTACGAGCTCTTCTAATCATTAATAAAACAGTTTATAACCTGAAAGGAATAATAGAATAATGGGAAAATATTTTGGAACCGATGGTGTTCGCGGAGAAGCAAATGTGGAATTGACGCCTGAATTGGCCTTTAAATTAGGTCGTTTTGGCGGTTACGTTCTGAGCCAGCACGAAAGTGAAGTGCCTAAGGTCTTCGTTGGACGTGATACACGGATTTCAGGAGAAATGTTAGAAAGCGCCTTGATTGCAGGTCTTTTATCAGTTGGTATTCATGTTTATAAACTTGGAGTTATTGCAACACCAGGTGTAGCTTATTTGGTTAAGTCAGAAAAAGCAAGCGCCGGAGTTATGATTTCGGCCAGCCATAACCCAGCACTGGATAATGGTATCAAGTTCTTTGGTGGTGACGGCTATAAGTTGGATGATGATCGAGAACTAGAAATTGAAGCACTGCTTGATGCGACTGAAGATACTTTGCCACGTCCAAGTGCTGAGGGACTCGGAACTCTTGTTGATTATCCAGAAGGACTACGCAAGTATCAACAATACCTAGTTTCAACTGGTTTAGAGCTAGAAGGTATGCATGTTGCTCTGGACACGGCTAATGGCGCCGCTTCAACAAGTGCTCGTCAGATTTTTGCTGATTTAGGCGCTCAATTGACTGTTATTGGAGAAAACCCAGATGGTCTCAATATTAACTTGAATGTTGGTTCGACTCATCCTGAAGCTTTACAAGAGACTGTAAGAGAATCTGGCGCAGCTATTGGTTTAGCTTTTGATGGAGATAGTGATCGTCTGATTGCTGTGGATGAGAATGGTGAGCTGGTTGATGGTGATAAGATTATGTACATCATCGGTAAGTATCTATCTGAAAAGGGTCAGTTGGCTCAAAACACTATTGTCACGACAGTTATGTCAAACCTTGGTTTCCATAAGGCATTAGATCGAGAAGGAATTCAAAAGGCTGTAACAGCTGTTGGAGACCGTTATGTAGTCGAAGAAATGCGCCAATCTGGCTATAATCTTGGCGGAGAACAGTCTGGACATGTGATTATCATGGACTATAATACAACAGGTGACGGCCAGTTAACTGCTGTACAATTGACCAAAATCATGAAAGAGACTGGTAAAAAATTATCAGAACTTGCATCCGAAGTAACCATTTATCCTCAGAAATTAGTCAATATTCGAGTAGAAAATAGCATGAAGGACAAGGCGATGGAGGTCCCTGCTATCAAATCAATCATTGAAGAAATGGAAGCAAAAATGGCTGGAAATGGACGGATTTTAGTTCGTCCAAGTGGAACTGAACCATTACTTCGCGTAATGGCGGAAGCTCCAAGTCATGAGGAAGTTGATTTCTATGTTGATACGATTGCGGATGTCGTTCGTGCGGAAATTGGTATTGAATAAATAACTATGAAAACAAAGAAGTAGCATTGATTTTGCTACTTTTTTGTATGAAATGAATCCATTCACATATATATCTTGTACTATAACTGATTTTTTTGTTATTTTTCTATAAAACATTTCCTACTTTTCTGTATTTTAGGTATAATAAAATATGAAGGAGGGAATAATGAATGAAAGAAAAAAATAATCTTGTTCTTAAATTCTTTATTTTGTTGTCGGCTATTGTTTTTGGTCTTGGAGTAACAAAATCAGCTCAAGCGACTGAAGTTACTGACTATACAAACAATGTTACTATAACTAAAAATGGTAGTCCTCTAACTAGCGATACAACAGTTACGACAAATGAGACCTTAGCTGTGACAAGTGACATTACTTTTCCGGATTCACAAGCTATTAATAGCGGTGATACCCTTACTCTGAAGCTGCCTCAAGAGTTAACTCTTATTACAGTTTTGAATTTTAATGTCATTGATGTCAAAAATGATAAGGGTGAAGTTGTTGGTACCGCTCAAGTAGATCCGAACAATCAGACGGTGACAGTAACTTTCAGTGATTACTTCTCTCGTTTGCCTGAAAATAAGAGAATGTCTCTAAATTTCAATGTTCGATTAAATAATGACACAGTCAAAGAGTCTGGCCCTGTTTCATTCCGTTTTGGTCAAACTGACTTTTCTTTCCAATATAAAAAGGATGATGGTCAAGCTGGTGAGTACGAGATGAAATATGGTTACCAAGATAAATCAGACCCAAGCATTGTTAAATGGCGTATTATCTTAAACGCTCGACAAGACATGCTTCGTGGAATGGTTATTTCTGATAATTTTGGTGACGGCTTAACTCTTGTTCCAGGAAGTTTACGTGCTGTGCGCTATGCACCAGTTCAAGGGGGAATTCGTAATGAAGCCCATCTTTTAACTCTACCTGTTCTTGATAATTTTACAAAGAAAGCAGTTCTTTCTAAAAATGCAAATGGCGATGTAAATGGCTTCACCATCAACTTTGGTGATAATTACAATTGGCCAATGTATATTGAATACTCAACTCGTGTAGCGCCAGGAACTAAAGTAGGTGATACAGTAAATAATAAATTATCTTGGTCAGCTACAAACTTCCCAGGAGAACGAACAATCAATCGCTCACTTAGATTGGAAGCTGGTTCGGGAGATGGAAGTGCCGAACGCTCAAAAGATGTTGTAATCAAGGCTCAAAAAACTCTGGTCGGTAAAGAATTGACTAAGGGACAATTTAGTTTTGGCCTTTATGATGACAAGGGGCAACTATTACAGACAGCGACTAATGAAGCTGATGGTTCTATTAATTTCGCAGCAATCAATTATAGTCAAGCTGGTACATTCAACTATGTAATTAAAGAAATTCCAGGGCAGGAAGATGGCTACACTTATGACTCTAAAGAGGTTAAAGTAACAGTTAAAGTAGTTGATGTATTGGGTGAAAAATTTGGTTCAGTTTCTTATGATGGAGACGCGACTTTTACCAATACATACAAACCAGTAACCTCTGTATCAGGTCATAAAACATGGGTAAATGATACAAACATGACTCGTCCACAGAGCATTACAGTTAATCTATATGCTAACAATCAAGTAGTAGCATCTAAAGTTGTCGGTGAAGCTGATGGCTGGAACTACACATTTAGTGGTCTTCCAGTAAATGATGAAAATGGTCAAAAAATTACCTATACAATTGGTGAAGATGCCATTGTAAACTATAGTTCAAAAGTTGAAGGTTATGACTTAATTAATACCTATGATCCGCCAACTATTCCATCAAACCCAGGAGAGCCTGGAAAGGATAAACCAAGCAATCCAGGTGGAGGCGATCCGAATGATCCTGGTAGTAAAACGCCAGATCCAAAGGTAGAAGATCCAAAGGGTTCAAATAAACAAGATCCAAAAACAACAGAAACCAAGAAATCTGACAATAAACCAACCTTGCCAAAGACTGGTGAGCAAGCGGCTATCTGGTTATCAGTAGCTGGAGTCTCAATTTTGGTTATTCTTGGTGGTGTGTTTGTAGTCTTAAGAAAGAAAAATAAACAATAATTGATGGCTTAAAAAATAAGAAGTCAGTTTTTAAGTGATCAAAATAATTTGAAAGAAGATAAGGTTTATCATTTTTATCCCTTTCTTCTTTCTTTTTTTATTTGAAGCGACTAGCATTTGAAAAATACTATCAATCATGTTAGAATAAGTCTATAAAAATATAAGAGGTAATTATTGTGGCTTTTGGAGATGAAGGAAAACGCAAAAAAACAGGATTTGAAAAATTAACAATGGTCGTTGTGGTAATCATGATTGTG
Source organism: Streptococcus sp. HMSC10A01 (assembly GCF_001807785.1). Taxonomy (NCBI): domain Bacteria; kingdom Bacillati; phylum Bacillota; class Bacilli; order Lactobacillales; family Streptococcaceae; genus Streptococcus; species Streptococcus sp. HMSC10A01. The sequence continues at coordinate 43,475 of NZ_KV790975.1, read as the reverse complement.
GTAACAGTCGGAGCCATTATTGCTAGTGCAGTCAGCGCTATTTTGAGATAATTTTAAATCCGAAACGCTCTTTCAGCGTTTTTTTTAGGAATATGAAAGTGAAATTTAAGAGAAGGTAGAGAAAGAATGAGTATGTTTTTAGATACAGCCAAGATTCAGGTTAAGGCTGGTAATGGTGGTGATGGTATGGTTGCCTTTCGCCGTGAAAAGTATGTTCCTAATGGCGGCCCTTGGGGAGGCGATGGTGGCCGAGGCGGTAATGTGGTTTTTGTCGTAGACGAGGGTCTTCGTACCCTGATGGACTTTCGATACAATCGCCATTTCAAAGCTCAGTCTGGTGAAAAGGGCATGACCAAGGGCATGCATGGCCGTGGCGCTGAGGACTTAATTGTTCGTGTACCTCAGGGGACGACGGTTCGTGATGCTGAGACTGGCAAGGTGCTGACGGACTTGGTAGAAAATGGTCAAGAATTTATCGTAGCGCGTGGTGGCCGAGGCGGTCGTGGAAATATCCGTTTTGCAACGCCTAAAAATCCTGCACCTGAGATTTCTGAAAACGGAGAACCAGGACAGGAGCGGGAGCTTTTGCTGGAGCTCAAGGTCCTAGCAGACGTTGGTCTGGTCGGCTTCCCATCTGTCGGAAAATCCACTCTGCTTAGCGTGATTACAGCGGCTAAGCCTAAGATTGGTGCCTATCATTTCACGACAATCGTGCCAAATCTAGGCATGGTTCGCACCCAGTCTGGCGAGTCTTTTGCAGTTGCAGATCTACCGGGTTTGATAGAGGGAGCTAGCCAAGGGGTCGGACTGGGAACCCAGTTTCTCCGTCATATTGAGCGGACACGGGTTATTCTTCATGTCATCGATATGTCAGCGAGTGAAGGACGTGACCCTTATGAGGACTATCTGGCTATCAATAAAGAGTTGGAATCCTACAATCTTCGTCTTATGGAGCGCCCGCAGATTATTGTTGCCAATAAGATGGATATGCCTGACAGCGCTGAAAATCTCAAGGTATTTAAAGAGAAATTGGCAGCTAATTATGATGAGTTTGCGGAACTGCCACAAATCTTCCCAATTTCCAGTCTGACTAAGCAAGGACTTTCGACTCTCTTAGATGCGACCGCAGAATTACTGGATAAGACACCTGAATTTCTTCTTTATGATGAGTCTGAAATGGAAGAAGAAGCTTACTATGGCTTTGACGAGGAAGCACCAGCCTTTGAAATTTCTCGTGATGATGATGCGACTTGGGTGTTGTCAGGTGACAAGCTGGAGAAACTCTTTAATATGACCAACTTTGACCGCGATGAAGCAGTCATGAAATTTGCCCGTCAGCTTCGTGGTATGGGTGTTGATGAAGCCCTTCGTGCTCGCGGAGCCAAGGATGGGGATCTGGTCCGCATCGGCAAGTTTGAGTTTGAATTCGTTGACTAAGGAGGCTTGAAATGGGTGATAAACCAATATCTTTCCGTGATGAAAATGGAAATTTTGTCTCTGCAGCAGACGTTTGGAACGCAGAAAAGCTAGAAGAACTCTTCACACGCCTTAATCCAAATCGGAAATTACGATTGGAAAGAGAAAAGGCTCAAAAAAAAGATTAAAATAAGCACTCTGAGGAAAATTCTCAGGGTGTTTCTATTTATAGTTAACTGTTAGTGCGCTTCTTTTGCTTCAGATAATGATATAATATGCTTAAGGAATATTCGAATCTAAAGGAGAGTGGATGATGACTAAAGCATTAGAGGATATGTCTTTGGAAGAGCTATGGCAGCTTTTTCCGATTGTTTTAAGAGAGCATCAAACTGAGTGGAAAGACTGGTATGAGGAGGAGCGATTTCGACTATTAAGTTTTATACCAGAACATCAGATCGTTCGTCTTAGTCATATTGGCTCAACATCAGTAGAGACTATCTGGGCCAAGCCTATAGTGGACATCATGCTGGAGATTCCTAAAAAAATAGATATGGCGGTAATGAGAGACTTACTTCTACAGAATGGCTATTTGCTCATGTCAGAAAGTCAAGGGAGGATGTCTTTTAATAAGGGCTACACACCGAGTGGTTTTGCCAAGCGGGTTTTCCATCTGCATCTGCGCTATGAAGGTGATCATGATGAGCTTTATTTTAGGGACTATTTGCAGGAACATCCTGCTGTTGCTAAGGACTATGAACAGCTCAAACTTTCTTTGTGGAAACAGTATGAACACAATCGGGATGCCTATACAGACTCCAAGACGGTTTTTATCAGGAAATACACCGAGAAAGCTAAAAAGCTTTATGGCAGAAGATATGAGAGGGAAGTCCTATGATTTATCTTGTGATAATAGTCCTTCTGATTATTCTGGTTTTTCCTTACTTAATTTACCAATCTAAGAAACCATCAGGCCTTATTGGACTATGGATGATGAAAATTTGGAATCGTGTTTATATGCCCATGGTTGTCTGGTCGGTCAGTCAGTTGGATCATAAGAAGCGATTTCATGCCATTTTGGATGTTGGAGTTGGAAATGGAGCTTCCTCGAAGTATTTAAAAATGCACTTTCCTGATAGCCAAGTTTTGGGGATTGATATTTCAAGTACAGCCATCAAATCAGCTGAAGAATTGTCTGAGCCTGGCCTATCTTTCGAGGTGAAAAATGTTGAGAAAACAAATCTTCCTGTTGAGGAATTTGATTTGATTACAGCCTTTCAGACTCATTTTCATTGGTCAAATTTAACGAAGGCCTTGTTAGAACTTAAGCGGATACTGAAGCCAGATGGAATCATTTTACTGGCATGTGAATGGAGCAAATTAGCTTACTACCTACCAGACTTTAAAAAGCGCGAAAAACTGGAAAGCTTCTTGACAGCCTTGGACCTACATCTTCTCAATAGTCAAAGAAATGGTCAATGGATTCTTTATCAAATCGTGAAAAACTAAGGGGGGTATCCTATGAAACAATTATTTTTATGCTCTTATTTTGCGGGAGTCAAGGAATTGTTCAGACAATATGCGTCCGAAAAGCAATTGGGCAAACATGTGCTTTTTATCCCGACGGCTGGAAATGTAGAAGAGTACAGGGGTTATATTGACGAAGCCCTGCAGACCTTTGCAGATTTGGGATTTCAAGTAGAAATTTTAGATATTTCAGCTTGTGATAGAGAAACAGCTCAAGCAAAGATTTTCCAAAGTAAACTACTCTATGTCTCTGGTGGCAATACTTTTTATCTTCTGCAAGAATTAAAGAAAAAGCAGCTTCTGTCCTTGATAAGAGAGCAGATTGTGGATGGTATGGTTTATGTGGGCGAATCAGCTGGTGCCATCATCACAGCCAAGGACATTGACTACAATAAGCTCATGGACGATAAAGGAGTTGCAACAGAACTGCACGATACAGAGGCACTAAGCGAGGTGGATTTTTATGTTCTTCCTCATGTTGGCGAAGAACCCTTTGTTGAAAGTGCCCAGGCCACTCTGGATACATACAGCGACCAGCTGAATCTGCTTCCCCTCAATAATCGCCAAGCTGTGCTTGTGGAAGGTGAAGAAGTGAAGGTTTTGGAGGATAAGTAATCAGAATATATGTTCTAGTGAACCTACTTGAGAAACTATAATAAAAGGAATGAGTGAAATTGCGATAAACTAGATTAAACAAATTAGAATGCGGGGATTGAACTTTGATTGAAAAAATATATGAAACACCAAGTGGAATAATTCATTATTGGACAAATGATGCTGTTGAATCATCCCAAAGTGCTCTTATCTTTTTACCAGGGCTAACTGCTGATCATAGGTTATTTGAAAAACAAATAGAATATTTTAAAGATACATATAGAGTCTTGGTTTGGGACGCACCTGGACACGCTTCATCTTATCCATTTCGTCTCGATTTTACTTTATTTGATTTAGCAAGTTGGCTGGATGGAATATTTGTCAAAGAGAGAATAAAAAATCCAATAGTAATTGGTCAGTCAATGGGAGGATATGTAGGACAGGTTTATGCTCAACTTTTTCCTGAGAAATTAAAAGGTCTTGTTACGATTGATTCACCATCCCTTCAAAGGAAGTATTATACAGCTATGGAATTGTGGCTCTTAAAAAATATGGAGGCAATTTATAGAATCTATCCATGGAAATTTCTTTTGAAATCAGGCCCTAAAAGCGTATCAACAACAGACTATGGAAGAAAACTGATGTATGATATGATGATGATTTATGATGGCGATCAAGAAAGGTATGCTCGTCTTGCGGGATACGGATATAAGATATTTTCAGAAGCAGTGGAGAAGAAACTTTCCTATGAAGTAAAATGTCCACAATTGGTTATATGTGGAAAAGAAGATCGTGCAGGGTCTTGTATACGATATTTGAAGGCCTATGAAAGAAATACTGGGAAGTCTGTTCAATGGATTGATAAGGCGGGGCACAATTCTAATACCGACCAACCCGATATTGTAAATAGACTGATTGATGAATTTTTGGATAACAAAATTAAAGAAAAGCTTGGTTGAAAGACCGGCTTTTGATATAATAGACTCTATGAACACAAAAGATAAAATTTCAAATTATCAACTTTTATTAGCACAGCTGGAAACTTTGTTGGAGGGTGAGACTAACTCTTTAGCTAATCTTTCCAATGCTAGCGCCTTGCTCAATCAAGCCTTGCCTAATTCAGTCTTTACAGGTTTCTATCTTTTTGATGGGAGTGAGCTGATTCTGGGGCCTTTTCAGGGTGGTGTTTCCTGTGTTCATATTGCCTTAGGTAAGGGTGTCTGTGGGGAATCTGCGGAGAAAGAGCAGACGATTATCGTAGACGATGTGAGCCAGCATGCCAACTATATCTCTTGTGACAGCAGAGCGAAAAGCGAAATTGTGGTGCCCATGGTAAAAGACGGTCGCCTTCTTGGAGTACTGGATTTGGATTCAGCTTTGACGGGTGATTATGATAAGGTAGATCAGGAATATCTGGAAAAGTTCGTCCAGATTTTGCTTGAAAAAACGACTTGGAATTTTGAAATGTTTGGAGAAAAAGCCTAATGTATCAAGCTTTATATCGGAAATACCGCAGTCAGACCTTTGGTCAGCTGGTGGGGCAGCAAGTAGTGGCTACTACTCTGCGGCAGGCTGTTGAGCAAGGAAAAATCAGTCATGCCTATCTCTTTTCTGGCCCACGTGGAACAGGAAAAACCAGTGTAGCTAAGATTTTTGCCAAGGCTATGAACTGTCCGAATCAAAAGGACGGCGAGCCTTGCAATGACTGCTATATCTGTCAGGCCATAACTGAGGGAAGCCTTGAAGACGTCATAGAAATCGACGCAGCTTCTAATAATGGGGTAGATGAGATTCGTGATATTCGGGATAAATCTACCTATGCACCTAGTATGGCCAAGCACAAGGTCTATATCATTGACGAGGTGCACATGCTCTCAACAGGGGCATTTAACGCTTTGCTCAAGACCTTGGAAGAACCGACTGAAAATGTGGTCTTTATCCTAGCGACGACTGAGTTGCATAAGATTCCAGCCACGATTCTTTCCCGTGTCCAGCGTTTTGAGTTTAAGTCTATCAAGACTCAGGACATTATTGCCCATATTGAGTGGATTTTGGATCAGGAAGGTATTGACTTTGAGCAAGAAGGTGTGCAGATTATTGCCCGTCGAGCAGAAGGTGGTATGCGGGATGCCCTGTCTATCCTTGATCAGGCTCTTAGTTTAACCCAGGAAAACCGCCTGACCACAGAAATAGCTGAAGAGATCACAGGCTCTATCAGCTTGGGAGCCTTGGATGCTTATGTAGCAGCCTTGATTGCGCATGATGCAGTTGCGGCCTTGGATAATCTTAATCTGATTTTTGACAGCGGAAAAAATATGGCCCGTTTCGTAACGGACCTCCTGCAATATCTGCGTGATCTAATCATTGTCAAAACTGGCGGGGAGAATCATCACGCCAGCGAGCTCTTTCTGGAAAATCTCAAAACACCGCAGGATACTCTTTTTGCCATGATTGATATGGCGACCAAGAGTTTGGCAGACATCAAGAACAGCCTGCAGCCTAAGATTTATACAGAAATGATGACCATTCGACTGGCAGAGACTAGCAGTCTTCATACAGCGACAGCCATTCCAGATAATCTAGCTGATGAACTCAAGGGATTGAGGCAAGAGATTGATAGTCTTAAGCAGCAGCTAGCTAATGGCAATGGAAAACCTGCAGCACCTGTCAAAACTTCGGATATTCGGCCACAGAAATCTAAGGGCTACCGTGTAGATCGCAATAAAGTCAATGCTATCCTGGAGGAGGCTGTTGACAATCCTAGCCTAGCTCGTAGCAATCTGACTAAGCTACAGAATGCTTGGGGAGAGGTCATTGAGAGTTTATCCGGGGCGGACAAGGCTTTATTGGCTGGCTCGCAACCTGTGGCAGCCAATGAAAGCCATGCTATCTTAGCTTTTGAGTCTAATTTTAACGCTGAGCAGACCATGAAGCGAGACAATCTCAATACCATGTTTGGCAATATTCTTAGCAGCGCAGCAGGGTTTTCACCAGAGATTTTGGCTATTTCCTTAGAAGAATGGACCAAGATCCGAGCGGATTTCTCGGCTCGTAGCAGAAATGGTAAAGTTGAAGTCGAAGAGAAGAAGGAAGAAAATTTGATTCCAGAAGGATTTGACTTTTTAGCTGAAAAAATTACCGTGCAAGAAGACTAATAAAAGATTTTTTGAATTTTTCATGATATAATACATTTATGAATAGAAGACAATTTATCACAGTGGCTCTCTTTACGGCTGTTGAAACATACTTTTTTAATGAATCCATAATGTCGGAACACTATTTCATGGCGATTTTCTGGGCCTTTCTGATTTTGCGGAATCTTCAGATCTCCTATGTCATGGGCCGGATTGTTGATGAAATTGATAAACATTTAAAATAAACAAAAGAAAAGGGCTGAGATTTCTCAGTCCTTTTAGCTTGTGATTGTATACAGTCTATTCCCAACTGCTTAGAGAAACTTCGCCACTATTGAGCCAGATTTCTTGACCATTATCGAGCTGAACGAGGAGCTGACCACTGTCAGAAACGTCCTTAGCCAAACCCTTGTAGTCAGTATTATTTTGACTGAAGCTGACTTCCCTTCCCAGCACCAAAGAGCGCTGCTTGTAAAGGTAGATGAGTTCTTCTGGATCACTTTCGTAAAAGCATTTCCAAATCTCAGCAATGAGCTCATTACGACTGATTGGAGGTTTCTTATCAAATAAAGATCCGGCCTTGTCCTTGAGGTCTTCAGGAAAATCTTTAATAGAGAAGTTAAAACCAACTCCGATAATAACATCAGTTACTTGCCCATTCTCAATAGAAGTAGTAGCTTCTGTTAGGATGCCAGCTATCTTTTTATTTTTATAATAAATATCATTGACCCACTTGATGTCAATATCTATAAGAGTTAGATTTTTTATTGCCTTATAGATGGCTCCCGCAGTTAAGATCGTATAGGAAGGGATCTGGTCAAAAGGAAGGTTGGGCTTGAGGTGGAGAGACATATAGAATCCACCTTGGCTAGGGCAGAAGAAAACACGACTGAAACGGCCGCGACCAGCAGATTGCGCAGTGGCTAGATAGAGAGTGTCGGCAGAGCGTCCGGCCTCCATGCCAGCCTTGGCGTCCATCTGAGTGGACTGGCAGTCAGGATTGAAGGAAACTTTTACAGGTGAGTGTTCCTCAATCCAAGAAGGAAGCAGCAAATCTCCATCAAGCAATCGATAGCCACGATTCTTGACAGATTCGATCTGGATGCCTTCTTTTTCAAGTTTTTGAATGGCTTTCCAAATAGAGGTCCGTGTGATCCCTAGGTCTTGGGCTATTTTTTCACCATTGACGTAATCATCGGCTTGCCTAAGAATATCATATAGTTTTTCATAGGTTTTCATAGTATGTCTTTCTAATTTAAAGGCTGCTTTCTCTAATAGTCAATCTTGTAGCTAGTTTGACCATATAAGCGACTGAAGGACTGTCTTTTAGGAAGCTTTGCTCAAGAATTTGAATGGCTTGTTTTCCCATTTCTTCAGTAAAGACTGTCACAGTACTGAGTCTTGGATACATATATTTGGCTAGAGAAGTATCGTTAAAAGAAATCAAGCTAACACTTTCTGGGACAGGGATTTTAGCTTCTTGCAAAGCACGCAAGGCACCTGATGCCAAGGCATCATTTGCTGCAAAGAAGGCTTGAGGAAGATTGTCACCAAGCTCTATAATGAACTTTTTCATTATCTTATATCCCGCTTCTGAAGAAAAGCTTCCAATCTTGATTAGATTGGGATCATATAGCTTGAGTTGCTGGAGATAGGATTGAAAAGTATTGAGTCGAGGGTCAGAGAGCAGAGTGCTTTTATCAGAAGAGGTTTCTTGACCAGCAATCATGCCAATCTTCTTTAGGCCATTGTTGATAAAATAATCTATAACATTGATAACGGAGTTTTCAAAGTCGGTCGTGACGCAAGAATGGCCATAATTTAAGGTATCGCTATCGACAAAAACTAAGTTGTCACTGTAAGTTTCCAGTTCTTTTATCTTATCAGGACTAAACTTACCGATAGCAATGATTCCGTCAATATTTTCTAGTTGAGCCATAGAATCATTGTTGAAAATTCTAATGATCTCATAGCCTAATTCTTGAGCTCTTTTTTCAGCTCCTAAACGAATAGAGTAGTAGTAGAGATCATCGAGTTCTTCTTGTTCTGTATACCATTCGATTATAGCAATTCTGTGAGAAGATTTAGAACGTTTATTTGTTCTCTTTGATTTTTTATAACCAAGCTGTTCAGCGATAGTAAAAATTTTGGTACGCGTTTCATCACTGACAGACATGGCTTGATCTTGGTTTAAAACTCGCGAAACAGTTGCAGGTGAAACACCAGCAGCATGGGCAATATCTTTGATGGTAGCCATACGATTCAATCCTTTTTCTTTACTATTCTTTCATTATACATCAAACATTAGTAAATCACAAAGCAGAATTTAGTAAAACACCCCAGCATATTTGGCATAGCTATTAGTGGGCAGATTATAGTATGTGGTATAATAAAATAAAGCTTTGAATGAGGAGGATAAAAGATGAAAAGAGCTGGAATAACTTTTCTTGCATTAACAACTCTTTTATGTGGCTTGTTTTTCCTAACAGCCTGTAAGAAAGGACCACTAAGTCTTGACCAGCAATTTGATGTTTATTCAAAGGCTAAACCGGTCTCCATTTCTAATGGAGAAACTTATTATCTTTGGGTTAAAGATAGTCAAGATAAGACAGTGGATAGCCTGAAGTATATGATTCCAAAAGAATGGGAACTAGATCTTGAGCAAAGTCTAAAACCTAATGAAGATGTAGCTTATACTGCTCAAGAAGATGGTCGTTATTTCTTAGTTCAAATTTATACTTTACGTATTCAAGGTAATCAGAAACTTTCTGAGAAAGCTCTAAAGCAAAAAATGATGGATGACGGTCATCGTTTTTCTAAAGAAGGAAAGGTCACTATCGGAGATAAGGAGTGGCTGACAGGTTATGAGCGTTCAGAACAAGCTAACAAGGCTTCAGCTATCTCTTTTTATCGTCTGGAAAAAGACTCGTCAGGAAATCCCATTATTTTAGTGGGAAATTTCCTATATCCAACCTATCCTGGAAAAGGAGAAGATGATGTAGATGCTTTGGTAGAGAGGGGAATTGGACACTTAAAGACTATTTTAAAGCAGTTGTCTAGTCAAGATCAATTTTCTTAATACTCGAGGTTGGATCGAAACTTTCTTTTTCAAATTGCAGAAAGAGTTAGTTGGATAAAAGTTGAGTACAGTATATTAAAAATTTTCAGAAAATATCGACTTTTTCTTGACAAGGCAAAAATACTGTGTTAGAATTCTAAACAATAAGAAATCATCTCAAAAGGAGTTAGTCAAACATGAAGTCAACCCAATCTTCAAACTTTGCTTTGTTGTTGCGTTACTCGGGCTAGTGCAAAAGCATTAGTCCTGTTTGGCTTACCAAGCGGGAGTAAATCAACATCTCGCTTGTTCCTCAAGTGAGATGTTTTTTTATACCTACTCACCTCAATATAGATTAAGGTTTCTATGCTTGGCCCAAAGTGCTAGTCTTTTAGAGATATTTTCTACTGCTAGTTTACATTTTGAAGCCTTGATTATAAGAGCCCTTGTGTATTAGAAAAGGAGTTGTCTATGACACGAAAAATTGAGTTTCTTGATACCAGCCTTCGGGATGGTGAGCAGACACCTGGAGTGAACTTTTCCGTTAAGGAAAAGGTTGCTATTGCTAAACAACTTGAAAAATGGGGAATTTCGGCCATCGAGGCTGGCTTCCCAGCTGCTAGTCCAGATTCATTTGAAGCAGTACGGGAAATCGCCAAAGCAATCACCAAAGCTTCGGTCACTGGCCTAGCGCGTTCGGTTAAGTCTGACATTGATGCCTGCTATGAGGCACTCAAGGATGCCAAGCACCCTCAGGTACATGTCTTCATTGCGACCAGTCCCATTCACAGAGAGTTCAAGCTGAAAAAGTCCAAGGAAGAGATTTTAGAAGCCATTAAGGAGCATGTTTCTTATGCTCGCTCTAAGTTTGAGATTGTCGAGTTTTCACCTGAGGATGCGACACGAACCGAGCTAGATTTTCTGCTTCAAGTCGTTCAGACAGCAGTTGACGCGGGTGCTAGCTACATCAATATTCCAGATACGGTTGGTTTTACTACACCTGAAGAGTTTGGTAATATCTTTAAGTATCTGATTGACAATGTCCAAACGGACCGTGAAATTATCTATAGTCCTCACTGCCATGATGATTTAGGAATGGCGGTGGCCAACAGCTTGTCTGCGATTAAATATGGTGCTGGACGGGTGGAAGGAACGATCAACGGTATTGGTGAGCGTGCTGGTAATGCGGCTCTGGAAGAAGTAGCGGTTGCCCTAGAGATTCGTCAAGACTATTATCAGGTTGAGACAGATATCGTCCTTAACGAAACGATTAATACTTCTGAACTTGTGTCTCGTTTTTCAGGTATTCCAGTGCCTAAGAACAAGGCTGTCGTTGGTGGCAATGCCTTCTCACATGAGTCTGGTATCCATCAGGATGGCGTTCTTAAGAACCCACTGACTTATGAAATCATCACCCCAGAGTTGGTCGGTGTCAAGAGCAACTCACTCCCACTTGGTAAACTCTCTGGTCGCCATGCCTTTGTCGAAAAACTCAAAGAATTGGCTCTGGACTTTGCTGAATCTGAAATTAATAATCTCTTTGCTAAGTTTAAGGTTCTGGCAGATAAGAAAAATGAAGTTACAGATGCTGATATTCGAGCTCTGATTGCTGGAACGACGATTGAAAATCCAGAAGGATTCAGATTTGATGATCTGCAGTTAACGACCAATGATGACCAAACTATCACAGCTGATGTGCAGTTGGTTAATGGCGATGGTGAGACAGTCACTTGTGTGGCAGAAGGCAAGGGAAGTGTTGAAGCTATCTTTAATGCGATTGACCAATTCTTTAACCAGTCTGTCCAGCTTTTGTCTTATAACATTGAAGCGGTAACAGATGGTATTGACTCTCAGGCTCGCGTCTTGGTAGCTGTAGAAAATACGGATACAGATACGATCTTTAACTCTTCTGGTATTGACTTTGATGTTCTTAAGGCTAGTGCTATTGCCTATATCCATGCCAATACCTTTATTCAAAAGGAAAATGCAGGTGAAATTGGCCGTCGCGTTTCTTATCATGACTTACCTGCTAGTGAATAGGAAGGAGTACCTATGACAAAAAAAATCGTAGCTCTGGCAGGTGACGGTATTGGCCCAGAAATCATGGAAGCAGGTCTTCAAGTATTGGCTGCCATTGCGGATAAGTTCGGTTTTACTTATCATGTTACGGAGAAAGCTTTTGGGGGTGCTGGGATTGATGCGGAAGGTCATCCTCTGCCTCAGTCAACTCTAGAAGCGGCCAAGGAGGCGGATGCTATTCTCCTAGCAGCTATCGGCAGTCCCCAGTATGATAATGCCCCGGTTCGGCCAGAGCAGGGTTTGCTCGCTCTGCGCAAGGAGCTTGAACTCTATGCCAATATCCGCCCAGTTAAGATTTTCGATCCTCTCAAGCATTTGTCGCCTTTGAAGGCTGAAAGGATCACTGGTGTGGATTTCGTGGTTGTGCGCGAGTTGACTGGTGGGATTTACTTTGGCGAGCATATTTTGAAGGACGAATCAGCGCGGGATATCAACGACTACAGCTATGAAGAGGTAGAGCGGATTGTCCGTAAGGCCTTTGACATTGCGCGTGGTCGCAGAAAGCGCGTGACCAGTATTGACAAGCAAAATGTGCTAGCGACATCCAAACTCTGGCGCAGAGTAGCAGATGAGGTCGCTAAGGATTATCCAGATGTGACCTTGGAGCACCAGCTGGTGGATAGCGCTGCGATGCTTATGATTACCAATCCTGCTAAGTTTGACGTTGTAGTAACAGAAAATCTCTTCGGGGATATTCTCTCAGACGAGTCAAGTGTCTTATCAGGAACGCTGGGAGTTATGCCTTCAGCCAGTCATTCGGCTTCTGGACCAAGTCTTTACGAGCCTATCCATGGTTCGGCTCCCGATATTGCGGGGCAAGGAATTGCCAATCCTATCAGTATGATACTTTCTGTGGCCATGATGCTGCGGGATAGTTTTGCAGAGCTTGAAGCTGCAGAAGCGATTGAGGCAGCAGTGGAGAAGACCTTGGCTCAGGGTATCTTAACCCGAGATCTGGGTGGCCAGGCAGGGACAGCTCAAATGACGGAGGCCATTATCAATAACTTATGAAATGGATACTAACAGGTATTTGCCTGCTATGGAACCTTGTCGTTTTCCTGCTTTATGGTTGGGATAAACGAAAGGCTAAGAAAAATCACTACCGCATTCCAGAGAAGACTTTGCTATTGTCAGCATTGGTAGCCGGAGGTTTGGGCGCTTTATTAGGCGGTTGCCTCTTTCATCATAAGACCAGAAAATGGTATTTCTGGTTGGCTTGGATTTGCGGAATAATAGTGGAAATCGGAATTTTATATTACATATGGAGAAGCTAGTATGGCTGGAAAATCGATTTTTGATAAGCTGTGGGAAAGGCATGTAATAACTGGTCAAGAAGGCCAGCCCCAGCTTATGTATGTAGATCAGCATTATATTCATGAAGTAACCAGCCCTCAGGCTTTTCAAGGCCTTCGAGATGCAGGGCGCAAAGTTAGAAGGCCGGACTTGACCTTTGGTACCTTTGACCATAATGTTCCTACGGTCAATATCTATGATATTCGGGATGTGATTTCCAAGGCTCAGATTGATAAACTTTCTGAGAATGTCAAGGATTTTGGCATCGAGCATGCCGCTCACGGATCAGAGTTGCAGGGGATTGTCCATATGGTTGGACCTGAAACAGGCAAGACCCAGCCGGGCAAATTCATTGTCTGCGGTGACAGTCACACGGCCACTCATGGAGCTTTTGGAGCCATTGCTTTTGGAATCGGTACTTCGGAGGTGGAGCACGTCTTTGCCACGCAGACCATTTGGCAGGTCAAGCCTAAAAAAATGCTGGTCAAATTTACCGGAGTGCCACCTAAAGGTGTCTATTCCAAGGACTTTATCCTCGCTCTGATTGCTCGATATGGTGTGGCTGCAGGTGTCGGTCATGTGGTCGAGTATGCAGGTGATGCGATTGACCATCTGACCATGGAAGAGCGCATGACCATTTGCAATATGTCTATTGAGTTTGGCTCCAAGATGGGCATTATGAATCCCGACCAGAAGACCTATGATTACGTTCAAGGTCGGCCCGGAGCTCCCAAGGACTTTGAGGCGGCGGTGGCTGATTGGAAGACTCTTGTCAGTGATCCTGATGCTGTCTATGATAAGGTCATTGAGATTGATGTTTCCACGCTTGCACCAATGGTGACTTGGGGAACCAATCCTTCTATGGGAGTAGAGTTCGGTGCTGCTTTCCCAGAAATACGTGACATGAACGACGAGCGAGCCTACAATTACATGGACCTCGCCCCGGGTAAGAAAGCAGAAGATATTGACCTAGGTTATATCTTTATCGGATCTTGTACCAATGCTAGACTCAGCGATTTGCAGCTGGCAGCTAAGTTTGTCGCTGGTAAGCACATTGCTCCCAATCTAACAGCTATCGTCGTACCAGGCTCTCGTCCGGTCAAGCGGGCTGCTGAAAAGATGGGACTGGATAAAATTTTCATGGATGCAGGCTTTGAGTGGCGCGATCCAGGTTGCTCTATGTGCTTGGGAATGAATCCAGATAAGGTGCCAGATGGAGTTCACTGTGCCTCTACAAGTAATCGGAACTTTGAGGATCGGCAAGGCTTTGGAGCTAAGACTCATCTTTGCAGTCCTGCCATGGCAGCAGCGGCAGCTATTGCCGGACGATTCGTAGACGTCCGTCAGCTACCGGAGATCCAGTAAGGAAGGTTTATGGAAAAATTTACAATCTATACAGGGACAACAGTCCCACTCATGAACGATAATATTGATACGGACCAAATTTTACCCAAGCAGTTTCTCAAGTTGATTGATAAAAAAGGCTTTGGAAAGTATCTCATGTACGCATGGCGCTATCTGGACAATCAGTACACGGAAGATCCTGATTTCGTCTTTAATAGACCAGAGTATCGCAAGGCGACTATTCTGATTACAGGGGACAATTTCGGAGCGGGTTCCTCTCGGGAACACGCTGCCTGGGCCTTGGCTGACTATGGCTTCAAGGTAGTCATTGCCGGATCTTTCGGGGATATTCACTACAACAATGAACTTAATAACGGCATGTTGCCTATCGTCCAGCCACTGGAAGTTCGGCAAGCTTTGGCGAATCTAAAGCCAACGGATCAAGTGACGGTGGATTTGGAGCAGCAGAAGATTTTTTCACCGGTGGGAGAATTCTCCTTTGACATTGATGGAGAATGGAAGCACAAGCTCCTCAACGGGTTGGATGATATCGGTATTACCCTGCAGTATGAGGATTTGATTGCAGAATATGAAAAAAATCGTCCATCTTATTGGCAGTAACCATATTTTTGATATATTCAGAAAATTCTAAATATATCTTGTCTCTGATAAGAATATATGGTAAAATAAATCTTAATTTAATAGAAAAGGAATAAACTTATGACAAAACACATTCAATGGAACGGAACTCTTTCACAAGAAGGTTATGACATTCTTAAAGGAGATGGGGGCTGTATCGTTTGTCCGACTAAGGTAGGTTACATCATTATGACCAGTGATAAGGCAGGTTTGGAGCGTAAGTTCGAAGCTAAGGCACGTAACCGTAATAAGCCTGGTGTTGTCCTTTGTGGCAGCATGGATGAGCTCCGTGCTTTGGCTCAGTTAAATCCGAAAATTGAGGCTTTTTATCAAAAGCATTGGGATGAAGATATCCTCTTGGGCTGTATTCTTCCATGGAAGCCAGAAGCTTTCGAAAAGCTCAAAGCCTATGGCGACGGTCGTGAAGAGCTGATGACAGATGTTCGTGGCACTAGCTGTTTTGTTATTAAGTTTGGTAAGGCGGGCGAGCAGCTGGCAGCTAAGCTTTGGGAAGAAGGCAAGATGGTCTATGCATCCTCAGCTAACCCATCCGGTAAAGGGAACCGCGGCAAGGTTGAAGGAATTGGCGAGCGCATCGAAAACGCTGTTGATTTAGTCATTGAAGCAGATGACTATGTAGCCTCTATCCAGCCAGACAAGACCATTGAAACTCGCTACGAGCAAGGTGTTATGGTCTCCATGGTGGACAAGGATGGAAAACTGATTCCAGAACAAGGTGGGCAACGTTCCATCTCACCAGCACCTGTGGTTATCCGCAAAGGATTGGACATCGACAAAATCATGATGCACCTGTCCGATACTTTCAACTCATGGGATTACCGTCAGGGTGAATATTACTAAGATAAAAAAGAAGCTCAGTGCGAGAGGGGGATTTCCTCTGTACACTGAGTTTTTTGTTTGGAATTTTTAGTTTAAAATCTTTATTCAGTTTAAAATTATTTCGAAATAGAACAAAATTCTTGACAGCTGTAATATCTGGCGTTACAATAATTAAAAATCGATTCGATATAGAAATAAATTGGAGGAAGTATGAAAGACAGTCATTTAGTAGCCTATCATATTCGTTTGTTGAATGGGCGAATTTTTCAAAAGTTACTGAATCAGGATCCTGAAGCCCTTTATCGAAGTGAGCAGGGCAAGATTCTCACAGTTTTATGGAATAGTGAAACGGGCTGCGCGACGGCGACAGATATTGCGCTGGAGACAGGACTAGCCAATAATACGCTGACGACTATGCTGAAAAAGTTGGAAGAGAAGGGTTTAGTGACCTTTAGTCAGTGTGGTTTAGACAAGCGAAAAAAATATGTAAAGTTGACAGAGCGGGGTTGGTCTCAGAAAGAAGTGGGCCATCGTATCAGTCAAAAATTGGATGCTATTTTTTATAAAGGCTTCTCAGAGGAAGAAATTCGTCAGTTTGAAAGTTATCAGGAACGCATTTTAGCAAATTTGAAAGAAAAAGAGGCATAAATCATGTCAAAACAAGTTGAAAATGCACAAAATCTATATATTCACGCCATTCAAGATGGGCGTGTTGCTGAGGCTCAAGCTCAGTCTGTAGGGGATACTTATATCCAACATTCGACAGGTGTGCCAGATGGGAAAGAAGGGTTTGCGGCTTTTTTTGCAAATTTCTTTGAGCGTTATCCCGAGCGTGAGATGAAGATTGTTCGCACCATTGAGGATGGCAATCTGGTCTTCGTTCATGTCCATCAATATCTCAATGGCGGGGAAGCTCAATGGGTGACAACGGATACTTTCCGTGCGGATGGGAATGGCCGTATCGTGGAGCATTGGGATGTTATTGACTACTATCGTGCTCCGGAAAATGGACAGTTAGACCAGATCTTTGGAGATTTTGAAGTCACGGATTTAGACAAGACAGTAGAAAATAAAAAAACTGTTCGTCGTTTCCTGACAGAAATCTTCCAAAATGGGGAGCTAGAGCAGTGGAGTGACTATGTGGCAGACGATTTGATTCAGCATAATCATGAGATTGGCCAAGGAAGTGATGCTTATAAAAACTATGTGGCTGAACATGGTGTTACTTTTGACTTTGTTTTCCAGCTTTTGGGACAAGGAAACTATGTGGTCAGCTATGGGCAGAATCAGATCGATGGGGTGGCTTATGCTCAGTACGATATCTTCCGTTTGGAGAATGGCTTGATTGTGGAGCATTGGGACAATAAGGAAGTCATGCCTAAGGTAGAAGACTTAACTAATCGAGGAAAGTTTTAAATTGAGGACAAACAATGATTGAATATAAAAATGTAGCGCTACGCTATACAGAAAAAGATGTCTTGAGAGATGTCAATTTAAGGATTGAGAATGGAGAGTTCATGGTTTTAGTGGGTCCTTCTGGATCCGGTAAGACGACCATGATTAAGATGATTAACCGTCTCTTGGAACCAACTGATGGAAATATCTATATGGATGGTAAACGCATCAAAGACTATGATGAGCGTGAGCTGCGCCTTTCCACAGGCTATGTCTTACAAGCGATTGCCCTCTTTCCCAACCTAACTGTGGCTGAAAATATTGCTCTAATTCCTGAGATGAAAGGTTGGAGCAAGGCAGATATTCAGCAGAAGACCGATGAATTGCTGGAGCTAGTAGGCTTGCCTGCTGAAGACTATGCTCAGCGTATGCCAAGTGAGCTGTCTGGCGGTGAGCAGCAGCGGGTGGGTATTGTCCGTGCCATTATCGCTCAACCCAAAATCCTACTGATGGACGAACCGTTCTCAGCTCTTGATGCCATCTCGCGTAAGCAATTGCAGAGCTTGACTAAGAGTATCCATGACCAGTTTGGGATGACGACAATCTTTGTGACCCATGATACGGATGAGGCCTTGAAATTGGGGAATCGGATTGCTGTTCTGCAGGACGGGGAGATTCGTCAAGTGGCAACACCTGAGGAAATTTTATCTGCACCTGCGACTAACTTTGTAGCAGATTTATTTGGAGGTGTTCAACATGGCTAATTTATTTTCTACCTTTCAGGAGCGCTTTAGCGAATGGTTGGCAGCCTTAGGACAACATCTCCAGCTATCTCTTCTGACCTTACTAGTGGCCATCTTCTTGACCATTCCGCTCGCTATCTATCTTCATAGTCATAAAAAAGTAGCAAATTGGGTGCTACAAATTGCGGGAATCTTTCAAACCATTCCTTCAATGGCTTTGCTGGGACTCTTTATCCCCCTCATGGGGATTGGTACACTACCGGCACTGACTGCTCTGGTGATCTACGCTATTTTCCCGATTTTAGAAAATACTGTCACGGCTTTGAATGGGATTGATCCTAGTTTAGAAGAAGCTGGAATCGCCTTTGGGATGACCAAGTGGGAGCGACTCAAGAAGTTTGAACTGCCTCTAGCTATGCCCGTCATCGTTTCTGGAATTCGGACAGCAACGGTAATGATTATCGGAACAGCAACTCTAGCAGCTCTTGTCGGAGCTGGTGGACTAGGTTCCTTTATCCTTCTAGGAATTGACCGTCGCAATGTCAGTCTGATCTTGATTGGAGCTATTTCATCTGCCGTTTTGGCTATTCTTTTCAACAGTCTCCTTAAATGGATGGAAAAAGCTAAGCTTCGGACGGTATTTACAGCTTTTGCGGTCTTAATCCTTGGTCTAGGCGCTTCTTATACACCGAGTCTGCTTCCCAAGCAGGAAAAGGATCATCTGGTTATAGCTGGGAAATTGGGGCCAGAGCCAGAGATTCTTATGAATATGTATAAACTCCTCATTGAGGAAAATACCGATATGACTGTGACAGTCAAGCCAAACTTTGGTAAGACAGACTTCCTTTATCAAGCTCTGAAAAAAGGTGATATTGATATCTATCCTGAGTTTACCGGTACGATTACTGGAACTCTCTTGCAGCCTGCTCCAAAAGCCAGTACTGATGCTGAAGAAGTTTTTGAAGCAGCACGTGATGGAATCAAAAAACAGGACAATCTAGTCTTGCTCAATCACATGGCTTATCAAAATACCTATGCAATTGCAGTACCTAAGAGTGTTGCTAAAGAATACAATCTTAAAACCATCTCTGACCTTAAGGCAGTTCAAGACAAGCTCAAGGCAGGGTTTACCTTGGAATTTAGCGATCGTGAAGATGGGAACAAAGGACTTCAATCTGTCTATGGACTGAATCTCAATGTGTCAACTATGGAGCCAGCCCTTCGCTACCAAGCTATCCAGTCGGGTGATATTCAAATCACGGATGCCTATTCGACTGACGCAGAACTTGCGCGTTATGATTTACAGGTCTTGGAAGATGATAAGCAACTCTTCCCACCATATCAAGGGGCTCCTCTGATGAAAGAAGCTCTTCTCAAGAAACATCCAGAGTTGGAAACGGTTCTTAATAAATTGGCTGGTAAGATTACAGAAAGCCAGATGAGCCAGCTTAACTATCAAGTCGGTGTCGAAGGCAAGCCAGCAGAACAAGTAGCCAAGGAATTTCTGCAAGAACAAGGTTTCTTGAAGAAATAGCTTGAAAATGCTGAACTCAACTTCCTTAAACGACTATATAGAAGAATGCTCAGATATTTTTGTCTGGGCTTTTTTGATGTTAGAGTTACTGAAGGTCACTTAAAATGGAAAGGAAGAGAAAATTTTCAGGATTTTCTAAAACTTTACTGTAAAGACACTTGACTATTCAGAGAATAGGTGTATAATGTGTTGTGAACTACTTAACAAATAAAGATTTCCAGCTCATGTCGACTAAGGATGGAAATCTTGTGTATAGACAGTTCAGTAGATATATAATAGAGCGTTGCGTCCGAAAGTCTATCCAGACACGGCTCTTTAAAAACAAAAGGAGAAGATTATGAAAACAGAACCGATTCATCGTACCAGTATGTGGAAATTTAAGTTAAGTGCTGCCACCATGACTTTGATTCCCGCTGCCGTGGGGATTAACTATGTTGCCAAAGCCTTGGCGGAGGGGTTAAAGTTGCCCGTTTGGCTGGGGTCTTTGGGAACCTTTCTTGCCAGCATGTTGGCTGGGCCGGTTGCCGGTGCCATTAGTGGTTTCATCAACAACGTGATCTATGGGCTGACCTTATCGCCAATTTCAACCGTGTATGCGATTACCAGCATCGGAATTGGGATTGCTGTCGGAGTTTTGCACGCCAATGGGTGGTTCTCGTCAGCGCGACGAGTATTTGTTTCTGCTATTATTATTGCCATCGTTTCAGCTGTCATTTCAACGCCGCTCAACGTCATCTTTTGGGGTGGTCAGACCGGTATCGCTTGGGGTGACTCATTGTTTGCGGTAATGGTCGCCAATCATGCACCAGTGTGGCTGGCCTCATTTACCGATGAGTTTGTCTTGGATATTTTGGATAAAGTCTGCGTGGCCTACCTGGCATTCTTCATCTATCGTCAGCTGCCGAAGCGGATGGTGCACTTCTTTAGCGATGATAAATGATGACTGATAAAACATTGATTTCTGGAGCGCCACGGGTCAAGCTCAAGTGGTACCAGGTGATCGATCCGATTACTAAGCTCTTGTTCATCTTGGACATGACGTTGTTGAGCTTTGCCAGTATGAATTTATTGCTTCAGGCCGGATTAATTCTTGTCGCAACACTGCTATTGTTATTTTCCAAATTGAGTTCTACCACCTTTAAGGCGCTGGGATTCAGCCTGTTTCTGATTTGCACCATGCTGATCATCCAAGGGTTATTTTACAGTCGGAATCAAACTGTGCTGTTTTCTGTGCTTGGGGTGTCGTTCTACAAAGAAGGCCTGATTTACGCCACCACTCTGGGTTGTCGAGTATTGGTGATTATTTTGACCAGTGGCTTTTTTATGGTGACCACGAGTATTTCAGAAAATGCGGCCTATTTGGAACTGTCCGGATTGTCTTATAAAACCGTCTACGTTCTGATGTCGGTGTGTTATATTTTGCCGGAAATGATGCGCAATATGCGGAAAATCCAGCAGGCACAAAAAGTTCGCGGAACCAATCCGCAAAAAACGTTGATTCAGAAATTAAAGTCAGTCCTGCCGGTTCTAATTCCATTGGTGATTAAGACCTTGGATCAATCGATGACGCGGTCGATTTCTCTCCAACTGAGAGGTTTTGATAATCTCAACCGGACTGTCAGAACCTCCCAGCGCGTGTATCGCCTGTCGCGGACGCTGCACATTGGTCTGACTGGATTGGCAATTTTATTGATTGGGTGGAAAATATGGACGAAGATAAACGGATTGTAATTGAAAATTTGACCACCCGTTATCCGGGTACTGAGCAACCACAACTGCGTCAGATTAACGCGGAGGTTCATACCGGCCAGGTGGTTGGGATTATCGGGAATAGCCACTCCGGCAAATCGACTTTGTGCCGTGTGCTGGCAGGGGTCATTCCCAAAATTGTGTCTGCTGAGATTGAGGGCGACTGGCACATGTTTGGCCAGCGAGTGTCCGACAATTGGCCCGTTTATAATGCCATGAATGGAGTTGTACTGCAAAATCCAGCTGGCCAACTAAGCGGGTTGGCAGACACGGTTGCCGATGAAATCGCCTTTGACTTGATTAATCAGGGAATGGCTGAAGGACTGATTCAAAAACGGGTTGAAGAAGTTGCCACGCAAATGGGGCTGATTGAACAGCTGAATTTGCGTCCCGAGAGCCTTTCCGGTGGTCAGATCCAGCGGTTGGCAATTGCCACGGCGATTGTGGCTAATCCGGCTGTTTTGATTATGGATGATCCGACCAGTGAGATGGATCCCCTTGGCCGCCGGCAATTTTTCCAATGGCTGGACCAAGTCAAAGAGACGACTGTCTTCATTGTCACCAGTGAAATTGACGATTTGTGCGAAGTCGCCGACGTTGTGTGGGTGCTGCACGAGGGTCAAATGGTAGCCCAGGGCAGGCCGGGTGAGGTGTTTAATCATTTGGCAGCTGACTGGCAGATTCCAGCCCCGACAATCCAGCAACTTGCTCAAAAAATGGATTGGCACTTGGCTGATGGCCGGTATCCGGTGAATTACGCTGATCTGAAGGAGGTTCGTTATGTCCACAATTGAACTGAGCCACCTGACGTTCACTTATCCGGAACGGTCCTTTAGCTTGGATGTTGAAGACAAACACTTCGCCGATCCGATGGTGGCGATTGTCGGCCAAAATGGTGCCGGCAAATCAACGCTCTTCAAATTGTTGACGGGCTTGCTGACACCACAAACCGGTGTGATTAAGATCGATGGAGAAAATTTTAATGATCTTAAACCAGTCGAAAAGTTACTGAAGGTTGGGATTACTTTTCAGAATCCTGACGATCAGCTTTTCAACCCGACCGTTCAACGAGAGGTGGAGTGGAATGTCGCGCAGGTCATGGATGACCACGACACGATTACGAGGCGGGCTTTAGCGGCTCTAAAAAGAGTTGGCTTGGATGATAAAACAGCTGAAAGTCCATATGACCTGTCATTGTCGGAACGCAAGCTGTTGAGCGTTGCCACAGTTTTGGCAGTGGATCCGGCGATTTATTTATTTGATGAGCCGATGATGTCGCTTGATTGGGAAAGCCGGCGCAAGTTGACCGCAATTTTCCATCAGTTGGCTGATTCGGGCCACCAAGTTGTGACCATCACCCATGACATGGATTGGGTCGCCGCCGAGTTTGAGTCGGTGTATGTTATGGAACACGGGAAGTTTGGCTTCGCCGGCAGTCCACGGGAATTGTTCAGCAATCACGAACTTGTCCAGCGAGTGGGATTACTACCACCGCGGATTATGGACATAGCGGAGTCGCTGGGTGATTCACAGACATATTTATCGGTTAATGATTATTGCCAGAAAAATCGAGATGTATAGAAAAAGTCACCTCTGCGGGTTTTCCAGGTTGAAGGATTAACTTCAGCTTCTGGCAAGAACTCACATGGGTGACTTTTGTGTTTAATAACGTTTCATGATCATCGGGTGCTTCCTCAGATCACTCGGTTTGATTTTACTTTGTTTCATGGTCATAATCATATACCATTTCTTTTGGATTTTTTGTTTGACTAATACAAAATAGGTCTTCATAGGTCTTCGCATTTTTAGCGCCCATTAGGATCATCAGTATAATTTTCTGAATTAGGAGACTGTCCCATCACTATTCGAACTTCGTCTCCCAACTTACGCTGTTCCCATTCATCCGTGAATCCTTTAAATCGCAATTCTGGAACTTTCTTTTTAACTGAATCATCTATTTTCGCCATAGTCCCCACCATTTTATTGGTTTTTCTTGTTCTTCTATCCTTTTTTGATCTTTGATTTGTTCCTGCAAATTTTCCAACTTCTCTTTAAGAGCGTTCACTTCATCTTTATATTGATTGTCTAAGTGTTTGAATTCTGTTTCCTGTGAGGGCATTTTGAGGGCTTTTAAGTTATCATTTTCCGCCTTGTATTCTTCTAGCAACTTTTTATCTTGCAAGGCTAATCGTTGTTACTGGTCTAACAAATTAGTTAGTTTTTCTATTTGTTGGTCTTTGGTATTTGATTTGCTACTACTTTCTACTTTACCTAAAATTATTTTTTCTGCTTTAGAATTTATTAGATTAGACCCATTGGAACTTTTAAGCTGTAATTCTTTTGGTAACCTTTGGTAGTGATATTGAATATTTTGTTTTGTAACACTCAACTCATCCGCCAGCTCTTTGATCGTTTTTAAGTCTTCACTCATGATTTAAGTCCTGCCTTTTAACCGTTGGTAGATATTGTTCAATGGCTTTTTTGAGGTAGCGTGCGATATTATGCTTAGAATATTCTTCACGTCTGCTGGCAACATAAGACAAGTGGTCTTTGACACTATTTAGCCCTCTTAATTCTTTCAGTTCGTCATAGAGGGGGTAAACATGGACTTGCAATCCTGCCATGATTTTTGTATCATGCATTTCAAACGGACTTAGCAACATATTTTCTAGCAATAGCGTGGTGTACTTGCTTTTCATTGCTTCAATAGCTAGCTTATCTTCGGTTTCTGCTTTGCGTGCTTTATCTTCTTGATAGGCGGTATCTTCTAACTTATAGCTGTTATCGTCTGCTCGACGTTTCTTTCGTAACCAGATATCCAAGGTTAAACCGTCCGCATCAATCGCTCGATAGAGATAATGCCAACGCCCCTTAATTTTGATATAGGTTTCATCCATTTTCCACGAATAGAAGGACTGTTTATTTTTCTTTTTCCAGAGATGATAGAGGATTTTACTGTATTCTTGAACCCACCGATAAATCGTAGTGTGACAAACATTTATTCCACGGTCATAAAGCAATTCCTGAACTTCACGATAGCTCAGATTGTAACGTAGGTAATAACCAACAGCGACAATGATGACGTCTTGTTGGAATTGTTTGCCTTTAAAATGATTCATCTCTCAAGCCTTACTAACCTTTTTTCTGCTCTTTGAGAAGCTGAAGGTCGTGCTAGTAACTACCTATTTGGTTTGATTAATTCCATCATTTATCTGGTGCTTGCCCTTCAAAAAGGCTTCTATGGTGAGGTTTTAACAACTCTCTATTTTACAATTATGCAGCCAATTGGTCTCTTGGTTTGGATTTATCAAGCCCAATTTAAGAAAGAACAACAAGAGTTTGTCGCACGTAAACTAGACGGCAAGGGTTGGACCAAGTATCTTTCTATTAGTGTTCTTTGGTGGTTGGCCTTTGGGTTTATTTATCAGTCTATCGGAGCTAATCGTCCCTATCGTGATTCTATCACTGATGCGACCAATGGTGTAGGGCAAATCCTCATGACAGCTGTTTACCGTGAACAGTGGATATTCTGGGCAGCTACCAATGTCTTTTCTATCTATCTCTGGTGGGGAGAAAGCCTGCAAATCCAAGGAAAATACCTGATTTACTTGATCAATAGTCTAGTTGGTTGGTACCAGTGGAGCAAGGCAGCAAAAAGCGCTTAAAAATAAAAAAGGATCAGAAGATCCTTTTTTTGTGTTAGAGCAAAATGAGTAACACTGTAATAACGATAGCGCTCGTTATACGAATGATGTGGTGCGATATATGTTGACTTTCTGTCTGTTGGCCGTTCCAGTAGGCACCATAGCAGACGATACTCGAGCCCACAATCCATAGAAGAATGGTTGCAAGTGGGACGAAGTAAAAGATGGCTAGAGCCAGAGAGGTGAGACAACTGCCGACCAAGATGCACGTGTTTCCCAGACTGTAGTTTCTTTGTTTTATGGCTGAAAAAGCAGCTGCAAGGTGAAGCAATGAGAAGGCGAGAGCTAGTACAATTGTTAGTATTCCTAGAATCATCGAAGTTAACATAGTTGGTTCCTTTCTGAGTTACAGGCTTAGTTATCAAGTGGAGTTGTAGAGGTCATCCCCATTACATCAAGGTAAAATCTCACTACTTGGTCTTCTGTATAAGATTTTCCTTTTTTTAGCCACCAGGTCAGTGTTTCGATAAAATTGGTTACTACAAAATGTTTGAGGTAGGAGGCTGGTATGTTCGGATAGGCCTCTTGCAAATCCTCCGCTACCATGGGGTAAACATGGTGTTCGAGTTCCTTGTGTAGTTGGCGGAGGAAGTAGTCGTTTTTGGAAAAAAGGAGACTGGTGACATGGTCCTGGTTTTTCTGAAAATGTAAAAAGATATGTGCGAGGTAGTCCTCGGTAGTAAAGTGTCCTTCTCTTTCAAAGAGATGATGAAAGAGGTAGCGACAGAGGTCATCTAAAAGGAGTTCCTTACTCTCGTAGTGACAGTAAAAAGTAGAACGTCCAACATCTGCTAGGTCAATGATATCCTGAACAGTAGTGGTATCATAGCCTTTGTCGTTCAAAAGTTGTAAAAAAGCTTGATAGATGGCTTTTTTAGTCTTACTAACCCGACGGTCTCTTTTTGGCATATAGACACTTGAGACAAACTGTTCAGAACTGAACATGGCTGACAGTTTGCTTCTATCCTTTCTTTGGATTTTATTAGATAATACAAATGAAAGAAGTATGTATATACCCATTATACCAAAGGAGGGAGAGAAATGAGTTCTAAAACATCTATCTGGTTAGCTTTTTTCTTAAATTTAAGCTATGCGATTGTTGAGTTTATCGCAGGAGGAATCTTTGGTTCGAGTGCAGTTCTTGCTGATTCTGTTCATGACTTGGGAGATGCTATAGCCATTGGTATC
Source organism: Streptococcus sp. HMSC10A01 (assembly GCF_001807785.1). Taxonomy (NCBI): domain Bacteria; kingdom Bacillati; phylum Bacillota; class Bacilli; order Lactobacillales; family Streptococcaceae; genus Streptococcus; species Streptococcus sp. HMSC10A01. The sequence continues at coordinate 17,241 of NZ_KV790975.1, read as the reverse complement.
TCTGCCCTTTTAGAAACGATTTCCAACCGTGAAGAAGATAGGCAGTACACCTTGGGTTACAAACGTTTTAGTCTTTTAGGGGCCATGCTAACGGCTGTGATTCTTATGATAGGGTCTGTCCTAGTGATCTTGGAAAATATCACAAAGATCGTTCATCCTCAACCTGTTAATGAAAATGGTATCCTCTGGCTGGGAATCATTGCAGTAGCTATCAATGTGCTAGCAAGTCTGGTAGTTCGTAAAGGAAAGACAAAGAACGAGTCAATTCTTAGCTTGCATTTTTTGGAAGACACTCTTGGTTGGTTGGCTGTCATTCTAATGGCGATTATCCTCCGATTTACAGATTGGTATATCCTCGATCCACTCTTATCGCTTGTTATTTCTATCTTTATTCTGTCGAAAGCCATTCCTCGCTTTTGGAGCGCACTGAAGATTTTCCTAGATGCTGTGCCAGAAGGGGTCGAGACAAGTGATTTGGAGAAGGATATAGAGGCTCTTCCCAATGTCAAAAGTGTCAATCAACTTAGCATTTGGTCCATGGACGGTCTAGAGAACAATGCTGTTGTCCACATTTGTATCAAGGACTGGGAGCAGATGATTGAGACCAAAGAAGTGGTGCGTCAATGTTTAGAAGAAAGAGGCGTGCAGAATATTACTATCGAAGTGGATAGCAGTCAAAGCAATCATGCGCAACATAAGCGGAGGGTGAGAGAGTTAGAGCAGAAGCATGGGCATCATCATTAGAAAAACGGCTTCTAGCGAGGTCGTTTTGTTATCCTATTCATTCCTCGTACTTTCTCTCAGAGTCAGTCTGGTTCCCAGCATGGTCAGGCTAGGTATTTTGCGACCATGGAGAACTTCCTTGTTAAGAATATCCATCCCTGCTCGGCCCATTTCTTCGGTATAGACGGTAATGCTTGAAAGAGGAGGATAGACCTGCTTGGTCAGGCTAGTGTCGTTAAAGGAAATGAGGCTGACGCGGTCTGGTAAGCTAATTCCAGCTTCTTGAAGGGCACGGAGGGCACCGATGGCTAAACTATCGCTGGCGGCAAAAAATGCTGGTGGTAGTTGGTCTCCTAAATTGTGAATCGCTTTTTTCATCAAATCGTAGCCAGACTGGGCAGTAAAGCTACCTTGAAAGACCAGTTTATCATTGTAGATACCTTTTGATATCGAGTAGTTTTTAAAATGATCAAGACGTTTATCCTGAATGGTTTCTTCTTGGTCGGTTGTTTCTTCAAGGCCGGTGAGAATCCCGATACGATCAAGCCCTTGGCTAAGGAAGTGATCGACTACTTGTTTTACAGCAGTGTAAAAGTCAGTGATAATACAGGTATGTCCCAATGAAAGTGTATCGCTATCTAAAAAGACCAGGGGTTTTTGGTATTCTTCAAAGGCAGAAATCTGTGCTCGGCTGAACTTTCCAATACAGAGTATCCCGATTACTTCCTCGCTCAGAGTAAAAGGATGGTCATTAAAATAGCGCAAGATGTCATAGTCCAACTCTTGGGCTCTTTTTTCAATACCAAGACGAATCTGATAGTAGTAGAGATCGTCCAGCTCCCCTTGTTCGCTGACCCATTGGATAATGGCAATCTTCTGCTTGGGTTTGTGGGATTCGCCTGTCTTGAGGTGCTTGGCATAGCCCAGCTCTTCAGCGACAGTTAAAATACGGTGTCTGGTTTCTTCTGTAACAGATAGACTCTGATCGCGATTGAGGACACGGGATACGGTCGCGATAGAGACAGAGGCTAGCTGTGCAATGTCTTTTAAGGTAGCCATAAATCCTTCTCCTTTTAGGTTAGTATATCATATTTTTCTTCTTTTTACCTATTGTTTAGTAAAACTTTAGTAAAAAGGATTGACCTTGGCAAAACCCTTGGTTACAATAGAAGAAAACGATTACACGTTAATACTCTTCGAAAATCAAATTCAAACCACGTCAACGTCGCCTTGCCGTACTCAAGTACAGCCTGCGGCTAGTTTCCTAGTTTGCTCTTTGATTTTCATTGAGTATAAGGTGACTTAACGGATAGTTAAAGGAGAATTCATATGACACAACATCTTACTGCTGAAGCCCTTCGCAAAGACTTTCTTGCCGTTTTTGGTCAAGAAGCAGACCAAACTTTCTTTTCACCAGGCCGTATCAATTTGATTGGTGAACACACGGACTACAATGGCGGTCACGTTTTTCCTGCTGCGATTTCCTTGGGTACTTATGGGGCAGCTCGCAAGCGTGACGACCAAGTTTTGCGTTTCTACTCAGCCAACTTTGAGGACAAGGGCATCATCGAAGTTCCTCTAGCTGACCTCAAATTTGAAAAAGAGCACAACTGGACCAACTATCCAAAAGGGGTTCTCCATTTCTTGCAAGAAGCTGGCCATGTGATTGACAAAGGGTTTGATTTTTATGTCTATGGAAATATTCCAAATGGTGCTGGCTTGTCTTCTTCAGCATCATTGGAACTCTTGACAGGGGTCGTGGCTGAGCATCTCTTTGATTTAAAACTAGAGCGTCTCGATTTGGTTAAAATCGGAAAACAAACAGAAAACAACTTTATCGGAGTAAACTCTGGTATCATGGACCAGTTTGCTATCGGTATGGGGGCTGACCAACGTGCTATTTACCTAGATACCAACACTTTGGAGTACGACTTGGTGCCACTTGATTTGAAGGACAATGTCGTTGTCATCATGAATACCAACAAACGCCGTGAACTAGCGGACTCTAAATACAACGAACGCCGTGCTGAGTGTGAGAAAGCCGTGGAAGAATTGCAAGTTGCTTTGGATATTCAGACCTTGGGTGAGTTGGACGAGTGGTCCTTTGACGAGTATAGCTATCTAATAGAGGACGAAAATCGTCTCAAACGGGCTCGCCATGCTGTTTTGGAAAATCAGCGCACTTTGCAAGCGAGGGCCGCTTTGCAGGCAGGTGATCTTGAAAAGTTTGGCCGTCTCATGAATGCGTCTCATGTTTCATTGGAGCATGACTATGAAGTGACTGGTCTAGAGCTGGACACCTTGGTTCACACGGCCTGGGAGCAAGAAGTTGTTCTGGGGGCTCGTATGACCGGAGCTGGCTTCGGTGGTTGCGCCATTGCTTTAGTTGCTAAGGATGCGGTGGATTCTTTCAAAGAAGCAGTTGGCAAACGCTATGAGGAAGTAGTTGGATACGCTCCAAGCTTCTATATCGCTGAAGTTGCATCGGGGACACGAGTTTTAGACTAGGAGAGAAGTAAATGGACGCTGTAATATTTGATTTAGATGGCTTATTAGCTGATACTGAGATCATTTCTCTAAAAGTTTATCAAGAATTGCTTAAAGATTTTGGAATTCCTTTCACAGAAGAAACATATTCTAGAGAATACAGTGGACATAGGGAAGAGGAGAATGTTCAACGATTTTTAGATACCTATGATTTACCTTGGAACTTTGACCAAACCTTGGAAAAAGTTTATGAACTGGAAGCTCGAATATTAGCCAAAGGTGTAAATTTAAAAAAAGGTGCTAAAAATTTGCTTGCTTTTTTGAAAAGAGAAGGTATTCCAATCGCTCTAGCAACTTCAAGTGTTGAATCTAGAGCTAGAATAATTTTGGATAGTAATGGTATACTGTCCCTATTTGACCATCTAGTTTTTGCAAAAGATGTAAAGCGAAGCAAACCTTACCCTGATATATTTTTAAAGGCCTGTAGTGATTTGAATGTTTTACCAGAGAATTGCTTAGTATTAGAGGATAGTGAAGCAGGGATTGAAGCAGCGTATAGAGCTGGGATACCAGTTGTTTGTATTCCAGACTTAAAAATGCCAGCACAGTCTTTCTTAAATAAAACAGAACAAGTTTTTCAAGATTTAGATGCTGTCAGAGACTATTTAGAAAGTAGGAAGGAGAATCAATGAGTCAGGGAGTTCTAGATGCATTTATCACAGAAGTCATTGCAGAAAGTACCTTTGAGGAAATAGATCGAATCTACCTGATCAATCGTGTTCTGGCACGAGTGGGAGAAGGTGTTTTGGAAGTTGAGACTGATCTGGATAAATTGATTGACCTCAAGGACCAGCTGGTTGAGGAGGCAGTTAGATTAGAGACGATTGAGGATAGACAGACTGCGCGTGAAATCCTTGGTGCTGAGCTCATGGACTTGATTACACCTGCCCCTAGCCAGCTCAATCGGGACTTCTGGACGACTTATGCCTCCAATCCCGAGCAAGCTGTGGCTGATTTTTACCAGCTTAGTCAAAAGAACGATTATATCAAGGTCAAGGCTATTGCTAAAAACATTGCTTTCAAAGCACCAACTTCCTATGGGAATTTGGAAATCACCATCAATCTCTCTAAGCCAGAAAAGGATCCTAAGGAAATTGCGGCAGCTAAAAAGTCTAAGAATAGTAACTATCCAGCCTGCCAACTCTGCATGGAAAACGAAGGCTACCAGGGTCGCTTGGATCACCCAGCCCGCGCCAATCATCGGATTATCCGCTTTGACTTGGCTGGACAGGAGTGGGGCTTTCAGTATTCGCCCTATGCCTACTTTAATGAGCATTGCATCTTTCTGCACAGCCAGCACCTTCCTATGGCGATTAGCCGGCTGACCTTTGAGCGCTTGTTGGACATCGTTGAGACCTTTCCAGGCTATTTCGCTGGCTCAAATGCCGACCTGCCTATTGTTGGCGGCTCTATCCTGACTCACGACCACTATCAGGGCGGACGTCATACCTTCCCTATGGAAATAGCAGAGCTGGATTGCAGCTTTACTTTTAGAGGATTTGAAGAAGTAGAGGCAGGTATAGTCAAGTGGCCCATGTCCGTCATTCGGCTGAAATCTGAGAAGAAGGAACAGTTGATTGAGTTGGCTGACAAGATCTTGCAAGCTTGGCGGACTTATTCTGACCCAAGTGTGCAGGTGTTGGCAGAGTCTGAGGGTGAGCCTCACCATACCATCACACCGATTGCCCGCAGGAAAGATGGATCTTTTGAGCTAGACTTGGTCTTGCGGGACAATCAAACGTCGCCAGAACACCCAGACGGCATTTACCATCCTCATAGGGATGTGCAGCATATTAAGAAAGAAAATATCGGTCTGATTGAGGTGATGGGGCTGGCTATTCTGCCGCCTCGGCTCAAGGAAGAACTCAAACAGGTAGAACTTTTCCTACTAGGAGAAAACTGTCAGGTTGCTGCCTATCATCAGGAGTGGGCCAATCAACTCAAAGACCAGAATCCAGATGTTACCGCTGAGACGGTGGAAGGAGTAGTTCAGGCATCGGTTGGGCAAATTTTCAGCCGTGTATTGGAGGATGCTGGAGTTTATAAGCGAACAGAGGAAGGGCAGGAGGCTTTCATGCGCTTCGTCCAATCCGTTGGCATCCAGCCTTAGGAAATGTGTTATAATGAATCTAGCGTAACAGGGAAAGGAAGTTTTATGGCAATTTTAGTATTAGGTGGTGCTGGCTATATCGGCTCGCACATGGTTGACCGTTTGATAACAGCAGATAAGGAAGAAGTAGTCGTTGTTGATAATTTGGTGACTGGCCACCGGGCAGCCGTCCATCCGCAAGCAGTCTTTTATGAGGGGGATTTGGCGGATAAGGACTTTATGCGTGATGTCTTTGCCAAACATCCATCCATTGATGCGGTCATTCACTTTGCTGCCTTTTCACTGGTTGCTGAGTCTATGGTAGATCCACTCAAGTATTTTGACAATAACACAGCCGGCATGGTTTCCCTTTTAGAGGTCATGCAGGAATGTGGCGTTAAAAATATTGTCTTTTCTTCGACTGCTGCGACTTATGGCATTCCTGAGGAAGTTCCGATTCTGGAAACGACTCCGCAAAAGCCGATCAATCCTTATGGTGAGAGCAAACTCATGATGGAGACCATTATGCGCTGGGCAGACCAGGCCTATGGCATCAAGTTTGTAGCCCTGCGTTATTTCAATGTAGCCGGTGCCAAGCCTGACGGCTCAATCGGCGAGGACCACGGGCCTGAAACCCATCTCCTGCCCATTGTGCTTCAAGTGGCTCAGGGTAAACGAGAGAAGATTGCTGTCTTTGGCGATGATTACGACACTCCGGACGGGACTAATGTCCGCGATTATGTCCATCCTTTCGACTTGGCTGACGCCCATATTCTGGCTGTCGAGCATCTGCGTGCTGGACATTCATCAGATGCCTTTAACCTTGGCTCTTCGACTGGTTTTTCCAACCTGCAGATTGTAGAAGCAGCACGAAAGGTGACCGGACATCCTATTCCTTTGGAAATAGCAGATCGGCGCCCAGGAGACCCGGATACGCTGATTGCTTCCTCTGAGAAAGCAAGAAAAGTTCTGGGCTGGCAGCCGAAATTTGACAATATCGAAACCATTATCGAAACTGCTTGGAAATGGCATTCCAGTCATCCAAATGGCTATGATGATAGAGTTTAATAGCCCTCTAAAGCAAACCAGTAGGATTTACTGGTTTTTTTGTTTAAATCAAGTCTTAAACTAGAAGAGATTAGAAGGTCTCTTCACAGTTTGCCCTACTGAAGGCCTGTAATTTTTATGGTATAATGGGTTCATTATAATTTAAAGAGTTCTGAAGATTTCTATTTGACTCTTATAAAAAAGAATAGGAAATAATATGCACACGATTCTTGCTTTATATATCACCCTGATGCCGGTCATTCTGGCTGGAGTTCTGAATATGATCTTTTGCAAGTCTTCACTGCTAGAGGTGGCTTATCGACCAATGGATGCTGGGCTGATTTTAAAGGATGGGAAGAGGCTGTTTGGAGCTAACAAGACTTGGAAAGGTTTCTTTGGTATGATTGTCTGGGGAGCCTTGGCTCAGATCCTTTGGGGCTTGCTCTTAAAGAGTTTTCCTACCCTAGAGAAGCTGCACTTAGTCTATGCTTTCTACGAAAATACCGTGCTGTTTAATCTGGTACTTGGGTCTCTTTTGGGGCTGGCTTATGTTTTGTTTGAGCTGCCTAATAGTTTTGTCAAGCGCCGTTTGGAAATCAGAGAGGGCAAGACGGCGGAGAATGGCTGGAAATGGACCTTTATCTGGATTGACCAGATTGATTCCTTGATTGGATGTATTATTTTCTTGCTTTTCTATATCCCTCTGTCTTGGCAGCAGATGCTGGGCATTTTAATCCTAGGGGCGGGCACGCATCTAGGAGTCAATCGTCTGCTCTACTGGACTAAGCTTAGAAAAAATCGTATGTGAGATGGGAGTTTTTGATGAAAGAACTATGGCTGGAAAAAGAGCCTTCGGCCGTCTATGGCGGTAAAATCAATCAGTTAATCAGCCTCTGTCAACTAGGTCTTTCGGTTCCTAAGGCTCTGATTTTGCCAGCGGACCAAGTAATGGCTTGGCTAAGCGCAGCTCTGCCAGAATACTCAAAAGAGGGACTTAAAGAGTTCATCAAACTGGGCAAGGAGGGAATTGCGGAGCGTTTGCAGCAGTATCCCTTGGATCCAGCTTGGAAGCGAGAGTTAGCAGCCTTTTGCCAGGAAAATCAAGCTTATATTGTTCGCAGCAGTGCCCTTTTAGAAGACGGACAGGCCATGTCATTTGCCGGTCAATATAACTCGATTGGAAATTGCCGGACACTGTCAGAAATTGAGCAGGGCATTCGTTCTTGTCTGCTTTCTCTCTTTAATCCAGAAGCCTTGGCCTACTGGCAACGTCAGGGTCTTACTGAGCAGGATTTTGCCATGGCAGTGCTGATTCAGGAGCAGATAGAGCCCGACTTTAGCGGTGTCTGCTTTTCTCTAGACGTGGCAACAAATCAGGACCAGACCATGCTATTGGAGTATGTAAAAGGCTCAGCTGAGAGCTTGGTTAGCGGTCAAGTTAATCCTGATCAGTTGACTCTTCCTTGGTACAAGCCAGACTGGAGCCAATTTGAAAAGGCTGAAATCTCTCTTACAGTCTTGCAGAAACTGCATGCGCAAGTTTTGCAGATTGTGGCCTATTTTGGTCGGCCGATGGATATTGAGTGGTGTGCTGTCCAAGAGCAAGTCTATATGCTTCAGGCTCGGCCTATCACGACGGTACCAACTAAAATCGACAGTGGCCGCTGGACGACGGCGAATTTTCGGGATGGAGGCGTGGCGGCCCAGCCCTGTCCAAATCTGATGTGGAGCCTTTATCGTCATTCTTGGCAAGAGGCTCTCTCCAGCTTTTTGCTGGCTATTGGTCTAGAGCCTGAAGGAGTTATGCCTCCGCTGATGCGTCTCCACTATGCACGGCCTTTCTGGAACTTAGGCGTGGTCAAGCAAGGTATGGAGCAGATTCCTGGCTATATTGAACGAGACTTTGATGATGAGCTGGGAGTTAATAAAGACTACCAAGGTCAAGGTTTTACCAGCAAATTAAGTCCAGCCTTGCTTCTAAATTTCCTACGGGTAGCTTTGAAAACGCAAAAAGTAACTAAGACTTTTCTGCATCAGGCGCCAGAGAAGCTGCAAGAGCTGCGTCAGCAATTTAACCGCCTGAATCAAGAAATACGAGAACTAAATGACCAAAGCCCGCTGCAGCAGGTCGAAAGTCTTTGGAAGTTAGTGCTAAATCAGGCTTATTTAAACAGTGAAGGAACTTATTTCTGGCAAGCCTACATCAATACGGTCCAGCTGTCCATGAAAAAGACCAGTCTCCTCAAACGGCTGACGGTGGATGAATTTTTCCAACTGATAGCTAAGTTGGGAAATGTTTCGCATACCAAGCCTTTGGCTCGAATGCTGGAAGCTGCGGATCTTATTTTGGCAGAGGAGAAACTGACAGACGATTGGCTGAAGTTATCGGTGGAAGAGTTGCATCAGCTAGCTGCACAATATCCTGAGCGAGCAGATTTCATCAAGATTCAGGATTTTCAAAGGGATTTTGGCTATCACTCGGCTCGGGAGCTGGACTTGCGAGTAGCGAGTTATGAAGAAGATGCTTATCAGGTTATGACAGTTGTCCAGCAGTTGGTTGCTGATTCAGCGTATTACCAAGCGGCCAAAGCTTCGCTCAGTCCTGTCTCAGAGTCTGAGCTGGATTTGGCTCATCTATCTCGAGCCAAGCAGAAAAAGATTGAAAAAATCAGTCAAGATCTGAGAAACTTGCTCTGGTGGCGAGAGGAGTTCAAGGATATTTCCACGCGCTATTACCACCTCATTCGTCAGATTAGCCTCAAACTCAGCCGAGCCTATGAAAAGCGAGGCTTTCTTAAAAATGAACAAGATATTTTTTACATTAAGAAAGAAAGTCTGACTGCCTTTATGGAAGGGCAAAAAACTGCCGATCAGCTTCAAGAAGAGGTTGCTGATAGTCAGCATTATTGCCAGGCCTATCGGAATTTTGAGCCAGTGGGGGATTTGACTGATAAAGAGATGAGCCTGGAAGAAGTGGCCCATGACAGTCGGGCTCTGCTGACAGGCATGCCAGCCAGCAGCGGTCAGGTGACCGGTCGGGTTCGAGTTCTCTTGGATTTGGCGGATATTGAGACGATTGAACCGGGAGAAATTCTTGTCACTCGCTATACAGATACGGGTTGGAGTTATGTTTTCGGTATTCTGGGTGGACTTGTGACAGAGTACGGTGGAGTTCTCTGCCATGCCTCCATTGTCGCTCGTGAATGCGGGATCCCAGCTCTGGTCTGCGCCAAAAATGCAACTCAGCTGCTAGAAACTGGCATGCTGGTTACTTTAGATGGAAGAAGAGGAGAAATAAGAATTCATGAAGAAGAATGAACCTTTGTTTATCGGTGAATACGACAAATCTGTTATCCTGACCTATATGGGCGCTGCTTTTGCACTGTTGGCAGTCTATGCCGTCATTCAGTCCCAGCTGCGGCTAGCAATGATGGCCTTTATCGTTAGCGGTATCTGCGACCTTTTTGATGGTGTGTTGGCGCGACGGATGAAGCGGACTGAAAGCCAGAAGCGCTTTGGCATTGAGATTGATTCGCTCTGCGACATGATTAGCTTTGCGGCTCTCCCGGCTGTGCTTCTCATGACTCAGCTGCCCTTGGGAGCGGCCAATATCATCTTGGCTGTCCTCTATGTCTTAGCTGCGGTCACGCGCTTAGCGCATTTTAACCGCTTGGCCAAGCATGATGAAGGATCTGGGGCCTATTTTATCGGATTGCCCGTCACTTACAGCGCCCTATTTTTCCCATTGACTTATCTGGTATGTCAATGGCTGGCGCCTGGTTTCTTTGCTTGGGTGTGGCTGGGCTTGTCTCTTTTACTGACCTTCCTATTTGTCTACAACTGCCGTATTCCCAAGCCAAATAAGCTGGCCTATCTGGTCTTTGCGATTCTAGCTGTTGCAAGTCTGATTGGTCTGGGGGTTCTCCCGCATGGTTAAGGTCTATCAGAGAAGGACTGGCCAAGTAGTTGAACCGATAGAATACAAGGCGGGTCTGTTAGACAAGCTTTATGTTACTGCTTGGGGTCGCTTCTTATTGCCTATCTTGACCCGACCTAGCCTGTCTTATCTTCTGACTTTGAAAGACTACACTTCATTTTCTCGCAAGAAAATAGCAGCTTTTGTGGAAAATTATCAGCTGGATCTAGCTGACTATGAAGGTGGCCCCTATTCTAGCTTTTCGGCTTTCTTCCAGCGGAGAATCAAGCCCGCTCTGCGTCCAGTTTGTCCTGACAGTCAAGTATTGGCAGTGGCAGATGCCAAGCTGCAGGCTTTTACCATCAGTCAGGACTTGCAGCTGACGATAAAGGGGCAGACATACAGGCTAGCTGACTTACTGCTGGATGAAGAATTGGCTCAACTGTTTAGTGGCGGAACAGCGCTTGTCTATCGCTTGGGAGTGGAAGACTTGCACCGCTATTTGGCAGCTGAATCCGGCAGAATTACCCAAAGTCGAAAAATCAAAGGTCACCTGCATACGGTTAGACAGGTAGCCCAGAAGAGACGCTTGATTTACAAGGAAAATAAAAGAGAATACTGTCTTTTAGATACCGACCTAGGATCTGTCCTGCAGATGGAAGTAGGGGCTCTCTTGGTCGGAAGAATTTACAATCATAGTCAGGACCATTTGGTCAGGGGACAGGAGAAGGGTTGCTTTGGTCTGGGCGGCTCAACCATTCTTGTCCTCTATCCAGCAGGCACGATTCGCTTGGATCAGGATATCCTGACTTACTCAGACCTCGGAATAGAAACCCAGATTCAAATGGGTGAAAAGATTGGAGAAAAGCTATGTTTAAACGATTAGCTGTTTATTATAAGGAAATGTTTCCTTTGCTGCCGCGCTTTTTTGTGGCTGCCATCATGTTTTTTGAGATTTATTTTGTTCTTCTTCTCAATGACGGAGTGACCACCTTTCACTTTGACCATCAGGAGTTGATTGGGATTTTTACGATTTTTGTCTTTCTGATGATTCTGCGGATTGCAGATGATTTCAAGGACTACGAGACCGACAGACGCCTCTTTCCTCATCGGGCTCTGCCATCTGGTCGGGTAAAAAAGAAGGATCTGGCTATTGCCCTCAGCTTTATCGTAGCTGTATCTGTACTTCTCAATATCCTCTTTATGAACAATATCGGCTGGTTCCTCTTTCTCTATATCTACGGAACTCTCATGTCCTTCTGGTTCTTCAAGCGTGACAAGATTCAAAATTCTCTGCCACTGGCTCTAGTGACCCATAATCCGGTCATGATGATTTTAAATCTCTATACCATTTCTTTTGTCTGCTACAAGTACAATCTGCCCCTCTTGTCCCTGCCGACCGTCTTGCTGGCCTTTACCATGTATTTCCCAAGTCTGATCTGGGAAGTCTGCCGCAAGATTCGGGCGCCAAAAGACGAGACAGAGTATGTGACTTATTCTATGCTTTTTGGCTACAAAAAAGCCACTCGCTTTATCGAGGTGGTGACTCTGCTGGATATCTTGACCAATTTCGCTCTCCTATGGAATATTTCCCATGTCGGAGTGGTAGTCTTGGTGCTGAATGTCATCTGGATGACCGTCCAGTTTGAGCAGTTTATCAAGGATCCAACTCGCTTTAATATCCGGGAGCGGGTAGAGCGTTATACTTATATCACAGAGACGACCATGGTTCTGTCCGTTGCTGTTTATCTCTTAATGGGGGTACTTTGATGAAAAGAATCAAGCAGACAGGGCTTGACCAGGTTGGAGGCAAGGCCTATCATTTGCTGAAAATGCAGGCTGCTGGTTTGCCGGTTCCTGACTTTGCAGTGTTTGCTTTTGACTTTTTTCAAAAATCTGCCAGCTTTACTGACTTGGAGCGGATGGAAGCAGCCTATCGGTCTGGAGAGTTGGACTTGTTCCAACTCAGTCAGCAACTGCAGGACTGGGCCAGAGAGCAGTTAAGTCAAGAAGATTTGACAGCGGCAGAAAACTGGATTCAGCAGGAATTTGATCAGACAGACTGTCGCTTTGTAGTCCGCTCATCAGCAACCATTGAGGATGGGAAGGCCTCATCCTTTGCCGGTCAGTTTGAGAGCCAGCTCAATGTGAAGCCAGAGGGGCTTAAAGAAGCTATCCAATCGACCTTGCTTTCTCTCTATCAGGAGTCAGCTCTTAGCTATCTATTTGAGCAAGGCCTATCCTTGAAGCAAGCACAGATGATTTGCCTTGTTCAGATCATGCAGGAAGGAGACTTGTCAGGGATTTACTTCACAGCTAATCCCAAGGGCATTCTGAACGAGGATATCATTGTCATCGGTAGAGGCTTAGGCAACAAGGTTGTCGAGGATAAGATTCCTACGACAATGGTGACGCTTCATCCCAAGGACCAGCTCTTTTATACAGAGCAGACGGAGGACTCACCAGAATTATCACAGGAACAACTTGAGGAGTTACAAGCCTTGGCTGATCAGGTTACTCAGCTTTTCGGACCTTATATGGATATGGAGTTCACCTTCGCAAATGGCCAGCTCTATCTCTTGCAGGCTCGACCTATTACTACCTTGCCAGAGGGACAGCAGATTATTCTGGATAACAGCAACATTGTCGAGAGCTATCCGGGCGTTTCCAGTCCTCTGACTATTAGTTTTATCCAAGAGGCTTATGCCAGCATTTTCCGCAGTCTGGCTCAACGCTTGGTTGGCAAGGATGCGCCTGAGTTAGCTGCCTATGAAACCACTTTTCAAAATATGCTGCAGTCTGTCAATAGCCGAGTTTATTACCAGATTCAGAGCTGGTATCAGCTACTGCAGCTTTTGCCTTTTTCGAAGAAAATCATTCCTATCTGGCAGGATATGCTGGGAGTGAGAGAGACGGAGGTGCCTCAGATGCCGGTGCACCTGTCTTCTTTCAAACGCGTACAAATCATGCTCCGTATCATCCGAGAGTTTTGGACAGCACCCAAGCAAATGCGGCAATTGGAAGAGCAGTTTGCCCAGATTCAGCTAGAATACGAAGCGAGCTTTTCTCCCGACGCAGATGCAGAGACTTTGATTGGCTTGGTCAGCAAGCTGAAAGAGGATATTCTGGCTCACTGGGACATTACGCTGGTCAATGACCTCTATGCTTTTGTCTATACCGGACTCCTGAAAAAGTCGCGTCGCGGCGTGTCTGTTCAGGCTGAGATTGCGGGAATTGAGCAGATTGAAAGTATGCGGCCGGCTTTGGCTCTTCAGGCTTTAACAGCTCAGCTGAAAGCAGAAGAAAATGCAGAGATTAGACAAGCTATGGAAACTGAAAACTCAGCAGTTTTTCTAAGTCGCCAGCATCCTTTGGTCCAAGAAATTACTCATTTTATCCATGAATTTGGTGATCGGGCTCCGGAAGAGTTGAAGTTAGAAACTCCAACCTTCCGAACGCACTCAGAGCGTCTGCTCAAGCTCCTGCTGCAAATGTGCCAGCAAGAGGAGAAGAAGTTGACCCCTCAGAAACTTGAAGAAGAGGAGCAAAAATCAGGCTGGTGGACGAATTTTCTTCGCAAGCGAGCCATGACTGGCGTTAAATATAGGGAAAGCTCTCGCTTAAACCGCACACGGATCTATGGTATGATGCGGCAGATTTTCCGAACTCTTGGGCAGCAATTAGCCGAGCAAGGGCTGCTGGATTCGGCAGATGATGTTTTTTACCTGACAAAGGAAGAATTGTTTGAGCTGACTAGAACGCCTAGAGATGTTAGCGGCTTGATAGCCGAGCGTCGGGAGAAGTTGGAGGCTGACAAGGAGTTGCCAACCTTTAGTCGCTATGTTTTTGCTGGACAGGTCTTTGAGAAATACCTGAAACCGCAAAACCGCACTAGCAGTCATAATACGGGTAATCAAGCCTTACAAGGGATTGGCTGCTCGCCTGGTTGCGTTAAGGCTCAGGTTTTGGTTGTGGAAGATGTGCAGGAGATTGAGTCTGCTCAGGACCGGATTATCGTGACCAAGATGACCGATCCGGGCTGGGTTTATCTTCTGACCCAAGCAAAGGGGGTTATTGCTGAGCAGGGGTCTTTGCTCTCGCACACGGCCATTATTTCCCGCGAGTTGGGTATTCCTTCTATTGTCAATGTTAGAGGAGCTTGCAGTCTCTTGCAAAATGGCGACTGGATTGAGATGGATGGCCTTACTGGCAAGATTCGACTGATCAAGGAGGAAGGTTATGCTTGAAATTAAACCAGTTAAACCCAATACGACAGAGTTGGCCGATTTTCTAGCTCTTCCCAAGCAGATTTACCAGCCAGATCACCTCATGCAGTCGGAAGAGGAAGAACTGGCTTTGATTGAAGGCAGTCACCCGCTGAGTTCTGACTTAGAAACCTATGCCTTTATTGGCTATAAGGACAGTCGAACTTGTATTCGAGGGCTCCTGACCTTCTATCCAGACGATGAGGCTGCTTACTTGGGATTTTTCGAGTCGATCAATGATCAGCAGATTGCATCTGCTTTTATCGAGCATTTAGCAGGTTTTGCTCGCAGTCTCGGAGCTAGTGGGATTATCGGTCCCGTACAAGCAAGTTTTTGGCTGGGCTATCGAATGCAGCTGAGTGGAACAGAGGAGCTCCCTTTTACTGGAGAACCTCATAATCCAGACTATTATCCTGAGCTGTGGCAGGTTGCTGGTTTTGAACTCAAGGAGCGCTATCTGTCCAATTTTTATCCCAAGGTCAGCAATCAAACTCATCAGGATAAGCTGGCTCATCGCTTTGAGTCTTTTGAAGAAGCGGGTTTCACCATTTGCTCTCCAAAGAAGCAGGAGTGGGAAGAAGCTTCGCTGCAGGTTTTTGAGCTCCTCAATCGCCTCTATCAAGAATTTCCGATTTATCGGTCTATTTCCAGTCAGCAGTTCAGTCAGATTTTTCAAAAATACCAGTATATTCTTGATTTTTCTATGGTTAAGCTGGCCTATAAGGAGGGCAAGCTAGCTGGTTTTTTGATTGCCATGCCGGACTATGGCTCTCTGGTTTATCAAAAAATGACTCCTATTAACCTAGCCAAGTTTTTTTGGACCAAGCGTTTTCCCAAACGTTATACGATTATGTATCTTGGAGTAGATGAACAATTCTTGGGGTTAGGCTCTGCCTTGGCCTATCCGATTTTTAAAGAAGCGCAGAAGCGACAAGCTTCAGCTATTGGTGCCCTGATTCATCAAAAAACCGTCACGCGGCACTATGCAGCAGAATTGCAAGGAGACAAGCATGAGTATGGTCTCTTTGAATTAAGATTGTATTCATAGTTACTAAAGCATATTTACAAAAGCAAATTTTCTGAGTGGAAATTTGCTTTTTATTTCAAAAGGTAAAAATGAATAATATGTTTGATTGAAAAAGAAGGAATTTTCAGTATTTGAAGATATATTTTTGAGCAAAGAAATTGTCCTTTTGAAAAAATTTCAGTAAAATTTTAAGAGATTATTATATTATGAAAAGGGAATTATTATGGAAAAAAGAATCACTGGTGAGAGGTTCCGGCGCTATTCTTTAAGAAAGTTATCAGTAGGATTGGTTTCCGCTACTATCGGAAGCTTCTTTTTGAGTACAGCGATAGCAGGAAATGTAAGTACGATTGAGGCTGCAGAAGTATCAGCTAGACAAACTATTCCTGTTCAATATCACTACGTAGTAGAGTCTGAACTGACTGAGGCTGAGAAGAATACAGTCGTTAAGGAGCTTCCAAAATTTGTAGAAGAAAACTCTGACGCTTATTATTTAGTATATCGTCCAAAAACTCAGGGGCTGTTGGAAAATAATCTGCCGAGGACGGGATACTCAAGTCTGTGGGAAGCAACTTTTGCAGTTGCTGGGCTGACTTTAGCAGTCTTAGTAATTGCACGAGGTAGAAATGGTAAGCGATACCTGTCTTCTATTTTGCTGGTGACGGGTCTAGGCTCTATTCTCTTAGCTCCTTCTGTGTTTGCAGTGACCAATATTGAATTAGCAGCTTACAATCAAAGACTGAATTTGTCAGTAGGAGATAAGCTGCCTGAGCCTTTAGAGATAACCGGTTTTGAATATGTCGGATATCTAAAAAGTGAAGGACAGGATAAGGTGAATGGAGAAAGAAATTTCCAGATTCCTACGACTCAAAAGGGCTTGTCATCTGTTGAAGTCAATAAGCAGGCGGGCAAATCTGTGAGTTTTTCTGAGAATACAAGTACTCCCAATAAGCCAGTATCTACTGAAACAGAGAAACTGACAGAGCAAGAAAAAGCCGTTGCTGTCAAGGAGCGCGAGTCTAATCGACGTTTTCCAGTTACTGAATTACCTGAATTGCAACTCAAGAGCCAAGACAGCACCCAAACCCAAGTTCTGCCTTATCAAACTGAGTACCAATATTCAAATGAGCTCGCAGAAGGGCAATCTCAGGTCATTCGCGCAGGTGTCGCAGGTACACGTACTGTCATCACACGAAATTATATTGCAGGTAAAGAAATTGTAAAAAGTGAAGTGGTTTCAGACCAGGTTACTGCTACGCCTATTTCGGAAATTATTTTAGTTGGAACAGCTACAGTCAAATCTGTTCCGAAAGAAGCGCCAGTTCAGGAAGTCCCAGAATTGACGACTTATGGAACTGCACCAGATACCGCACCGGTTCAAGAAGTTCCGGAGCTAACCACTTATGGCACTGCACCCGATACAGCGCCAGTACAAGAAGCTCCGGAATTGACCAATTATGGTACAACCCCCGAAACAGCACCATTGCATGAAGTTCCTGAGTTGACCAACTATGGTACTGCCCCTGAAACAGCGCCAGTGCAAGAAGTTCCTGAGCTGACCAACTATGGTACAACCCCTGAAACAGCACCAGTGCAAGAAGTTCCCGAGTTGACCAACTATGGTACA
>NZ_KV790974.1:0-901 GCF_001807785.1 Streptococcus sp. HMSC10A01 | reverse complement strand
AGTTGGTGTTACTTTCGTAAACTCTGGACTATAAGTTGCAGTAACTGGGGTGCCATTCTTATCTACGCGTTTGACTGTGACTGGATCAGGTTTGCCTACAAACTGTTTGTCTGGAGTGAAGGTCACTGTACCATCTGGCGCAATTGTGTAAGTTCCTTGACCTGGAATAGACTTCTCTTTACTTCCATCTTCGAAGGTTGGCTCGACTGTTTCATCGATCGGAACCAGTGGATCGCCACCTTGGAAGGTTGGTGTGCCGTTTTGTGGAACACCCTGAGGACCTGTGCTAGTTGCGTTAGTGCTGGTTGGGGTTACCTTAGTCACTGTTGGTGTATAAGTTGCGGTAACTTCTGTGCCGTTCTTATCTACACGTTTCACTGTGACCGGATCTGGAGTACCAACGTACTTCTTATCCGGCGTAAAGGTGATAGAGCCATCTGGATTGATGCTGTATTCACCTACACCCGGAACTGTTTTCGTTGACTGACCGTCTTCGAAAGTCATTGGTTTCGTATCATCAATCGGAACCAATGGATTACCTTCTGTGAAGGTTGGGGTACCTTTTTGCGGTTGACCTTGGATACCATTTGAAGTGGCATCTGTTGAAGTTGGTGTTACCTTGGTTACTGTTGGCGTATAAGTCGCGGTGACTTCTGTGCCGTTCTTATCTACACGTTTCACTGTGACTGGATCTGGAGTACCAACGTACTTCTTATCCGGCGTAAAGGTGATAGAGCCATCTGGATTGATGCTGTATTCACCTACACCCGGAACTGTTTTCGTTGACTGACCATCTTCGAAAGTCATTGGTTTTGCGTCATCAATTGGAACCAATGGATCACCTTCTGTGAAGGTTGGAGTACCCTTTTGAGGTTGACCTTGGATACCATTTGAAGTGGCA
>NZ_KV790973.1:2180-2270 GCF_001807785.1 Streptococcus sp. HMSC10A01 | reverse complement strand
CTCCCTTCACGGGAGCGTGGATTGAAATAACAGTATAAGTACCACCTGCTAGTTTTTCTGAGGTCGCTCCCTTCACGGGAGCGTGGATTG
>NZ_KV790973.1:1087-1180 GCF_001807785.1 Streptococcus sp. HMSC10A01 | reverse complement strand
CTCCCTTCACGGGAGCGTGGATTGAAATATTGAGGGGGGCCTTTCTTTTTTAGGGTAGGGGGGGGTCGCTCCCTTCACGGGAGCGTGGATTGA
>NZ_KV790973.1:0-87 GCF_001807785.1 Streptococcus sp. HMSC10A01 | reverse complement strand
CCTTCACGGGAGCGTGGATTGAAATTTGCGATCAAGTTTGTTCGAAACATGGAGAACAAGTCGCTCCCTTCACGGGAGCGTGGATTG
>NZ_KV790972.1:32789-33080 GCF_001807785.1 Streptococcus sp. HMSC10A01 | reverse complement strand
GAAGCGCTCATAGACGCGGATTCACTGGCAGAAACAGACGCACTCGTGGAGGCCGATTCACTCGCAGATACAGATGCGCTCGTGGACGCTGACTCACTCGCACTTACTGAGGCACTCATTGAAGCGGACTCGCTCGCACTTACTGAGGCGCTCGTCGAAGCTGACTCGCTTGCAGAAACTGAGGCGCTAGTTGAGGCGGACTCACTGGCAGATACCGAGGCACTCGTAGACGCTGATTCGCTGGCACTTACTGAAGCGCTTGTGGAAGCCGATTCGCTCGCAGATACTGAG
>NZ_KV790972.1:32400-32769 GCF_001807785.1 Streptococcus sp. HMSC10A01 | reverse complement strand
GGATTCACTTGCAGATACTGACGCACTCGTAGACGCGGATTCACTTGCAGATACTGAGGCACTAGTGGAGGCGGACTCACTGGCGCTTACTGACGCACTCGTCGAAGCTGACTCGCTTGCAGAAACTGAGGCGCTCGTGGAAGCCGATTCGCTCGCAGATACTGAGGCACTCGTGGACGCGGACGTGCTTGCACTCACGGATGCGCTCGTGGACGCTGATTCACTTGCAGATACTGACGCACTCGTGGAGGCTGATTCGCTTGCACTTACCGATGCACTCGTAGACGCGGATTCGCTTGCACTTACCGATGCACTTGTAGATGCGGACTCACTTGCGCTTACTGACGCACTCGTTGAGGCTGATTCGCT
>NZ_KV790972.1:31449-32380 GCF_001807785.1 Streptococcus sp. HMSC10A01 | reverse complement strand
CTCACTCGCAGATACCGAGGCGCTCGTAGAAGCCGATTCGCTCGCAGACACAGATGCACTGGTTGAGGCGGATTCACTGGCACTTACTGAAGCGCTCGTAGACGCGGATTCACTGGCACTTACTGAGGCACTTGTGGATGCAGACGTGCTTGCTGATACTGAGGCACTCGTCGACGCGGATTCGCTGGCACTTACCGATGCACTCGTCGACGCGGATTCACTCGCACTTACTGATGCACTCGTCGATGCGGATTCACTGGCAGATACTGACGCACTTGTGGAGGCTGAGGTACTTGCAGATACGGAAGCGCTAGTCGATGCGGACGTGCTGGCACTTACTGACGCGCTCGTGGAAGCGGATGTGCTTGCACTTACTGACGCGCTAGTCGACGCGGACGTACTTGCACTTACAGATGCGCTCGTAGACGCTGATTCACTCGCACTTACAGAGGCACTTGTGGATGCAGACTCACTCGCAGATACCGAGGCGCTCGTGGAAGCCGATTCGCTCGAAGACACAGATGCACTGGTCGACGCGGATTCGCTGGCACTTACCGATGCACTCGTGGACGCGGATTCACTCGCACTTACGGACGCACTCGTGGATGCAGACTCGCTTGCAGAAACTGACGCACTCGTTGAGGCGGATGTGCTAGCTGATACTGAGGCACTTGTGGACGCGGATTCACTTGCACTTACTGAGGCACTTGTGGATGCAGACTCACTCGCAGATACCGAGGCGCTCGTAGACGCAGATTCACTCGCAGAGACTGATGCACTCGTAGATGCGGACTCACTGGCGCTCACAGACGCACTCGTTGAAGCGGATTCACTCGCACTTACTGAAGCACTCGTCGAAGCTGATTCGCTGGCAGATACTGACGCACTCGTTGACGCGGACGTACTTGCTGATACAGACGCGCTCGTTGAA
>NZ_KV790972.1:31069-31429 GCF_001807785.1 Streptococcus sp. HMSC10A01 | reverse complement strand
GCGCTGGTCGACGCAGACGTACTTGCGCTTACGGACGCGCTCGTTGAAGCCGAAGTACTTGCACTTACTGACGCGCTCGTTGAAGCCGAAGTACTTGCGCTTACGGACGCGCTCGTTGACGCAGACGTGCTTGCGGATACTGACGCGCTGGTCGACGCAGACGTACTTGCGCTTGTAGACGCGCTCGTTGAGGCTGAGGTGCTTGCACTCACGGATGCGCTCGTTGAAGCCGAGGTACTTGCTGATACAGACGCGCTCGTTGAAGCTGAGGTGCTGGCGCTTACAGAGGCACTCGTTGAAGCGGACGTACTTGCTGATACAGACGCGCTGGTTGACGCAGACGTGCTTGCGGATACTGAC
>NZ_KV790972.1:0-31049 GCF_001807785.1 Streptococcus sp. HMSC10A01 | reverse complement strand
TACAGACGCGCTCGTTGAAGCTGAGGTGCTTGCACTTACGGACGCACTTGTGGACGCCGATGTACTTGCGGATACTGACGCGCTGGTCGACGCAGACGTACTTGCGCTTGTAGACGCGCTCGTTGAAGCCGATTCGCTCGCACTTACTGAGGCACTGGTCGACGCGGATTCGCTGGCACTTACCGATGCACTCGTGGACGCGGATTCACTCGCACTTACGGACGCACTCGTGGATGCAGACTCACTGGCAGAAACTGAAGCGCTAGTTGAGGCGGACGTGCTTGCGCTTACGGACGCGCTCGTTGAAGCTGAGGTACTTGCACTTACTGAGGCACTGGTTGAAGCGGACTCACTCGCAGACACAGACGCACTCGTAGACGCGGATTCGCTTGCACTCACAGACGCACTGGTTGATGCGGATTCACTCGCAGATACAGACGCACTCGTGGATGCCGATTCACTCGCAGATACTGAGGCACTCGTAGACGCGGAACTGCTTGCTGAAGTTGAGGCACTAGCAGAGGCTGACTTACTTTCCGCAATAGATTCGATTGTTGAGGTAGAGGCACTGACGGATGCGGAGGTGCTTGCAGATTTGGAAGTACTTCCTTCTCTTGTATCAATAAATTTACTTCCGTCAATAATGTCTTTTCTACCATCTCTATAAGTGATAGTCGTTGTACCATTGTTTGAGACAGTAATACCAGTGACGTAATTGGAATTTAGAACATCTTGAGCTCTTAAATCGGGATTGCTCTTCTTGACAGCTTCACGAACTAAATTTTTTTCTACTTCTGTTAATTGATTTGGATTATTGACAAATACGGTATTTTCGGGTGTCTTAATTCTAAATCGAATAATCAGTTTAAACTGACCATTGACTACAGCTACCTTCGCAGCATCATCCATTTCTTTCCGAGTTACATTTACATTTCCCGCGGCATCCGTAGCTACAACATAACGAGTGTAATCACCAATTGTTGTGTCTATTGGAACATTACCAAAAATTCTAACTTTTAACTGATTCCCTACTTGAGTCACAGAATACTGCAACCATTCAGTGCCTCTACCAGGTTGGTTATTATATAACCAGCGAACAACCGTTTTAGCCAAATCAAAAGCATTTGAATTATCTGTTACCGTCGCAAAATATTCAAATGACTCACCACGATAAACAGTAATTTCACTTGGAACATCAACAACTGGTCTTTCGGTGTCCTTTTCAACAACCGTTGTGTTATATCCTGCTTTATCCCAACTTCCATTTGTCGTAGCAGCAACTTGTTCAAACTCAAGCGGTAGGTTTGTATTGGTAATTTTTTTATCACTTGTTACTAAGCGGAGTCCAAGTTTGACTTCCCCACCGGTATCGTTTACTTGAGTAGTGATTCTGAGAACATTATTGTTAACAGATTCACCAGTATACAGATTCCAAGCGCCGCCTGAATTGTAGACTCCACCATTTGCAGCATTTTTACCGTTTATCGTTACTGTACGAGTTTCCTGATTACCACTTATAGATACTAGTGCGCCAAGATTAGACTTCACTTGTCTTGGTGCTAGGTTAATCGTCCAAGTCAAAAGTCGAGTAGTATCATCAAAACTTGTTGTGACACTTTGAATCATGTCCCCTTTTACATCATGATATTCAACATTAGGACCAGCTTCAATCACTGCCCGACGCGTTCTTCTCCGGCCTGTCTGACTAGAAGCTTCTGTAGACTCCTTGCCACTCTCAGATTTAGTGCTCTCAGATATAGAGGTAGTAGACTTCTGACTAGCAGAGACTGACTGAGAAGCACTAGCTGACGTACTTGAACTTGCACTCACAGAATCAGATGTACTTGCGGACACTGAAAGAGACTCAGAGGCACTTGCAGATTCTGAGCTAGACTGTGATAGACTTGAACTTGATGATAATGATGCTGATACTGAAAACGACTCTGATATAGATAAACTAGTTGAAACAGAAGAGCTCGCTGAAGTGCTTTGACTTGCTGACAAAGTATCTGATAAGGATTCCACTGGATTAGCTTCTTCAGATGACAAAGTAGTTACAGCTTCTTCGCTTAAAACTGCTTCTCCACGAGTTGCTAAAACATCCCTCGTATCAATCACTTTTTCAAGGGCCTGTTCTTCTTCAGCATAAACAGAAGAGCTTGTAACAACCGCTCCACCAAGCACAGCTCCCGTCGCTATAATTCCTTTCAGGTAATTCAGTCCACCCTTTTCTACAGACTGCTCCTCCACTACTTTCACTTCTGCGGAAGAAATATCAGAACCCTTCATTAATCTTAAAAGACCAAATTGAGATGTAGCCGCACGAAGCCAGTGTTTTCCAGACTTAATCAGTTTAAAACGCGTAACACGTTCAACTTCGTGGTATTGTCCCTTTTGACGTTTAAAAAACATGTAATCCCCTCTACTTAATTTAATATCCCAAAAACTTAGTATTTAAAAAAGTATCGTATCTATAGTACCATATTTTCAGCGGAAATAACGGCTTTCTAAGTATTTTTTACAAAAAAAATTGATCATTTTTTAATCTTCAAATACTAAAAAAGACGAGTTTATAAACCGTCTTTAAATATGCATTTTTTTATTACTGATTTTTTCTATCCAAAGCATTTAAACTATGTTTGATAATTAAAATCATTTTCTAATTGTTTCGCTAATTTTCTTAAATATTGGATAAAGGATAGGAACAGCTATAACTGTAGCCAAGCTTGAACCAAAAGTTCCAACTATCTTAACAAGAGCTAAATTTAAGGAAGCACCTAAAGTGAGGTTGCCGAGCATTCCAATCAAAGTGTATTTGAATAGATTTAATACTATTTTAGTCAAAGCAGCTGCAAAACCAACAATCACTAACTTTCCCCTACACTTTGGCATTGCTTCATAAACAAAATGAACAACAAGAATAACAACTAATGCTTCCAAAATTGTAATCCAAACTACTGAAGCATACCCGTTTAATATATCAAAGACTCCCAGACCAACGGTTGCAACCAAAGCACCTTTTCTTGCTCCGTAAATAAGAGTAGCTACCACAACTAGAGCATTTCCAAAATGAATAAATTGAGGACCAACAGGAATTCTGAAAAACTGAATGCTAAGCGTAATTAGAGCCGAAAAGAGACTCAATTCTACTAGTTCACGAGTAGTTAGTTTATTATTTTTCATTAGAAACCTCCAATAATCTTTTAAATTCTATAAATAAATCTCCCAAATGGGGCTGGTAGTATACTCCATAACGAAGATCAGAGTCACAATTCAGTGTCGTTACTAGACTTTTCTCGATGAAGTTAATGAAAACCGGAAGACACTTTTGCAGGTCAATCCCCTGTACAAATGCAGCCGCTACCAAGCCAGTCAACATATCCCCTGTTCCAAAGAATTGTTGCTGAAATCTCTTACCTCTATACAGACTAAAGATGCCTTCTTCTTTGTCGAAATAAGCAACACCTATCTGATCGTGACTCAATGGAAGACCAGTCAATAGAATTTTCTTTGCACCTAATTCGCTCAGACGCTGAGCAAGACTTTTTAAAAATTGCTCTGTCAAATCATTATCTTGATAAGGCAAATCAGCAAGAAAACAAGCTTCTGTTAAATTGGGCAAAATCAAATCTGCTTTTTGACAGAGAGTACGCATGCTAGAAATATAATGATCATCAAAGCCTTTGTATAGCTTACCATTGTCGGCCATAATGGGGTCTACAATCAAGGGGATGTTCTCACGCTCCAGAAAATCAATCAGAGACGCTATTTGCTGACTTGATTTAAGATAGCCAGTTACTAATGCAGAAAAGCCGATCTCTAAGCTCTGCCATTGCTTTAAAAAAGCCTGCATTCCAACAGTGTAGTCATCAATATATACTTTAGGAAAACCACCAGTGTGAGATGATAGAAGAACTGTGGGAAGAACAGAGACTTCCAACTGGCATATGGCAAACAATGGCAGGGCTGCTGTCACAGCAACTTTCCCTAAGCCAGAAATATCATTAGCTAAAATAATTCTCTTTGGCTTTGTCATGATCATTCCATTCGTCCCTCTCCGTTTCTACTTTTTTATTGTAAAACACTTTAAAATAAGTTACAATATGAAAAAATCCAATCTGTATGGGGACAGTTGTATGTTGAAGCCTAAATATCAAGAAATTTCAGATCATCTGATTGAACAAATCAAAAATGGCCAGCTTAATAAAGGAGATAAGCTTCCCTCTATTCGACTTTTGTCTAAAAGTTACCATTGTAGCAAGGATACCGTTCAAAAAGCCCTTCTAGATCTGAGTTACCAGAAGTACATCTATGCCGTTCCCAAAAGTGGTTATTATGTATTAGAGCAAGCTCAAGAAGAAAATAATGATCTAGAGCTCCCCTTAAGAAATGACCGCCATCAAGTCTATGAAGATTTTCGCATCTGCCTCAATGAAACCTTGATTGGGCGTGAGAATTACCTTTTTAACTATTATTCTCAACAAGAAGGGCTAGAAGATTTGAGACAATCTGTCAAAAATCTACTGCTAGAATCAGCTATTTACCCAACCCTAGACAAGATAGCTTTGACATCTGGTACCCAGCAAGCACTCTATATCCTATCTCAAATAGACTTCCCTAATCACGGCGACACTATTTTAGTAGAACAACCAACCTATCACAGAATAAATGATTTGCTCAAGGCTCAAAATTTAAAATATAAGACCATAGAACGAAGTCCAAAAGGAATTGACTTATTGGAATTGGAAAATATCTTTCGTTCAGGAAACATCAAGTTTTTCTATACCATTCCTCGCTTTCACTATCCCTTAGGCCATACTTACAGCCGTCAGGAAAAAGAAGAAATTCTCCGCCTAGCTAAACTTTATCAGGTCTTTCTTATTGAGGATGATTACCTAGCTGATTTTGACAATAAGTCAGAACTAAGCTTTCATTATCTAGATGATAGTGACTCTGTTATTTATATCAAATCTTTTTCAACCAGTCTTTTCCCTGCACTTCGAATTACAGCTTTGCTATTGCCTGATAGCGTCAAGAAGCAATTTATCGCTTTCAAAAGCATTTTGGACTATGACAGCAATCTCATCATGCAAAAGGCTCTCTCTCTTTATATTGATAATCAAATGTTCCAAAAAAATAGACTGGCGCTACTGCGTTTACAGGAGGAAGAAAAAGAAAATGCTCAACATTTACTTGAAAAAGCTGGTTTAGGACTACCTTACTTACTGACACCGGGAGGTATTTTATTGGATCTAAAAACACTAACATCCATTAGCTCTCTTAAACATAGTGGTCTACTGCTTGACTTCTTTGAGTCAGCTTATATCGATCCTTGCCCTTATCGCTATGTCAAAATTCGATACCAAGACCTAGAAACCTCTATAGAGGGACTAAAAAAATATTTAAAAAAGGCTTAGGAAAATTCATTCCTAAGCTTTTTCCAGCATTCCTGCCTGAAGTTGATACATTTTCTTGTAGGTACCATTTTGAGCTAGGAGCTCTTCGTGGCTACCAGATTCAATAATCTGCCCCTTGTCTAGCACATAGATACAGTCAGCATCCTGAATGGTAGAGAGACGATGGGCAATGGCAATCGTCGTTCTACCTTGTCGCATTTTTTTCAGTGAGGCTTGGATCAACTCCTCTGTCTCTGAGTCAATATTGGCAGTAGCCTCGTCTAAAATCAAAATCTTAGGCTTGGTCGCAACTGTCCTAGCAAAGGCTAAGAGCTGGCGCTGACCACTAGAAAATGCAGCTCCTCGCTCCGTTACTGGTGCATCATAAGTCAATGGCAGTTGTTTAATAAAGTCATGAGCATCAACAAATTTAGCAGCCTCTTCAATGTCCTGTTGGCTAAGTCCTTCTTGGTACATCTGGATATTGCTAGCAACTGTCCCGTGGTAAAGGAAAGGATCCTGAAGGACCAGTCCAATATGTCGCCTAAGTTCTGCTTGACTATAGTCTTTTATATCATGTCCATCAATCAGTATTTGTCCTCTTTCAAACTCATAAAATCGTAAAAAGAGGTTGATGATGGAGGATTTTCCCGATCCAGTAGATCCAACAAAAGCGATCGTTTCACCTTGCTTGACCTTGAAAGAAATATGTTTCAAAATATCTCTTTTTCCGTCATAAGAAAAACTAACGTCTTTGAACTCTATATCGCCTTCTTGGATTTTCAAGACTTTATTATTTTGGATTGGTTCATAGTCTCTCCTATCAATGACTTCAAAAACACGCTCAGCAGAAATCATAGAGGTCTGGAGAACTGAGTAATTTTGCATGACTTCAATCAAGGGATTAAAGAGTTGGTTAGCGTACTGGATAAAAGCATACATTATTCCCGCTGTAATGCCTGCAGTTTGCCAAGTTAGACCAAAATAAGTCAGAATAACGCCATAGGCCAGAATTTTCAAAAGAGACATAGCTGGACGTAAAAGCAGACTGTTGACATCCAGATATCGATTGGTGTAGTTTAGGTGCTCCTGATTAATTTCTTCAAATTCATCAATCAAGCGCTGTTCCTGACCAAAGGCTTGGACGATTCTCATTCCTTCAATAGTCTCAGAAAGTTTTACGTTTAAATCGCTCAACTTACTACGGACTTGCTTGAGCAAGCCAGTTGACAGTTTTTGATAAAGTAAGATCGAGGCCAGCATGATTGGTAAAAATAAAAGGATTAAAAGAGCCAGGCGCCAATCCAGAGCAAACATAGTTGCGGCAGTTACCACTAAAATGAAGATTGAACTTAAAAAGCTTGAGAAAATACTACTAAACATATCCGCCACTGCTTGAGTATCATTGGTCAGACGAGAAACGATGGCTCCAGCAGGTGTTTGGTCAAAATAGGCCATTCGTAGCTTTTGAATATTGGCAAAGGCTTCTTGACGTAAGTCACGAACAATACTGTGTGCTACCTTTGCAAATGAATACTGACCTAAGAAAGTCAAAAGCACGCGCAGTATAAACAAGCCATAGTAAATAGCCAAGAGATAAAAACCAGCAGCCGCCTGTCCAGAACTAATGAACTGATCGATATAAGTTCTAGCCAAAAGAGGTAAGGCAGTGGTAACCAAAGTGGTTAGAAAAACAAAGGCAAATGCTGAAAGTGTGAGCCATTTATATGCAAGCATATAGCTTAGAAGTCGTTGAAAAGTTGATTGCTTTTTCATATTAGACCTCCTCTAAGATTTCAGCTAATTGCTGATTTTGATAAGTAGTGGCATACCAGCCATTCTGTGTTAAAAGTTCCTGATGACTACCACTCTCAATAATCCGTCCCTGATCTAAAACTAGGATCAAGTCTGCATGCACTACTGCTGATAAGCGATGGGCAGTAATCAATGTAGTCTTACCAGAACGCTCTCGCTTAAGATTGTCCAAAATCAAGTGCTCGGTCTTTGCGTCAACAGCAGATAAAGAATCATCCAAGATTAAGATATCGGGATTAAGAATCAAAGCACGACACATGGCCAAGCGTTGCTTTTGTCCACCCGATAAGGATACACCTCGCTCCCCAACCAAGGTATCAAATCCATCTGGCATTTGCATGATGTCTTCATAAATTCCGCAAAGTTTAGTAACAGCGATAACGTCCTCATCAGAAATGCTTGGATTCCCAAAGCGGATATTATCTCGAATCGATGTAGCAAACAAGATTTGATCTTGAGGAACATAACCAATCAAGCTCCGCAATGCAGAAAGGCTGTAATCTCTTATGTCATGTCCAGCAAGGTAAATACATCCCTCTTGTATATCTTGTTCTCGAAGCAAAAGACGAAGCAAGGTCGTTTTCCCAGAGCCTGTGACACCAACAATACCTAAGGTCTGCCCCTGCTCAATTGAAAAATGAATATCCCTGAGAGTTGGTCGATCATCATATGCAAATTTTTGAATAGAGTAATCCAGACGACCATTTTTAATGTCCTTAATGGGCGAAGCCACTTCTGTCACATCACTTTCTTGGGCTAGCAAACTTTCAATTCGCTCGTAAGACACAGCTCCTCGTTGGCTGATATTGAAGAGATAGCCCATAGCTTGAAGGGGCCAGACTAACATATCCAGATAAGTGATAAAAGTGACCAATTCTCCCACCGTCAACTGACCTTGACTGATGAAAAGTCCACCAAAAATCAAGGTTAAAAGATAGGAGAGGCCGACAAAAATCAGAACCATAGGATCAAAAAGGGCATTGTACTTAGCTGCAAGGATATTTTTCTTAAAAACATCTTGGTTAATACTAGCAAAAGCAGCTGTCTCTGCATCTTGATAACCAAAAGACTTGGTCACTTTGATACCTGAGACACTTTCTTGAACCTTATTGTTCAAATCAGAAAAGGCTTCTTGTGCCGCCTTAAAACTTTCATAATTTTTCCGACCGATCAGACTGGTCCCCCAGGCCATAAAAGGCAAGGGTAAAATGGCAATCAGAGTCAACCTCCAGTCCAAGACGAAAAACATGGTAAGAATAGTCACTAAAGCTGTGATAGAAGCGTCTACTGCTGACATGACTCCTCCACCAGCAACCCCAACAACTGCATTAATATCATTAGTGGCGTGAGCCATCAAATCACCTGTCCGATAAGTTTGATAAAAGGAAGGAGACATGTGAGTAAAATGCTCAAAGAGACAGTAGCGTAAGATTCTACCCAGACGATTGGCTGTCCCCAAAATATACTTACGCCAGACAAAACGCAAAGCATACATGGCCAAGGCTGACAAAACCAAAATAAAAAGTTGATAGGCTAATTCCAGATTCGTCAAATCTTTACTGGCAATCTGGTCAATCACTTCTCCAATCACACGAGGTGGAAGCAAGTTTAAAAGGCTGACCAGAGACAAGGCTAAAATACCAGTAATATAGGGCCACTTTTCTAATTTAAAAAACCAAGATAATTTCTTTAATAACTTCATACTTGTCCTTATTTCTAATTTTCAAATACTATTCATTATACACTCATTTTTTGATTATTGACAGCGAAAAAGGCTGGAAAACTCAGCCTCTTATTTTTTCTTTGTTAAAAGAAAGCTCTCTTCTAAAAGAGAGAATAATTCTTGATCCGTTAGAGTATCGTCTAGCGGGAGACTCAGCCAATATTTTTTATTCATGTGAAAGGCTGGGTAGATTCCTTTTTCTTGGACTCGTTCTGAAACCTGATTGTTCTTGACATTAAGAACCTCAATTGCTCCGCTTCGTCCTGAATCAAACTTAGACCAGTCAGTCGTTAGAAAGGCTCCATACCACTTCTTTGTACCTTCATGGCGAAATACAGCTGCCTGGGTAGAACTTTTTCTTGAAGACTTAGCCCAAAGGTACTCTAAACTTCCCTGATAACGCTCAGAAACGTGAGCTACCAAGCGCTGACTTTGTTCATAAAGGAAACCAATTTCATCAAAACAATGGCGACGAATATCTAAGAGAAGGTCCAAACAAGCTTGACGCACCTGGCCGACAAACTCGCCTGTCATAGATTCCATGTGAACCTGCCTATACTCATCCCCTGTCTCACAATCAAACAGCTGAAAACTGACACTACTATCTTCAACATTGATCACCATCTGAAAATCTCCAGACATGACTTTTCTTGATATCTGATAGATGCCTTCCTTTTCTAAAAAACCATACTTAACTAGCTTATCATAGTTAGCTTTATACTTTTCGAATAGTTCAAACATGTCTATAAAAAGGAAAGGGAGCCACAGCTCCTCTCCTTATCCTCCTAAAATACTACCTTGGTTCCATGTAGCTGATCCACACCTAACTCAGCAACGATTTCATCGCGATTTTGAGTCGTAATGCCACCTCCAGGCAGGATTTGAATTCGCTTGTCTGCATAGGCCACCAACTCTTTTAGCCAAGCAAAGTGTTCTTGAATCGTCTCTGTAGCTGGACCTCCATGAGTCAGAATGCGCTTAACACCATGCTCAGCCAACCAATCCAAGGCCTCGAATTGCTTGTCTCTTGGAATAGAATCAAAAGCCATGTGAAAGACTACTTCTAAACCTTGTGAGACAGCTAGTAAAGACTCAAGATTCTCTGTATCTAGTTCATTCTCCCTTGTCAGTAGGCCATATACGACACCCTGGCTACCAGCTTCACGCGACTTTTTGATGTCTTCTAGCATGATTTCTACTTCGAGATCAGTATAAACAAAATCACCGCCTCTAGGGCGAATCATGGTCATTATAGTGGTATCATAAGACTTAGCCAAGTCCACTGCAGCACGAATGACTCCATAACTTGGCGTGGTTCCTCCGACACTTAAATTGTCACAGAGTTCAACACGACGAGCTCCTGCTTGCATTGCTTTTTCAAGCAAGGTTACATTTTCAGCACAAAATTCGTATAGCATCCGCTACTCCTTTGATTTATTATGATATTATTCTAATTCTTTCTTGTTTATTATATCACAACTAGTGAAAAAAAGACGAATTAGCTGTCCATCCCATTCATACTTTCAAAGGAATTTTTACACCAGTCAAGCCATTCTGTTTGGTAGGCTTCATCAGATAAGATACGGTACTTCAAATCAGCTATTGACTTGATATTCTTTTCCTTACAGCATCTAATGCAATTAGAATAAAATTTTAAATTGATGTCATCTCTGTCAAAATATATCGGTATTTCTGACCTTCCTCTAAGGTATGCTGTGAAAGCTCTGCTATGACCATCTGTTAGGAACCATTCCCCCTTCCATCTTTTTACTGGCAAAGGCTTTAATTCTTCCTTGTCAAACCATGTCGCAATTTCTTCTAGCTTTTTTTCTGAAAGGAAAAATTGGCTGGGCTGAATTTGAGAAAAAGGTAAAACTAAATCTAAAACATAACGATGTCCCAGATCCGTTTCTTCATAAGGATAAAAACCGAATGAAGTAAATAGTTTTTTAGACGAGAGATTAAAATCATAAATGTCCTGAACCCGTAACTGACGATAAGACAGAGATCGAGCCCTCTCAATCAATGCTGCGATAACCTCTCGTCCAATACCAATAGATTGATAAGACTCCACACCAATAACAATAGGTAAGTCGTTCTCTGAAAATGTCACATCACCAATTGGCAACCAGGATCCATCCTGCTTAACTTCAATGAAATATAGTTCTCCTCGCTGACTAAGGACCTCATACATCTTCTTGATTTTTTCTAGCGAATAGCTTTCTTTTTTGCCGTCAATTAAATAGACAAGCTCTGGATCCTGATACCAAGAAAAGGCCACTTGATAGTGGCCATCATAAGCTCGCAAACGCAAGTTGCTATTAATTTGAATAAAATCAGGTTGAGCTGAATTTACTATAAGCATATTCTCTACTCCTACTGACCCAGCAAACCTGACACATTCATTGTCAGCTTAACCTTAGCAGTATTATCCTGTATGTTAAGTCCTGTAATTTTAAACTGAGACTCTGGTAGAGAAACCAATATTGTCTCTTGTTCCATGGCTAAATTACTGGACTGGTCTTTCAATCTATTTTGTAAAATCGAAGCTACAATAGCTTTTGGTACTGGTAGATTTCCTAGACGAGAGCTAGCAAGATCAAACCGTAGGGTATGATTTTCGTAGGCCGCGTAGAATCGCAAATCAAGTTTGCTGTCAATCCCAAGGATTTTTATAGGGAGTTGCAATCTTAATTTATCCCCTTCAATGCTGTACGCACTCTCCAATAATTCTTGACTCTGATTATCAGTCAAAAATGATTTCAGTAACTGATTCAATTGTTTGCTGTTAATCGTAATCTCTGTACTTAAACCATTTGTTCCTACTGTTGCATTCTGAAGTCCAGATTCAACCATACTAGACAAACTAATTGTGCTCTCTACATTCTTTAACTGATCAGAGGACTGAATTGAGGAAGGTACCAAAATCAGAATCAGGCCAAATAATATGACAAGAAGACCAACTACAGAACGTTTGATTATTTTTTTCATTTTTATTCCTTTTTGTAACAAGTCAGAAGTCTGATTCTGCCTGCTCTAAAATCATAATAGATATATTTTACACTAATTTCCTATTACTTTTGTGACAAAAAGATGACATTCCTATGCAGTAACATGACAAAGTCTAGTTTTCCCTCGATAAAAAAGAAAACTAGAGCCGTTTCTAGTTTTCTTGGTTATAAATCATCTGCAATCTTATTAATTTTCCGAAGTCGGTGATTCACGCCACTTTTGGTCAGAGGTTTACTAAGACTATCCGCTAACTGCTGGATAGAGTAATCAGGATGATTAACTCTCAAATGTGCTACTTCTTGTAAATCAATTGGCAGACTCTCCAAGCCACTTGTCTCCATAATCTTTACAATATTATTGATGGTCTTCATACTAGCTGTCACGGTTCGAGCTATATTGGCAGTCTCTGCATTATTAGCTCTATTGATATCATTTCTAGTCTCCCGAAGGATTTTCACAGCTTCAAACTCAGCCATGGCCTCCATTGCTCCAACAACAATCAGAAAATCCATGATATCTTCTGCTCGTTGCAAATAAGTAACTGCTCCTTTTTTTCGTTCGATGGTTTTTGCATCTAGTAAGAAACGTTGCATCAAACTGGCAAGTCCTTGAGCATGGTCCAAATAGACAGAAACAATTTCTAGTTGATATTTACCAGATTCCGGATCTCTCATACTACCGTTTGATAAGAAAGCCCCCCTAAGATAAGCTCTACTTGCTTCATCATCAGATAGAATAAGAGGATCAATCCCCTCTTGGATTCCAAAGAAAGCATCCGCCAGGTGCAAGTCTGACAAGATATCTTCAACTTTTTCATCTAGAAAAACAGTATAGACACGGTTCTTTCGTAGATTTGTTTTCTGGTGATGACGTATGTCAGATTTCACTTGGTAAAAGCTCAAGAGCAACTCATAAATATGACGAGCAATTTTTGCATTCTCAGTAGTAATGGATAGAGTTAGTCCTTGACTTGCAATTCCTAAACTACCAGACATCTTCATGATAGCAGCCAATTCACTCTTACTCTTGGTATCTAGTCCTAATAGTTCTTCTTTTACCTTTACCGTAAAGCTCATTTTCGCACCTGAATGTTCTTCATCAATTCTTCCACTACTAAATTACCATCGTGGAAGGCTCCACCATTTTCCAAACGTAAAAAATTAGAAGAAATGACACGGGGAACTTGTTCTTGGAGTCCCTTAAAGTCATGCTCAACTTGTACCAAATACTCATCAAATTTATTACAATTCATATAATCTTTTGGAACATTTTCAATATTCACCAGCACTGTATCGATAAATTTTTGACCCAAATGACGATGCAAAACTTCCACATGATTAGCATCCGTGAAGTGTTCAGTTTCCCCTCTTTGGGTCATAATATTACAGACATAAGCCACCTGAGCCTTGGTTTCAAGTAGAGCTTGGCCAATCTCTTCAATCACCAAATTTGGCAAAATAGAGGTAAAAAGAGATCCAGGACCAAGTACGACCATATCGCTGTCCAAAATGGTCTGAACAACCTTACGGCTGGCTTGGGGCTTTTCATCATCATAAGTATTAGTCACATAGACATGGTCAATCATGCCTTTATAATCGGCAATCCGACTCTCACCTGCCACTTCAACACCATCAGTAAAAACAGCATGAAGGGTTAATGGACTATCGCTGGATGGATAGATTTTTCCCGTTGTATGGAAAAACTTAGTCAGAATTTGCATGGCATTATAGGTTGAGCCCTGCATTTCAGAAATACCAGCAATAATTAAATTTCCTAAAGGATGGCCTGCCAAAGGTCCATCTTGGTCAGCAAAGCGATACTGAAAGACTCGCTCATAAAACTTTGGCATATCAGACAAAGCAACAAGTACATTTCGTAAATCGCCTGGAGGAGTTAGCTGAGTATTCTTTCTTAACTCACCTGAACTACCACCATCATCAGCAACCGTCACGATAGCAGAAATGTCTACATCCCTTTTTCGTAAACTATCAAGGATAACGGAAATCCCGGTTCCACCACCAATAACAGCTATTTTGGGCTTTCTCATGAGCGATTTACCGTTTCCTTTCTGCGGTCTTTGTCACGATGGCTACAGTTGACAGGCCAATTTTTAGCTAAATCGTCTGCCAAACGCTGAGCAAATGCAACACTTCTATGTTGACCTCCTGTACAACCAACAGCAATTGTCAAGACTGACTTTCCCTCTTTCTTGTAACCAGGTAAAATCGGTTCAATTAAATTCAGTAGATGTTGATAAAATTCAGTTGACTCCTCATGGTTCATGACATAGTCAAAGACTGGTTTATCCAATCCTGTTTGATTACGTAGTTCTGGCTGATAGTATGGGTTTGGTAAAAAACGAACATCAAAAACCAGATCCGCATCCAAAGGAAGCCCATACTTAAATCCAAAACTCATGACCTCAACACGAAAGGATTGTAGTTGAGACTGGTCAGAAAACTGTTCTGAAATAGTCTTTCGCAATTCACGAGGAGTTAAATCTGTCGTATCAACAACATTTTGACTGAGATTCTTAAGAGGAGCCAACAATTCCCGCTCCAACTTAATTCCGTCTAAAATCCGACCGTCTGCTGCCAATGGATGGCTTCGTCGTGTCTCCTTGTAACGAGCTACTAATTCTTTATCAGCCGCATCTAGAAAGAGAATTTTAAAATCAATTTCTAAATTATTTTCCACCTGATCTAAAACGTTCTGAATTTCAGCAAAAAATGAACGGCTACGCATATCCACGACAAGAGCTAGTTTGTCAATATCATTAGTTGTTTCCAATAATTGCAGGAACTTGGGTACAAGTGTTGGTGGGATATTATCAATGGTAAAGTAGCCCAAATCTTCGAATGACTGAATAGCTACTGTCTTTCCTGCACCGCTCATTCCTGTAACAATGACTAGTTTCATCTCTTTCTCTGGCATATTCTCTCCCCTCCAGCTAGAGCTTTAATCTAGCTCAGCAATGACTTCAATTTCAATTTTAACATCACGAGGTAAGCGCGCTACTTCTACAGCAGATCGAGCAGGATAGGCGCTTGAAAAAGCTGTTTGATAAACAGCGTTAAAGGCTGTGAAATCGTTGATATCGCTCAGAAAACAAGTTGCTTTAACAACATGATCAAAATCAGTTCCAGCTTCTGTTAGAATAGCCTTGATATTTGAAAGAACTTGCTCAGTCTGCTCCTCAATCGTGCTACCGACAATCTCACCAGTTTCTGGCGATAAAGGGATCTGGCCACTTGCAAACAAAAGATTACCAGCCACTCGTCCTTGAACATAGGGACCAATAGCTTTAGGTGCTTTATTTGTATTAATTATCTTAGACATTTTCATTCCTCCTTATTTCCTTATTATTATATCATAAAGAGACTCTCCTAGCTGAATCCTTCTATAAAAGCAGTTAAAAGTCAGGATATTTTTCTAACTCTTTAAAAATCACTTGGGCATAAATTCTGAAATACATGACGTCTACCCTACTTAACTAAATTAAGAAACAAAAAAACTGAGATAAGCTGATCTCAGTTTACATTTAATGCTATTTACTTGTTATCTTCTACGCAGGTATTGAGTTAATCTAAAGATTAGAAAGGCTGATAAAATCAAGCTTACTAACCAAATCGTCCTCAAGTACCAGAATTGGATGAGATAAGTAGACGCGATGGCTCCCGTTACAAAACTAGCTAAAAGAGCCACAAAAAACAAGCCTTCTTCTAAGTAAGATATTTTCTTTGTTCGAACGTAAGTCCCAAAAGCAACCATGGTCTTCTTAAGATTACCTGTCATAAAGGAATTATTATAGGCAATGCCATCTACTTCTCCAAAAGCCGTCGCTACCAACCCCATACAAAAACCAAGAGGAGGCACAATGTAGATATTGGCGAAGTTGCCTGGCAAAAATCCAATTACAGAAGATACTAGAATTAGTGGTACAATGCTCGAAAGTCGCCACCAGGATTTCTCAAAAAGATTTTGAAAAACCGTCATTAAAAAGATCCCTAGCATAAAAGCTAACATCGTAGCCAGTTTTACTTCAATTTCCCTTGCCTCATGATTAATCAATTCAACTGAAAGGAAAACAACATTTCCTGTTTGCCCGGCTACCAAGGTTCCTCCCCTTTCAATGAAGGTATAGGCATCCACAAACCCCGCGCAAAATGTCAGCAAACAGGCGAAAAATTTAGATCGGGAATGAAATTCTCTTTTCACAATATTTCTCATTTTATTTAAAAAGTCTAGCTCCTTACTAGACTTCCTCCTCATTAATTTCTAGCTTCTTTTAAGATTTTTTCAATCTTAGTTGTGATCAGATCAATGGCAACTGTATTTGAAGCTCCTTCAGGAATGATGACATCAGCATAACGCTTAGTCGGCTCAATAAACTGATGATACATGGGTTTCACTACACCCAAATATTGTTCAATAACGCTATCCAGACTGCGACCACGTTCTTCCATATCCCGCTTGATCCGGCGAATGATTCGAACATCATCATCAGTATCGACAAAAATTTTGATATCCATCAAGTCACGCAAGCGCTGATCTTCAAGTACCAAGATCCCTTCTACGATAAATACATCTTTAGGTTCCTGGCGATAGGTTTTGCTACTACGAGTATGCTCCGTATAATCATAGGTGGGGATATCTACTGGACGGCCAGCCAAAAGCTCCTTGATTTGTTCAATCATTAGATCTGTATCGAAGGCAAAAGGATGGTCATAGTTTGTCTTAATCCTTTCCTCAAAAGTCAAATGGGACTGGTCTTTATAGTAAGAATCATGCTCAATCATAGCAATCTTTTCATTTGGGAAATTAGATAAAATTGCTCTGGAGACACTGGTTTTACCACCACCTGATCCACCGGTCACTCCAATAATAATAGGTCTGTTTTGCATTTCTTGCTCCAATATTTTTAATCTTATCTATTTTACACCAAATCATGGTATAATGAAAGGGCTAATCAGTAAAGAATAGAGAGATTTTTAAAGGAGGGAAGCATGTTAAAATTAGGTATTATTGGAACAGGACAGATTTCCCATGAGTTTATCAAGGCTGCTAAACTCAGTGGCCATTATGAGTTACAGGCTGTATATTCGCGGAGCTTAACTTCTGCTCAAGCCTTTGCCCAAGATTATCAAAATGTAGAACTTTTTAGTGATTTGACAGATTTTTTAAAAAGTTCGCTCGATGTAGTCTATATTGCAAGTCCAAATTCCTTACACTTTGAGCAGGCTAAACAAGTTATTTTAGTAGGTAAACACGCGATTATTGAAAAACCAGCTGTGTCGCTACCGGAAGAATGGCAAGAACTAGTAGCCCTTTCTAAGAAAAAAGAAGTTTATATTTTTGAAGCTGCCCGTAACTATCATGAAAAAGCCTTCTCTACTATTCAAAGCTTCCTCAAGGACAAGACTATCTGGGGAGCTCACTTCACCTATGCCAAATATTCTTCTAAGATGCAGGCACTACTTGCAGGGAAAGAACCTAATGTCTTTTCTGCCAAGTTTTCTGGTGGAGCTTTGATGGACCTAGGTGTCTATCCCGTATACGCTGCGATTAGGCTCTTTGGTTCCCCTCAATCTGCTCGATACAGTGCTCAACAATTACCTAATACCGTTGACTTAAATGGAGTGGGAGCTTTGATATACCCTGATTTCCAAGTCGGGATTCAGGCTGGAAAAAATATCAATAGCAATCTACCCGCAGAAATCTACACGGATCAGGGAACTCTGACTTTAGACAGTATTGAATTTATCAGCTCTGCTATTTTCCATGGACTAGATGGACAAGAAACTATTCTTCCCATCCAGCAAGCTTCTCATACCATGCAGGAGGAAGCTAAAGCCTTTGCAACAGTATTACTAAGAAAAGATCGAACAGCTTATGAGGAATGGCTAAAAGCAGCATCTGCCGTTCACCAAACATTGTGGACCATGCGCAAGGATGCTGGCATTAGATTTGAGGTTGATTATGATTAAAAAATATTTTCCTAACTCTTGGCAAGACAAGTTAGAAGACTTAGGATTTTCAGAGCTTACAAGTATACAGGAAGAGATATTTGAGCCAATTTCATCAGGAAAATCTGTTTTAGGGATCAGTCCAACGGGAACTGGCAAAACTCTAGCCTACCTCTTTCCCAGTCTACTTAAGATAACGCCAAAAAAAGCTCAACAACTCTTGATTTTAGCTCCTAATACTGAGTTGGCTGGACAAATCTTTGAAGTTTGCAAAAGCTGGGCAGACTCACTTGGTTTGAACGCTCAGCTATTCATTTCTGGATCCAGTCAAAAACGCCAGATTGAACGTCTAAAAAAAGGACCTGAAATTATCATTGGTACTCCAGGTCGAATTTTTGAATTGGTCAAGCTGAAAAAAATTAAGATGATGAATATTGATACAATCGTTTTAGATGAATTTGACCAACTGCTCAGCGATTCTCAGTATCATTTTGTTGATAAAATCGTTCGCTATGCACCTCGTGACCACCAGCTGGTATATATGAGCGCCACCGCTAAGTTCGACCACGATAAGATTGCTAAAGACACCCTAAAAATCAGCATTGATAATCAAGTCTTGGACAATATCCAGCATTTTTACATACAAGTTGAAAAACGTGACAAAGTAGAGTTGCTACGCAAACTGTCTAATGTAGAAGAATTTCGTGGGTTGGTTTTCTTCAATTCTCTATCTGATCTGGGTAGTGCTGAGGAAAAACTTCAGTATCGAGAAGCCAATGTTGTTTCACTTGCCAGTGATGTCAATGTTAAGTTCAGAAAGGTGATTCTTGATAAGTTTAAAGACCATCAGATTACTCTCTTGCTGGCCACTGACCTAGTTGCCCGAGGAATCGATATTGACTCTCTGGAATGCGTAGTAAACTATGAGCTTCCTCGCGACATCGAAACCTATACCCACCGATCTGGTCGGACAGGACGTATGGGAAAGGATGGTTCTGTTATCACCCTCATCAGCCATCCAGAAGAGCTGAAGATATTGAAAAAATACGCTTCTGTTCGCGAAATTGTACTAAAAAATCAAGAACTTTATGTAACGAGTTAAGCTAAAAAAGCTTTGGAAATCTAATGTTTCCAAAGCTTTTTGCTTTTACTCATTACCAACAATGATTTCAAAAATCTAACCCCAAGAACTGTCTTAGTCTCTACCATAATAGATACGATGTGGCTCTAACTGACCCTCTAGCAACTCATCGACTGTCACTAGAGTGTAGCCATTATTTTGCAGATATTGGATGACACTCGGAAGGGCATCAATACTGGTCTGATGTATATCATGCATGAGGATGATAGAGCCTGGTTGGGTCTTGGAAACCTCCTGCATAATGGCTTTAGTATTCCGTGTCTTCCAATCTAGACTATCCACATTCCACATGATAAAGGATTGGTCAATCGCATTTTGAATCGTAGAATTAATAGCTCCATAAGGTGGTCGCGTAATCGTTGGCTTAATCCCTACAACGTTATATATAGCCGTCTGAGTATCAAAAATTTCTTTCTTGACTGTTTCCATAGGAAGTTTGGTTAAAACTGGATGATCCCATGTATGTATTCCAATTTGATGACCTTCATTTTTTACTCTCTTGACAATGTCTGGATTGCTTACTACATTTTGACCTAGCATAAAGAAAGTAGCCTTAACACCGTATTTCTTTAGGATATCCAACGCTTGTGGTGTTGTTTTAGCATCCGGTCCATCATCAAAAGTCAGAGCAACCATTTTCTCATGTCTTTTAGATTCATAGTTCTGATATGCTTCCAAGTCCGCTCCTTTTAGATAAGAAGGGTTGATTTGATTATAAAGGCTGGATAAAGGGACATCTAAACTAGTCAAGCCTTGAATTTCTTTAGGTAAGCTAATAGAAAAATGACTATTCTCATACCGGAAATTCCACTGGCTTAAGTCGCTTGCTGACATACTGTTAAGAACTTCTGTCTGAGCCGCTTCATCTATCTGTCTAAAAGTAAGTTGGCTAGAGATTTCACTTAAGAGGACTTCTTTTGCAACTTCTGCATCCTGAAAAACCTTGTCTAAGGTGAAACGATTACCATCTGAACCGAGATAACTCCATGCAATTTGACGGGTTTCCGCAGGATTAATTTTCCTATTTTTTGCTTGATAATCTTTTCGATGAACCAAAACTTCTTTTACATCAGTTAGACTGGTATCTTTTTCTTCTGAATAATAGAAGGTCAATTGATCAATCTTACTATCTTTTTTATGGTCATTCTTGATGGTTTGACTGTCAGCATCCATCATTTCTTTGACAGTCGTATTGACTTGACCATCTCTCAATGGATAGAAGCTTTCAATATAGTGACTGCCCTCTTGTCTACTCTTCTTCTCAGTATTTGAAGCGTAATTTTTCTCTTCCTTGGAA
Source organism: Streptococcus sp. HMSC10A01 (assembly GCF_001807785.1). Taxonomy (NCBI): domain Bacteria; kingdom Bacillati; phylum Bacillota; class Bacilli; order Lactobacillales; family Streptococcaceae; genus Streptococcus; species Streptococcus sp. HMSC10A01. Next base: position 10,699 of record NZ_KV790972.1, on the reverse strand, counting down.
ATTAAGGCTTCAATCTTCTCCTGGTATTCCTTATCTTGAAAATATGAGTAAATTCTCTTGACTCCAAAAAAGAGGGCAAGAACCACTGTAAAACTAAGTAAGCTAAAGAAAAGCAGTTTCTTTATATTAATTCTTTTTTTATTATGTTTTCTCATACACCTATCCTATCTTTGTATCTCATTCCTAGTGTGTCCTATTTATTATAACCTATCAAGCTACAAATTTATATTAAAATTTTTTTAAAAATAATTATTAGAAAACAGCAGGTTGTTTAACCTGCTGTTTTTTTATTTAATCTGCTAGATAGCCTTTCCAAAACTTACTTCAAAAATTTTCTTATTTCCTTAGCAAGCTCATCAGAGATATAACTATGAATATAGTGAGGAACCTCAAAAATCTTTAGCTGAACATTTTTATGATCTTTAGCAAAGTCTTTTGACATATCTTGCCACTCCTGTTTAGCAAAACCTGTCCCTTGGCCATTGGAAACAAATAGTAAATAAGGAATGGCAGTGACTGTGTCTTGTTTTACAAGCTTTGCATTCATTTTTACTTCTTCTGCCTCCTTTATTATGGCATTAGATAAGGGACGTCGATAGAATAAAGCTTTATAAATCGACCTTTCCTTTGGATTTAAAGAACCATTAGACAGGGAATGAATCTCTTTATCCGGAGAATAAAGCCAGCGACTTAGACCCGAGTTAGCAGCAAATTGCAAAGTCTTATATAGAAGCCGATTGGGTCTATACTTATCGTATGCTTGAGGAAGGGACATATCTAACCCAATAATCGCTTCAACTTCCTTAGGATAGGAAGCAGACCAATGCATGGCTTCTAATCCCGACATAGAATGAGGAAGGAGAACATATGGCCCTTTGACATCAGCCTTCTGTAAAGCTTTCCTTGTTTGACTTAGAATAGTATCCAAATCACGATGTTTAGACCAGTCATCGCTAAAGCCATATCCAAACTTCTCTACCACAACTACTCGATAGTCCTTTACAAGTTTGGAATACAGGGATTTAAAATCAAGGATAGGTGAACTTGTCCCACTACCCGAGAGAAAGACCAGGGTTTTCGGTCCATTTCCAGCCACATAGACATTCATTTGCTTTCCGTCTACCTCTACTCGCTGACCGATACTAGAGGTGAGGAACTTTTTCTCTTTGTTCAGACTATATTGATGGTATAAAAACGCAAGAACTAGAATGAATAGAAGTAAGCTTGAAAGATATTTTAGAAACTTTAGCATAGGACTCCGCTTTTGCCTATTTTACCAACTCGCTTTTCAAATAAGCATCGACCATGCGCTCTGTCGCGACGACTGAATCAATATGCGTCCGCTCATAAGAGTGGCTGGATTCGATGCCCGCGCCTAAAAGAGCATGCTTGACTTCTGCTCCTGCGCTCATAGCTGCAGAGGCGTCTGATCCGTAAAATGGATAGATGTCCAGTTTGTAAGGAATGTCCTGCTCCTTGGCTAAATTTACCAAATGCTGGCGGAAGCCATAGTGATAAGGCCCTGAAGCATCCTTAACACAGATGGAAACCGTATACTCATCTGTCTGCTGATCGTCACCCATAGCGCCCATATCAACAGCCAGATATTCCACCGCTTGCTCAGGAAGGCTGGAGTTAGCCCCGTGCCCAACCTCTTCAAAGACACTGAAAGCAAAATGAGTCGTCACCGGAAGCTGAATATTTTCCTCTTTATAAACGCGCAAAAGATTGAGCAAAATAGCTGCACTGACCTTATCATCCAGAAAGCGAGACTTGATAAAGCCTGACTCAGTAACTGTGGTACGAGGGTCAAAGGAAATAAAATCACCGACTTCGATTCCTAAATCCCGCGTTTCTTTTTCACTCGTCACCTTTTCATCCAAACGGACTTCCATATTGTCCTGGGTACGTTCAACCGTCCCAGCATCCTTGTAGACATGACAAGAAGTCTGGTGAACCAAAATAGTCCCACTGATAGTCTTGCCACTGCTGGCCACATGGACTAGGCAGTTTTCTCCTTCAATCATGTTCCAAGGAAAGCCACCAATCCGATCCAGTTTAAGACGACCGTCTGACTTGACTGCACGCACAATAGCCCCCAGTGTATCCACATGGGCAGTCACTACCCGATGTTGGGCATCATTTTCACCCTTAACCACAACATGGACGCCACCTTTATTAGTCCGGATAGGCTCATAGCCCAATCCTTCCAACGTTTGTACCAGATAGTCAGCCACCTCGGCTGTGAAGCCTGTTGGGGAAGGAATCGCCGTTAATTCTTGTAAATATTGAACAGTTTGATTCATTTTAATCTCCTCATATTTTTTTATCATTATAGCACAAAAATAGCTTTTACAGATGGGTTTATCAATGTAAAAGCTAGATTATTTATATTATTCAGCTAGCATGACTTCTTTTAAGGTCAAGCCTTCAATAGTTTTGACATAGTAGGCAAGTAAAACTTCATATAAGATCACAAAGGCTAAGAAGGCGATTAAGCAAAGCTGAACATCAAATGCGTAGTCGGGGACCCCCTTAGCATCTTTCACAATAACTTTAAGGAGTAACTTCATAAGACCATACTGATATACCGTCCCTAAGACAAAACCAAGGTAAGCAACCACTCGATAACGAGCAAAAATAACGAGACTACATTCTTTTTTGCTATAGCCAAAGGCTTTCATGAGAGCCAGACTGGCTTTGTTTTCTTGGACGACAGTACCTAGACAAAGCAGCAAAATCGAAAGTGACAGAAGAATGCCTATTCCCATCATCATGACTTGAATGGTACCATCTATAAAGTCTTTCATGCCTAAGGAAAGCTGCATCATAGCTGCAAAAGAAAATGCTGCAAAGACAACAAAGAAAATCAATAATTTCCTTTTATAAAAATGAACAGCCCCCAACTCTTTCAAAAAAGGTTTATTTGCTTTAGTTTTATGGTGCTTTTGCTTTACTTGTGCCAACTCAAATCTCTTCAGCAAATAAAGGCTCGGCTGCTTCAATTTAATCAAAGCATAGCCAATTCCTAACAAGGCAAATAGAAGAGTCGGTAAGATGACCATAGCGAGGAACAATTGCCAATGAAAATGAATTTCAATAGTGGGCAAGAAACCTTTTTGATTGCGCAAATCATAAAAGTCCTTCATAAAGAAGAATGATGAAGCAAACCCAAGCAAGTCTCCTAGAAAAACTGAACAACTAAAAATCCAGAAATGTTTTGCTAATTCAACATTTTGGTAGCCAAGAGCTTTGAGAATCCCTAACTCTTCCTTATGATCATCAATAAACTGCTTGATATAAAAGAATAAGAGAAGAACAGCTAGGAGAGAAAGCACTCCTCCACTAACCAAGGAGACAAATTTAGCAATGAGAACTTGAGCATCGTAATAAGCCTTGGCTGGTAAAGATAATTTCTCAACCTCAATAGATTGAAGATCAAGGTAAAAATTGATAAATAAAGTCGAGACCAAAACTGCACAAAAACTGATAATGGAGACAACAGATAATTTCCGTAAATCTTTGCTACTAACTACCATAATCTACCACCCAATCTCCTCTACTCTCTTTGGCTCTTCATTGACCGTAATGTCCTGAATTTGCCCGCTATTCACCCTCACCACAGTATTTGCCAGCTGGGCTATATGCTCATTATGAGTAACCATTACTAGGGTAAATCCAAGCTCTTTTTTCATTTGAGCAATGTAGGATAGAATCTGGCGGCCTGTCGCCTCATCGAGAGCTCCTGTCGGCTCATCAAGGAAAAGTACCTTTGGCTTCTTAGCCAAGGCTCTGGCAATCGCTACGCGCTGTTGCTCACCGCCGGATAATTCACTGGGATATTGATGGATTTTTTCTTTTAAACCCATGGCTTCGATGATTGGAAAGTAATCCTGATTCTTTGCAAGATAGGCTCCCATTTTAACATTCTGCACTACCGTCAACTCTTGTAATAAATAATATTGCTGGAATATAAAAGCGACCTGATTCTTACGGAACTTAGTCAGTTGACTTTCACTTAAAGACGCAATATTTTCCCCATCATATAATACTTCACCCTGATCAGGTTTTTCCAAGCCTGAAAGAATATTTAGCAAAGTCGACTTACCCGATCCAGAAGCACCCAAAATCACTAAATAATCTTGCTCTTCTATCCGTAAATCGATACCTTTTAAAACCTCATTGGCTCCGTAGGACTTTCTTACTCCCTTTAGTTCAATCATGATTTCCTCCTAATAATTCCTTTATAAGTGCTGTGAAAACTTGTGTCAGCATGGCAGTTAGTTCTGCTGGTGAAAAGCGATAGATTCCTGCAGCAGTCATACTGGCAATGCCATGTGAATAAATAAATAGATGCTGATAAAGTTGCTCTGATAGCTGTCTTGAAAGTCCATATTCCTCTTGAATGGACAAAATCATTTTTTCATAACTATAATCTTTGATTGGTAAAAATTCAGAAAACTGATGAATTGCACGTTCAGGCTCATTCATAAAGATCAGTTGGAAAAGCTGGGGCTCCTCAGCAGCAAAACAGATATAAGCAATTCCTACAGCTCGAAAGGCTTTTTCTTCCTGCAAAGCAACTTCAACTTGTCTGACAAAGGTTTCCTCAGCAGCAATCACAATGGCCTTGTTAAGCTCTTCCATGTTATCAAAGAGACCAAAAATGACCTTAGGTGAAGACTTCAATCTAGCAGCAACTGCTCGTGCAGTAACAGCTGACTTCCCCTCTTCTCGAACAAGATCTAAGCAAGCTTCAATGATTTCTTCTTTGGTGAATTTATTTTTTGGTGGCATGGCATCCCTTTCCGATACATTTGTTGCGCAACAATTGTTTCTTTATTATATATTTAAACAAAAATTCTGGTAAAAGGCAAGAAAAACATAAAAAATACTAACTAAGTTTCCTTAGCTAGTATTAAAATGATTACTTATTAAAGATTGACTGTCTGAAGTCGTCTGTCTCACGAAGATAAGCGTTGTAAATCTTCTTCTTGAGCAGGTTGACCCAGCTAGCTTCGACACGACTAGTAGCATTGGTAATGTTTCGTACATCCTCTGCCACTGCTTCGTCCATTAGCTTCTGCATCTCTTCATAAGAATGGATGGTTACTTTCTTAGTACTGTTTGGATTTTTAAGCTCGTACTCAATAGTGATTGGTTTGAGCTTAGTCAGCTGATCAATCCGCTCCTTATACATAGCTTTCTTGAAGGCTACCCAGGAATCATATTCACCCTTGAATACATTATCCAAGACTTTCTGGTCAGTCACGAGACCGACATCTCTTCCAGACCATCCGTCCCAAGTTTTCTTGCCTTCATCAAAGGCTTCCTTAGAATACTTACCAGAAACATAAGGGATAAATCCTTCATGGTAACCCTTAGCCGCTAGCAACTCATAGGCCGTGCGACGGAACATGACATCACCCGGCGCTCCATTTGGATTGCTCAAGGCCGAGTAGATTGGTGAGAAGAGGCTGAGACTGAGGTAGCCATTTCGAGCGTATTTCCCACTATCCTTGTTCTCCCGACGAGTGATCACATCATTTTCAATCAGAGAGTTAAAGGTCTTCAGCTGCTTGATTTCTTCAGCAGTAAAGCTTCGCGTCTGGTTACCAGCATGAGTCTCCCTACCATACTTATCTGTAATATAGTAATTCTCCATCTTTCTGAACCACTGAAGTTTAGCATCATCGCTCTGCTTAAGCATAGAGCTACCTTCTAGATAATCTAGGGTGTAGATCATGTCAAACATACCATGAACATAGTGCTGCAGGTCTTCTGCATTTTGAACGCGTTCCTTGAAGTTATATGTGTGTAGACGTGTCTTAGAGTCTTTGTTCACCTTGAAGAGGGTATTGAGAGTAATGGTAGCTTCATCTGCACTTGGAGTGGACTGCAAGAGTCCACGAGCATAGAGTTCCGCACCCAAGCCCTCACGACGACCATAACCTTCAAAGTAGATACCACCATCAGAATTATGGGTCATCTCATGCGTATAGACAGAGTTTCCATAGTCTTCTAACAAGCGAGCAGCATCAAAGTGGGTTACACTTCCTGTAGCATAGGCATTGTAGCCCTTGCTTGGGTACCACTTACCGGCTGGTCCGAAGAACTCCTGCATAGCCAGTGATTTTTTGTCATTAGCTGGAGCCCAATATCTTTTACCATCCTTGTCAACCAATGAGAATCCATCGTAAACCAGAACAGAACGGAAGAGCTTGTCCTTGCTTTCATCGCTTAGAATCTTGTACCAGAAGTCATAGTGATCACGCTGGTATTCAGCTGTTTTTCTCACTCGGTCTTCGACATATTCAGCTAGCTCCGCATCTGTCCGAACCCTGCCATTGGCATCAAGGCGATAGCGATCATAAGCTCCCATGGAGATGGTGGACATATTGGAGATAGCATAGACGCCCTTCTCAGTCATGGTCAAGAGCGGCAGTAGCATGCCCTTGTGTTCCCAATTATCTGCAGTAATCTTGTCATAAACGCCAACAGAATACTTACTCTTGCCCTCGGCTGCATCCTGAAGTTGTCTAGCTTCTGGTACATCCGACTTAGCCTCAACGATGTAGGCTTTTGTATTGGTCTTGAGCCATTCATTATTGGTCTTGTATGGAAGGAAGAGCTGACGATAGCCTTCAAGATAATTGAAGAGCCCACGCTTACCAGTCGCTTCAGAGAGCGAGGTATCATAAGCCATATAGTTGTTCTTGGCTTTAAGATTATTAAAGCCAGACTGACCTAGTGAAATAATGGTATCTAGTGTTGAAGAATTATTGTTTCCAAAGAAGTCAAACTTATAAACCGACAAATCCTTGACATTGATATTGTCATAGTTGATATTATACCAACGGTTGAGATAAGTCAGACCCAGCAGGAAGGCTTCCTTATTGGCTGTAATCTTCTGAGCTACATAGTCAGCCACGACATTGCCTTCAGTATTGATGGACTTGTCCATAGCCAGAACTTTGCGTAACTCTTCTGACAGCTTAGTCTTGACTTGGTCAAAGGCTGTATCCAGATAGAGATCATCCAGAGAAGTGTCAGCATTCACGCCTAAAACATTTCGCATAGCCGGTGAGTCCAGGACAACCTGGTTCAACTCAGGAAGCACTTGATTAAAAATCCTGCTATAGTCTGATAGGAAGGCTTCTGGTGTATAAAGAAGGTCTAAGCCGTTTACACTGTACTCTGCAATTGCCTTATTTTTGAAATCTCCCTTATAGGTCAGATCCAGGTAGTCAACCGTATTATCCTCGAAGTGCAGCATCAAGCGGTTAATTCCGGTCTTGTTGCTATTGATATTAGTGATAATCTGGTCGCCCTTCATCGGAACAACATCCAGCAAGTACTCGGTATTGAGCTTGTGATTATCTGGAAGTTTATTTCCATAGGCAACAATGGTCTCCTTATTGTAGAATGGGAGGAGTTTTTCCATGTTAGCATAAGCTATCAGACGATCTTCTCGAGCATTCTTTTCCTGGGTGTAGTCGACAGAATAAAGGTTGAGATTCGTGTCTTCTAGCGTGGTTGTAATGTCTAAACTAGCCAGCTTCTCTTCTGCCTCGTTCAGAGTCAGTGTTGAAGTGACAAACTTGTCATTTTCCAGTGTTTTATTTCCTTCAACGGCATAAGCTTCTGTAATACGGTTATTCTCATATCCCTGATCGCCAGAAATACTGTAAACATTTGTACCACTGACATTGCTGATGACATTATCAATCAAGCCATTGAAGTAATTAGAACCTACTACCCCACCAATCTGACCGTTCTTAGAAGAATTTTGGATCTTTCCAGTTACATAAGAACGGCTAATGCGAGCATTGTTTTCTAAACGGCCAACCAGACCGCCGAAGCGTTGGTTGTTGGCTCTAGCGCCAGCTAGAATAGTCACATTTGCCCTGCTTTGGCTAATCAAGGAGTTTCCTCCCTTAAGATTGGCAACCAAACCACCGACATTGTATTCTTTGCCCTGTTTATCATTTGACACGATAGTTCCAGTAAAGGAGCTATTGGTAATTTGGGTGTTTGTCGCACTCACAATTAGTCCCGCTACGTTAGAAGCGTTTCCTACAACTGATACTCTACCTTGGACAGAGAGGTCTGTGATTTGAGCATTTTCAGCACTACGAGCTAGTGCAGCTGAGTCATAAGTACCAACAATATTGACTTCTTTCAGGTCCAGATTAGAAATAGAGGAACCACTCTTGAGGTTTTCAAATAAAGGCTTGGCTAGATTATAAATAGCGTACTGCTTGCCATCATGACTACCAGTCAGACTGCCTGTGAAGTTCCCTTTGAGGTAGACATAATCAGCAGGTGCCAGACCAACCTCGCTCGCATCCAAATCTGCTCCTAGAACATAGTTGCCAGCCATATTTTGCTTCATAGCGTCTACCAAACCAGCAAAGCTAGTGTAGACATTTTGCTGACTAGGAACAGCTGCCTTACTGATATAGAAGTCATAACCAGACTTATAGCCTGTCTCACCTTCTTGGACCAGCTCAGGCAGAGAAACGGTCACCTTATAGACATCCCTGCCATCCTTCTGGTCTTCCGCTATGCTATGAACCGGCAGGAGCATTTCCTTAGATTCACTTGATTTGACTTTGACAAAGTAGGTAGACAGATCTGTAGGCATAGAGCTCATGGATACGACGCGCTTAAACTGGTCGTTTTCTTTTCTGTAAAACTCGGCAGAATCAATATCTCGAAAGGCAATCTTCTTGTATTCCAATTCAAAATTGTGGCTGTCGGTTTCAAACTCAGTGAAGCTGCCATTATCCAGTTCATAAGTCAGCTTGGTTTTCAGGGTATAGCCTGTGTAGTAGTCTAAATCTCCAATCTTCAGGTTGCCAGCGAAATTGGTAATCGGTAGAGTGCGGACAAGCTGATCTCCCTGGTACAATTCTGCAGTCGCTGAACGGAAGGACTGTGTCTGGTCTTCCAGTCTATATTGGACTGTAACCGACTTATCATCAGGATTTTCTGTCAGACTTAAAATGGAAACTGTCGGCTTGACTTTAGGCACTCCATTTAGACCTTCTTTGGCTGCTGTCAGGCTAGCAAAAGCTTGGTTTACTTGCACTTGTGTAGCAGTTTGATTGTTTAGAACCCCTTCTGCCTTGGCCAATTCGTCAGTATAAGCTGTCTGCTTTTCTGAATCCGCATTCTTATATTTAACCGAAGTTTTAATTCTTGTATTTAAATCGTACTCATTTTGAAGATCCGTTTTGACAACATCAAGACCGCTTAATTGAGCCTTTGCTTGATTGATTTGTTCCACCAGTTGGTTAACTTCTGCTTGGCTGGCTTGGGATTGGCTCAAAATAGCTTGACCTGCCATCAAGGCAGTATCGTAGTTAGATTGATGACTCTGACTATCGTTAAAATAACGTGCCTGAGCTTTAATCTGATCTGCTTCTGCCAAGAGATTATGCAGTGAAATTAAATCGAACTCCTCTAAAGCATCTGCTTTCGGTGCATCGTTCGGTACCATGTTCGGCTTAGCGGTGCCGACTTTAACAATTTGCGTTACAGGAGCCAAGGTTTCCTCGTTAGAAAGCTCTTGGCGGTCAACCACTTGACCGTTGGAACTGTAGACTCGGGTCTTGATCGTCCGTTCGCCTTGGACACCCGGAGTTGCGATTTGACGAGCATCGCGAACCAATTCATCGGTATATTGCTCCTCGATGTTGAAGGCTATTTTCTCTACGCGGGTTTCATCTGTATATGTCAGTGGATACTCTGGCAAAGCGTCTGCTTTCGGTGCTTCATTTGGCACCATAGTTGGTTTAGCTGTGCCGACTTTGACGATTTGTGTTACGGGCGCCAAAGTTTCTTCATTAGACAATTCTTGACGGTCAACAACTTGACCATTAGAACTGTAGACACGAGTCTTGATAGTGCGCTCACCTTGGACTCCCGGAGTCGCGATTTGACGGGCATCACGAACTAATTCGTCCGTTTCTTCTTCACGAATGGTGAAGTTGATTTTCTCTACGCGGGTTTCGTCCGTGTAGGTCAGTGGATACTCTGGCAAAGCGTCTGCTTTCGGTGCTTCATTTGGCACCATGGTTGGTTTAGCTGTGCCAACTTTGACGATTTGTGTTACGGAAGCTAAGGTTTCTTCGTTAGATAGTTCTTGGCGGTCAACCACTTGACCGTTGGAACTGTAGACACGAGTCTTGATAGTCCGTTCGCCTTGGACTCCCGGAGTTGCGATTTGACGAGCATCTCGAACAAGCTCATCGGTATATTGCTCCTCGATGTTGAAAGCAATCTTCTCAACGCGCGTTTCATCGGTGTAAGTCAACGGATACTCTGGTAAAGCTTCTGATTTCGGTGCATCACTTGGTATCATGTTTGGCTTAGCCGTGCCGACTTTGACGATTTGCGTTACAGGAGCTAGGGTTTCCTCATTAGACAACTCTTGGCGGTCAATTTCCTGACCATTGGAACTGTAGACACGAGTCTTGATAGTCCGTTCGCCTTGGACTCCCGGAGTTGCGATTTGACGACTCCCCTCAGGAATCTCATCTGTATACTGCTCCTCAATAGAAAAATCAATCTTTTCAATTCTAACCCCGTCATTTGTAGTCAATTCCAACTTAGAGTTCTCATGAATTGGAGCTGTCTCGGGACTAGTTCCATATTCTGTCAGTTCGGGAACTTCATGCACTGGTGCTGTTTT
>NZ_KV790971.1:2664-2850 GCF_001807785.1 Streptococcus sp. HMSC10A01 | reverse complement strand
TCCCTTCACGGGAGCGTGGATTGAAATAAAATCTCATTTGTATCAATCGCCGTCATTTACTGTCGCTCCCTTCACGGGAGCGTGGATTGAAATGTCTCCCTTCACGGGAGCGTGGATTGAAATAAAAATAGCTCAGATGTGGTTGGTTGGAGCGGTCGGTCGCTCCCTTCACGGGAGCGTGGATTG
>NZ_KV790971.1:1575-1664 GCF_001807785.1 Streptococcus sp. HMSC10A01 | reverse complement strand
CTCCCTTCACGGGAGCGTGGATTGAAATGTGGGCTTGATGAAGGAGAAGTAAGGGAGTTCTGTCGCTCCCTTCACGGGAGCGTGGATTG
>NZ_KV790971.1:487-575 GCF_001807785.1 Streptococcus sp. HMSC10A01 | reverse complement strand
CCCTTCACGGGAGCGTGGATTGAAATTTCGTTTTCCTCCGTTTGTTTGTTACTGGTTTGAGTCGCTCCCTTCACGGGAGCGTGGATTG
>NZ_KV790971.1:241-467 GCF_001807785.1 Streptococcus sp. HMSC10A01 | reverse complement strand
TCCCTTCACGGGAGCGTGGATTGAAATCTGTTCCTCTCAAATAATCTGGAATTTCATCCCCTAGTCGCTCCCTTCACGGGAGCGTGGATTGAAATAAGTGAAGAAAGTTTCGAAGTTGTCGGAAACCTATAGTCGCTCCCTTCACGGGAGCGTGGATTGAAATATATGCTGGGGGTATCTGGCAGACAGGTGAATACGGTCGCTCCCTTCACGGGAGCGTGGATTG
>NZ_KV790971.1:0-221 GCF_001807785.1 Streptococcus sp. HMSC10A01 | reverse complement strand
CCTTCACGGGAGCGTGGATTGAAATACTTGCTAGTCACCATATTTTCCAAGGCGAAAATGTCGCTCCCTTCACGGGAGCGTGGATTGAAATGTATTGATTCAATGCATCTAACAATGCATCTAACGTCGCTCCCTTCACGGGAGCGTGGATTGAAATAACCTCTAAATTAGCTTGGCTTAGGTTTCCTCCGAAGTCGCTCCCTTCACGGGAGCGTGGATTG
>NZ_KV790970.1:0-1103 GCF_001807785.1 Streptococcus sp. HMSC10A01 | reverse complement strand
TAGTAGCTTTCTGTAGCTTTGTTTATCTAAAAAAACAATTCTTTTCTCCTTCCAAGCCAAAGGAGGAGTCCAGAAAGGAAACGCTTGTATATGATTCTTCGCTGAAAGATATCACTCTAACAAAAGATGGGCGCTATGTATTAGTTAGTCCCAATACTTTAAAGTGGCATTCTAATAATTTAAGAATTAGTCGGAACTACGTAGTCTCAACATTTATAACTTATGAGCACTTTTATGCAAAAAAGAATACTTTACCATCCGGTAAACTCAAAAAATTTGATATTATCACTTATGATTTACGTAAAAAAAATTTCGTTGAAAAGCGCATAGACCTCAAAAAGGCCGTAGAAGAATACGATTCAGATTACGGCTTGAGAGATGACGGGTCCCTCCAAGTAGTTGGTTCTAGCTTCTATTTTGAGGGTAAAGATTATGTACGGCTTTTTGTTTCAAAAAGAAAAAATTTAGAAGAAACAAAAAGCCTAGTATTAAATTTGGAAAATGGGAAATTGGCAGAGCTTAGTGAAGCGATGGAAGAAGTGAGTACCGCACAAAATAGTTTCCCTTCCCTATCCAGAACCAATCTCGATGATATTCTATATTTTAATGGATTTTCAGCTTCAAACAATTTAGGTTATATTAATGATAAAAAGGAGAACAAGATTGGGCAGGATATTAACTTTAGCCATGAGTTTCCTGACTTGGTCAAGCGTTTAAAGAAAAATAGAGTTACAAAAATTCTGTATCGAAGAGGCTTGGTTTCTCCTGCAGATTACTATGAAGATCTTCGCCATTGGTTTGCGCCAGTTGGTCAGGATAAGCTAGATATAGTCGCAAAGGATTATGAAACGAACGAAGAAACTCCTTTAAATAATTACCAAGAATTCATTGATTGGTCCAAAGCGGAAGCTCAAAAAGCACAGGAAAGCATAAACGCAAATAGGAAAAAAGAGACAAATTAATATGCCACAAATTTGCGAAACATCGTTTATCAACAGGCTTTGGCTGAAACGGGTAATAAGGACAATAAATGAATAAAAGAAAACAAATTATTTTAGTGATAGCTATCTTACTAGTAGCTTTCTGTAGCTTTGTTTATCTAA
>NZ_KV790969.1:201235-201421 GCF_001807785.1 Streptococcus sp. HMSC10A01 | reverse complement strand
AGTAAGTGCCAGTGAATCCGCGTCTACGAGTGCGTCTGTAAGTGCGAGTGAGTCGGCTTCCACGAGCGCCTCGGTATCTGCGAGCGAATCCGCTTCCACAAGTGCCTCAGTCTCTGCGAGTGAATCAGCTTCGACGAGCGCCTCAGTATCTGCGAACGAATCAGCCTCCACGAGCGCATCCGTGAG